>VGXW01000038.1 GCA_016873195.1 Planctomycetota bacterium | reverse complement strand
GTCGTCCGGTGCAGTTCGCGGCAGCAGAGCAGCAGCTCGAACGTCAACGGATCGACGCGCACGGGCCGTCCGCCGGCCGCCGCGTTGACGCGCGCGATCGCGCTGCCGCGCACGAACGGGCTGATCGTGGCCTCGCACTCGGCGATCGCCGCGAGGGCCTGTTCGCCAGCACCGCGCAGGCGCACGGGGTCGCCGCCGGCGAGCGCGAGCTCGAAGCGCGTCGCCATCGCCGGCAGGGCGAGGCGCACCGGCGGCCCCGGCATCAGCAGGCGCTCACCGCGCGCGTCTTCGGGTCGAATCCGAACGCCTTGCCGGTCCACAGCGAGCGGCTCGCGAGATCGACGATCACCATGACCTTGGTGCCGAGTTCGACCTGGCTCAGGTTCGGCCGGCGCGTGCGGATCGACTCGATCCAGTCGACGCGCAGCTCGTCCTGCTGGTCCCTGGCGACCTTGCACGGGATCTTCTGCTCCTCGACCTCCTCGGCCCAGATACGCTGTGGGCGCACCACGACCTCGGACATGTTGCCGAGGAAGATCGTCGCCTTGTTGCAGCGGACCATCGGCGGCACGCCCTCCTCGTTGCAGGTCGAACCGGCGACCGTCAGGACGTGGCCGGTCTCGAACTCGACGTTGAGGTTGACCTGGTCGTGGTTCTCCATCGCCTTGTCGACGATGTGCGCGCCGCTCGCGACGACGCGCACGGGCCAGCCCTGGTCGAGCGCGCGGATCAGCGGCGTGATCTGGTGCACGAGCAGGTCGCCGATGATGCCCGTCGAGTAGCGCTTGTAGCGGCGCCAGCGCGCGTAGACCTTCGGATCCCACGGCGCCTTGCCGGACGGGCCGCACCAGCCCTCCCAGTCGAGGTTCACGCCCGGCTGCCACTCCGGGTTGATCTCGTAGTAGTTCCACTCGCCGTCCTTGCTGTTGCGGCAGTAGGAGGTCTGCGACCACGTCGGCAGGCCGACCGCGCCCGACTTGATCAGCTTGCCGGTCTCCAGGTAACGCTGCTCGGTGATGTACTGCGTGCCGACCTGCAGCAGCCGCTCGGGGTTGTGCTGCATCACGTCGCAGAGGCGGAACGCGTCCTCGACGTGCAGGGTCATCGGCTTCTCGCAGTAGACGTCCTTGCCCGACGCGATCGTGTCCTCGGCCTGCTTGCTGTGCCAGTGCTCCGGCGAGGCGATCAGCACGCCGTGCAGGTCCTTGCGCGCGAGCAGCTGCGTGTAGTCCTTGTAGGTGTCGACCTTCACGTCCTTCTGCCATTCGTCCTGCAGCTGCTTCTGGCAGTGCGCGAGGCGCTCGTCGCAGACGTCGGCCAGCGCCACGATCCGGCAGTCGAAGCGGCCGGCCTTGGCGAGGCGCGCGAACGCGTTGCAGTGCGCGGTGCCCATGCCGCCGGTGCCGATCACGCCGATCTTCACGGGCGCGTCCTGCCGCAGCGGCGCGCCGGGGGCGGCCTTCGGGATCGGCGCGGCCCTGGACGTGCTCGCACAACCCGCCAGCACCGGCGCGGCACCCGCGGCGAGGGCCGATCGGACCAGGAAGTCGCGGCGCGACGGCGCCGGGGAGGGCACGGAGCGGGAGTCGTTCATGGCGGTCTCTGGGTCGGGGGACGGAGGATCCGGGCATTCTGGCGGGGAACGCCGCCCGAGGCGACGCCGAACTTGTCGGGGTGGCCTTCCGGAGCCTGGCCCACGGGCCGCGCCGTGTGCCGGGGCGGCGCGCTCGCTACGTTCAGGCGATGACCGATGCCCTCGCCGAGGCCCTCGCGGCCGCTCTCGGTCCCGGCGCCGTGTTGACCGACCCGGCGGACCGCGCGCGCTACGAGCAGGGCTGGCGCTACGGGAAGGGCGTGGCGCGCTGCGTCGTGCGGCCGAGGTCGACCGCCGAGATCGCCGCGGCGCTGCGGCTCTGCCGCGAGCACGGCGCGCGCGTGATCGCGCAGGGCGCGAACACCGGGCTCGTCGCGGCGTCGACGCCCGATCCGAGCGGCACGATGGTCGTGCTGAGCCTCGACCGGCACGACCGCACGATCGAGGTCGACCGCGCCGGCCGGTCCGTGCTCGCCGACGGCGGCGTGCGGCTGAGCCAGCTCAACGCGGCGCTGGCGCCGCACGGCCTGTGGTTCCCGGTCGACCTCGGCGCCGACCCGCAGATCGGCGGCATGGTGGCGACCAACACCGGCGGCACGCGCCTCTTGCGCTACGGCGACGTGCGGAAGAACCTGCTCGGGCTCGAAGTCGTGCTCGGCGACGGCCGCGTGCTGTCCCTGCTGCACGCGCTGCGCAAGAACAACACGGGCCTCGACGCGAGGCAGCTGTTCACGGGCACCGCCGGTCTGTTCGGCGTGGTCTCGCGCGCCGTGTTGCAGGTGGCCCCGCTGCCGCAGCAGCGCGCCGCGGCGCTGGTCGCGTGCCGCGACGGCGCCGCCGTGCTCGGGCTGCTGCAGGCGCTGGAGGACGGGCTCGGCGAACTGCTCGAGGCGTTCGAGGTGATCGGCGAGAGCGCGCTGCGTCCGGTGTTCGTGCACCACCCGGAGCTGCGCGCGCCGTTCCGCGAACTGCCGCCCTACGCGGTGCTGGTCGGGCTCGCGACCGCGCTGCCGGCCGGGCTGCTCGACCTCGACGCCGTGCTGCAGGCGCGGCTGCAGGCACACCTCGAGGCGGCCGGGCCGGCGGTGCCCGACGCGGTGTTCGGCGACGGCGCGGAGTTCTGGGCGATCCGGCACCGCGTCAGCGAGAGCCTGCGGGCCGAGGGCGAATCGCTCGCGTTCGACGTCGGCCTGCCGCGCGCTGCGCTGCCGGCGTTCACCGCCGCGGTGGCGGAGCTGCTGCGGGCGTCGTTCCCCGGCGTGCGGCTGTGCGACTACGGCCACTGGGGCGACGGCGGCACGCACCTCGTGCTCGTGCTGGGCGGACCCGGCGGGCCCGAAGGCGCCGCGGCCGGGACCGCGGCGGCGCTGCAGGAGCGCGTCTACGAGCTCGCCGTGCGCGGCTTCGGCGGCAGCTTCTCGGCCGAACACGGCGTCGGCCCGCACAACCAGCGCAGCTACGACCTCTACACCGATCCGGTCGTGAAGGACCTCTGCCGCGCGCTCTCCTGGTGCTGCGACCCCGCGCGGTTGCTCGGCACCGCGCGGCTGTGGTGACCGCCGGTGCGACCGGGAATCCGGGCGCTTGCCTCGGGCCGGCCGGGCGCCGCCGCGTGGGGTAGACTTCGGACCAGGACATGCCGACCGCCCGTGCACTCGTGCGCAGCGTCGCCGCCGCCGTGCTGGCCTTGCTCGGGGCGGGCTGCGGCGCTGGCTTGATCGCCGGCGTCGCGGGCAGCCAGGGCGGCGGCGGGGCCGCCGAGGTGCGACCGCCCGAACTCAGCCTGTCGCCCGTGCTGCCGCTGATGCCGGTGGAGAACTCCGTGCGCACGGTCGTGGTCGCCAACCTGCTGGTGCCGACCGGCTCGCGCCTCGAGGTGCGGCTCGAGGCCGCCGGTGTCGCGGTCGCGCAGCCCACGGTGGCGGTCGCGGGGCAGGGCGGCTCGACGTCGATCACGTTCACGCTCGCCACCGCGCCGATCGTCGCCGCAGCCGGCGACCCGAAGGCGGCGGACGTCGCCGGCCGGCTGCGCGTGCTCGTCGACGACCGCGACGTCGCACCCGCCGCCGCCGTGGTGCTCGCGCGGCAGCTCGAGGCGACGCTGGTGCTCGGCGGCGGCGCCACGGAGCGGTTCCTGTCCCCGTTCGGCGAGCGCGCGGAGGTGCGCGTGCGCGGGCTGCGCCACGGCGACGCGGACAACCTGCAGATGCTCGTCGCCACGCGCGATCCGACGCAGCTCGTCGAGCCCGGCACCGCGGCGCCGCCGATCGTGCGCGTCTGCACCGGCCTCGTGCTGCTGCCGACCGCGGCCGCCGGCGAGGCGATCGTCTCGGCCGCGGTGCCCGGCAGCCAGTTCCCCGACCGCATGGAGCTGTTCGTGCGCGACGCCGTGTCGGGACAGTCGACCTCGGTGACCGACGTCTACTACCGGCCCGACGTCGCGCTGGCCCTGCCGAGCCAGGGCGCGACGACCGGCGGCAACCTCGTGACGCTGATCGGCACCGCGCTCGTGCCGCACGACTTCACGGTCGTGCCGGGTCCGGCACCGCTGTCGTTCGCCGCCGTGACGCTGTCGTTCCGCAAGGGCGGCCGCGTCACGGCGCTGCCGCGCGAGGACTTCCGCACGGCCGACTCGGGGCGCGACCGGCTCGTGTTCGCGATGCCTGCGTCGCCGGACGGCCGCCCGGGCCAGGGCGACGTCGTGCTGCGCGTGCAGCTCGAGGGCGTCGTCGCCGAGGTCGTCGAGAGCGGCCTGTTCCTCTACGCCAACCCCGATCCGTTCTTCGGCCCGCGCGGCGCCGTCGTGCCGCAGTCGCCGGTCGCGGTGGCGCCGATCGCGCTCGACGCGGCCCCGGCTGGCGACGAAGCGCCGGACTTCGCCGTGCTGACCGAGGAGGGCGGCGTCGGCTGCCTGCAGCTGCTGCTCGCGCAGGAGAACGGCATGTTCCAGCGGTTCGGCTCGCGGCGCCGGATCGGCGACCCGGGGGCGGCCGCGGAGCGTATTCCGCGCGATCTGTGCGCCGGGGACTTCGACGGCGACGGCGTGCCGGACATGTTCATCGCCAACGAGGGGGCGGCGACCGCGGTGCACCACCTGGTGCTCGGCCAGGCGAAGCCAGAGACCCCGCTCGGCGCCGCGCACCGCATCGCCGGCGATCCCGGCACGGCGCGCTGCCGCATCGCGGACTTCGACCACGACGGTCTGCCCGACGTGCTGCTGGTGCCCGGCCCGAACGCCCCGGCGGGCCTGCAGCCGCAGGTCCGCCTCGCGCGCCCGTCCGGCGTCGGCGCGCCGGCGTTCGCGCCGCCGGTGTTCGTGCCGGTGCGCCCGATGCGGTACGAGGCGACCGAGATCGCCGACCTCGACGGCGACTCGTTCCTCGACGTCGCCGTGGTCAGCGGCACGGCGATGCAGCTCGACGTCGCCTACGGCCGCGGCGACGGGACCTTCGGCCCCGCCGTGCCGCTCGACCTCACGATCCCGGGCTACGCGGCCGACCCGGATTCGCCGGCGGTGGGGCTGCACGCGTGCGCCGACGGTCCCCTGCAGTCGCTCGGCCTCGTGATCGCCGGACTGCCGGCCGACCCGCCGGGCACCGGGCCGACGCCGCCGCTGATCGCGGTGCTCGTGCAGAGCGCGCCGCGCACGTTCACGTCGCCGGACGTAGGCAGCGTGACGATCAGCCCGACCAACCCGCTCGGCGTGAGCCTCGCGGCCGATCTCGATCAGGGCAACACGATCGAACTCGCGATCGGCGTGCGCGGCGTGCCGACCGTCGCGTCGGTCGGCATGCTGCGGCTCCAGCAGAACGGCTTCCAGCCGATCCCGGGCGGCGTCGAGACCGGCGCCGAACTGCCGCGCAACATCGCGGCGATGCACTTCGGCCGCGCGTTCCCGGCCACGCCGCTGACCGGCGAGGCGAAGGCCGTGTTCGTCGTGCACGAGAGCCTCGTCGACGGCGCGATCGAGCGGCGGCTGTCGACGCGCCTGCTGCTCGGCGGCGATGCCCAGTCCCTGGTGCTGCTGCCGCCGGACGCGGGAGCCTTCTGGAGCCTCGACGTCGAGGGCATCGCCGGCGGCAACTTCCGGCCGATCAGCGTCGCCGGCACGGGCTCGGTGCGCGACCTCGCGCTGGGCCGCGCCGGCGGGGTCGACCTGCTCGAGAACGACGGGTTCGGTGGTTTCCCGCGGCCGGTCGGCAGCCTCGAAGCGCCGGGCATCCTGCCGCCGACGATGCTGCTGCTGCCTGCGCCGGCCGGCCAGATCGACGGCCTGTTGTTCGCCGACGCGACGTCGCGGTTGCTGGTCTGGTGGCCCGAAGCGGCGGGCGGGCCGGGGCAGGCGCCGTCGGCCTGGTCCGGGGAGCTGCGCCTGCTCGCGCCGGCACCGCGCCTGCGCACCGCGGCGTTGGCGGCCGGCTCGCGGTTGCAGGTCGCCGACGTCGACGGCGACTCGGTGCCCGACCTCGTCGCGTTGCTCTTGTTCGCGGTGCCGTCGCCGGGCGAGGGCGACGCGCTGCTGGCCCTGCTGCGCGGCAAGCCGGACCCGCGGCCGGACGAGTTCCCGTTCTTCGCGCCCGCCGTCGCGACGCCAGTGCACGGCAACGCCACGGGCTTCGCGCTCGGCGACTTCGCGGCCGCGGGCGCCGGGCTGACGCAGCGGCTCGAACTCGCGCTGGCGGTGCCGGTCGGCAGCAGCCCCGGCGCGATCGACGGCGACCACGTGCGGTTCTACCGCTACGTGGCCGGCGCCACGCCCGAACAGGACCGCTTCGAGGCGAGCGCCGCGCCGGGCGGCCCGCAGGTGCTGCTCGCGGGCAGCGCGCCGACCAAGGTCGCGGCCGCCGACTTCGACCGCGACGGGCTCGTCGACCTGCTGGTCGCCGCGGCGAACGACGGCACGCTGCGGCTCTACCGCAACACGGCGCCGGTGCAGGGCCAGCAGGGGCACGTCGCGATCGCCGAGTTCGTCGAGAGCCTGTCCTCGCCGCGCCAGCTGCCCGCCGGCGACGTGCGGTCGCTGCGCCTCGGCGACGTCGACGGCGACGGCAGCATCGACGTGGTCACCGTCGTCGAGCGCCGGTCGACGGGCGGCGTGCGCTCGACGACCGTCTCGTACCACCTGAGCGCCGAGCCGGGCGTGTTCGCCGATCGCCGCGTCGTCTCGCCGTCGCGCGTCGGCGACCGCGACGCGGTGCTGTCGCTCGACCTCGGCGACTGGAACCGCGACGGCTTGCTGGACCTGTTCCTGGCCTGGAACACGCACGGGCCCGGCGACCGCAACGTGCGCGTGCTGTTCGGCGGCTCGCGCTGACGGGCGTCAGCCGGAGCGCCGCTCGCGCCGCGCCGCGGCCTTCTTGTCGGTCGGGTCCGCGCCGAGCCGCCGCACCAGCGCCTCGCGCAGCAGCCACTCGATCTGGCCGTTGATGCTGCGCATCTCCTGCTCGGCCCAGCGGCGCAGTTCGTCGAGCAGCGCCGGCGGCAACCGCAGCAGGAAGCCCTTCTTGTCGTCGGCCAAGGCTCACCCGTAGAGCGTGCCCGTGTTGACGACCGGCTGCGTGCCGCGCTCGCTGCACAGCACGACGAGCAGGTTGCTGACCATCTGCGCCTTGCGCTCGTCGTCGAGCGTCACGACGTCCTTCTCCTTCAGCAGGTCGAGCGCCATGTGCACCATGCCGACCGCGCCGTCGACGATGCGCTTGCGCGCGTCGATGATCGCCTCGGCCTGCTGCCGCTGCAGCATCGCGCCGGCGATCTCGGGCGCGTAGGCGAGGTGCGACAGCCGCGCCTCGAGCACCTCGATGCCCGCGGTCTGCAGCCGCTGCGTGAGTTCCTTCTGCAGCTCGGTGTGGATCGCGTCGGTGGTGCCGCGCAGCGACACCTCGGTGTCGTGCGGCGAGTCGTAGGGGTGCTGCGAGGCCATGTGCCGCAGCGCCGACTCGGTCTGCACCTGCACGTAGGACTCGAAGTCCTCGACGTCGAAGGCCGCCTGCGCGGTGTCGCGCACGCGCCAGACGACCACGGCGCCGATCTCGATCGGGTTGCCGCGCAGGTCGTTGACCTTCAGCTTGTCGCTGTTGAAGTTGTGCGCGCGCAGGCTGATCGCGCGGCGCACGGTGAACGGGTTGACCCAGTAGAAGCCGTGCTCGCGCAGCGTGCCGCGGTAGTTGCCGAACAGCACGACGACCCGCGACTGGTTCGGGTTCACGATCACGAGGCCGCGCAGGAACAGGAGCGACGCGGGCACGCCGAGGATGCCGAGGATCAGCACCGGCACGCCGAGTTCCTCCTGGCGGCTGTCGATGGCGATGCCGCCGCCGACGATCAGCGCGATGCTGGCGAGCAGGAACAGGATGCCGAGCAGCAGGTTCGGCAGGCCGGAGCCGGGCTGCGGGTAGGCGAGTTCGCGGGAGGTGTTCATGGTGGTGATGTCAGGATGATATCAAACAGATAGCACACCGTGGCCGGCCGCGGCGCGGACCTGTCGCTCCGGGTCACGGCGGGCGGTGGAAGCCGATGCGGTCGGGCGGGTCAGGCGGCCCGGGCGGCTGCAGCAGCTGGCGGATCGCCTCGAATACGGCGGCGATGCGTTCGTCGTGCAGGTCCGACTTCCGTTCCAGTTCCGCGACCTTCGCCGCGAGCTCCTGGTGGTCGGCGAGCAGCGCGCGCAGGCGGACGAAGGCGCGCATGATCGCGACGTTGACCCGACAGGCGCGGGCCGAGCGCAGCACGCTCGACAGCATCGCCACGCCCTGCTCGGTGAAGGCCAGGGCGGGTTTGCGCCTGCCGCCCCAACTTGAAGTCACGGACTGGGACTTCAAGATCGCAACCTCGTTGCTGGCAATGGGAAAGACGAAGTCGGGCGGGAACCGGTCGGGGTTGCGTGCGACGGCCTGGTTGATCGCCTTCGTCCTCACGCCGTAGAGCCGCGCCAGATCCTCGTCGAGCAGCACGCGTTGGCCGCGCACGATGCGGATGCGGCTGCCGATGGTCTCGGGTGTCGGGGTTTCGTGCCGGTGCTCGCGGTGGATGGTCATGGGTCACCTCGCTGCAGAAGGGCAACGAGGCGGCGCGAAAACCGCGGGCTCGGGCCGTAATCCGCGCCTACCCGTCCTGGCTCCACCCCCAGCGGTCCGGCGCGAACGGCAACGCGGCGAGGAAGCGCCGCCCGTAGCCCTTGGTGCGCACGCGCGGATCGAGGATCACGACCTTGCCGCGGTCCTGCTGGCTCCGGATCAGCCGGCCGAAACCCTGGCGGAACTTCAGGATCGCTTCGGGCAGCGAATGCTCGACGAACGGATCGCGCCCCTGCGCGCGCAGCGCCCCGAGCCGGGCCTGCACGAGCGGATGGCCGGGGCTCTGGAACGGCAGCCGCGTGATCACGACCAGCGTCAGCGCGTCGCCGCGCACGTCGATGCCCTCCCACAGGCTGTCGGTGCCGACCAGCACCGAGGTCGGCGCCGCGCGCTTCTGCTGCAGGAGCCGCGCCAGCGGCGCCTCGCCCTGCACGAGCAGCTCGATGCCGCGGTATTCGAGCGCCGGTCGCAGCCCCGCCGCGACGTTGCGCACGAACTCCCACGACGTGCACAGCACGAGCGCGCGGCCGCCGTTGTCGAGCAGGTGCTGCAGCGTGCGCGCGACGACCTCGTCGCGGTACGCATCGCCGTCCGCCGCCGGGTCCGGCATCGCCTCCTCGAGGCGCAGTTCGACCGCGCGGTCGTAGTCGAACGGCGAGCCGAGCCGCAGCGGCGCCGCGGCGTCGATGCCGAGCTGGCGCCGGAGCCAGCCGAAGCCGTCGTCGTCGCCGGTGCCCAGCGTCGCGCTCGTCAGCACGCAGGTCGGCCCGTTCGTGAACAGGTGCCGGCGCAGCGCCGGGCTCACGTCGAGCGGCGCGCCGCACAGCTGCGCGCTGCCGCGCGACGGTTCGATCCAGCGCACCAGCGGCACGGCGGCCTCCGGGTCCGGCACGCACAGCGCGCGCAGGTTCGCGCACAGCCCGTCGAGGCCGTTGCTCCGCGCCTGCAGCTCCATGCGCGCGTCGAGTTCCCCGGTGCGCACGGCCGCCGCGGCGACCTCGCCCGCCAGCGCGCCGAGCACCTCCGTCAGCGGCTCCTCGACCACCTCGGCATGGAGCGGCAGCCCCTCGCGCTGGCCGCCCTGCCGCAGCCGCGCCGAGAGCCGGGCGAAGAACGCGTCGACGTGCTGGTGCGCCTCCTCCCACAGCAGCAGCGCGGCGGGGCCGCCGTGGCGCGCGAGCAGGCTCCGGTCGCTGCGGCGGGCGTGCAGGCGCCGCAGGTGCCAGCCGACGCTGCGCGGACCGACCCGCAGGCCGAGGCTCTCGGTGGCGACCCGTTCGAGGTGGTGGGCCTCGTCGAACACCACGGCGCGGTGCGCGGGCAGGTAGGTGCCGCCGGCCATGCGCAGCGCGAGGTCCGCGAAGTAGAGCGCGTGGTTGACGACCAGCACCTGCGCCGAGTGCATGCGCCGCCGCGCGCGCTGCCAGTGGCAGTGGTCGAAGTGCTTGCAGGCCCGCATCAGGCAGTTGCCGTGCTCGGCCTGCACCTCCTCCCAGACCTCCGCGGCCGGCGGCGACGGCAGGTCCTGGCGCGTGCCGTCGGCCGTGCGCAGCGACCAGTCGACCACCGCGCGCAGTTGCTCGCGCCGCGCCGGGTCCTCGAACAGGTGCTGCTCGCGTTCGGCGAGGTGCATGCGGCGCAGGCACAGGTAGTTGTTCCGGCCGATCGCCGTGACCGAGGACCACTCGAACGGCAGCACCGCGTGCAGGAACGGCAGGTCCTTCTGCTCGAGCTGTTCCTGCAGCGCGATCGTGCGCGTCGAGATCACCACCGGCCCTTCGCCCTGGCGGCTCTCGGCGTGCAGCGCCGCCGGCAGCAGGTAGGCGAACGACTTGCCCGTGCCGGTGCCGGCCTCGGCGATCAGGTGGCGGCCCTCGCGCAGCGCGGTCTCGACGGCCAGCGCCATCTCGACCTGCTGCGGCCTCGGCTCGTAGCCCGGCAGGCGGCGCGCGATCGGCCCCTCGTTGCCGAGCAGCGCCCGCACCGACAGGTCGGCGGAGCCGCTCACGGCGGACTCCTCGCGGCGCGGCGCGGGCGGTGGTTCGGGACGGGGACCATCGAGGGGCGGGCAGCGTAGGGCCGCGACGGGCGGCGGCGGAAGGGACCGCCGCGGCCGGTCGGCCTCGATGCCGAGTGCCCGCTGGCGACCGGACGCCGGCGCGGGGTGGGCCGGCCGGTCGCAGGAGGATTGCCCTGGAGCGGGCCGGGCCGGGAGGCGCGGGTGGGGGACACGGGGCAGGCCGGCACGGGTCGCATCCAGGCGACCGCAAGTGCCGCGCGGCGGCACGGCGGTGGTGCAGTTCTGCCGGCGCGCGCTGGCGCGCGCGTCCGTGGTATCCTGCGGGGACTCGGTCCACGTTCCATGCCTGGACCCTGGACCTCGTCTACTTCCCACCCCTTGGAGTTCCCACTGTGACCAAGACCGGCATCGTGTCCCTCGTCCTCGGCCTCGCGGCGACCACCGCCATGGCCCAGTCCCCCTGCTTCGATTTCAACCTCGGCACGCCGATCGTCAACGGTGACGACGTCGTGAGCGCGCTGCAGCCGATCGGCTTCGCGTTCCCGTTCGGCGGCACCACCTACACCGACTTCTACGCGAGCACCAACGGCGTCATCTACCTGCGCAACGGGGCGGCCGCGACCACACCGAGCGCCCTGTGCTGCTCGGGCAGCATCACCACGGCGCTCGCGAACACGGTCGGCCCGCTGGTCTGCCCGTTCTGGACCGACCTGAACCTCACGGTTGCGAACAACGCCAACGTGTTCGTCAACAGCACGGCGGCCGTGACCACGATCACGTGGTACAACGCGATCGAGTACGGCGACGCCTCGAACTCGAAGTTCCACGCGCAGCTCAAGCTCTTCGTGTCGGGGCAGATCGACTTCTCCTACACGACGAACGTCACGATGCGCACGACCGGCGACTGCCTCGTCGGCACCGTGCTGAACGGCGGCACCGACCCCGGCGTCAGCGACCTGTCGGCGGGCGGCACGACGCCGAACGACACGCTCTACCAGCTGTTCAACAACGCCGGGCTCACCTTCGATCTCGCGGGCCAGCTGCTGAGCTTCCTGCCGACGGTGCCGGGTTACGTCTACGTTCCCACGCCGTGCCCGCAGGCCGTGCCGCCTGCCTTCAACACGAACTACGGCCTCGGCTGCGTGCAGAGCTTCAACTCGTTCTACGAGCTGTTCGGGACCTCGGGCGCGTTCGACCTGACCGGCACGTCGATGACGATGCTCAACATCGGCACGGGCTACCTCGCGCTGACCGGCACCGCCACCTACTTCGCGCCGACCGGCGCGGCGACCGCGCTGGTGCTCGGTGACGACGCGGAGGTGACCGTCCCGCTGACGACGCCGTTCCCGGTCGGCGGCGGCACCACGTCGAGCCTCACGGTGTGCTCGAACGGCTTCGTCTCGGTCGCCACGGGCAACCTGACGCCGTATTCCCCCGTGGCCACGACGTTCCTCGGCTGGCCGCAGACGGCGTTCGCCGGCAACTGGCACGACTACAACCCGAGCATCGCGGGCAGCGGCCCGGTCAGGTTCGAGGAGGCCGGCGGTTTCGTCTACATCACCTGGGACGGCGTCTACAGCTACGCCACCACGGCACCCGACACCTGGCAGCTGCAATTCGACACCGCGTCCGGCAACGTGAACTTCGTCTGGGTCACGGCGAGCACCCAGGGCAACGCGCGCCTGGTCGGCTACTCGCCCGGCGGCGCATCGCAGAACCCCGGCAGCACCGACCTGTCGATCCAGCTGCCGCTGACGATCACCGTGTCGAACGGCCCCGAGCTGATCCCGCTCGGCATCGCGGCCACCGGCGTCGCGAGCCCCGGCGCGACCGTCACGCTCGACGCGACGAACATCCCGGTCGGCTCGCCGTTCGGCGCGGTGCTGTTCGGCCTGCTGAAGTTCAACCCGGGCCTGCCGATCCCCGGCATGCCGGGCTGCTTCCAGTACAACGAAGGCGCCGCCACCTCGCTGTTCATCGCGCCCGCGACCGGCGTGCCGTTCACGGCGCCGACCGGCACGACGTTCCTCGGCGTGCTGATCCAGGCGCAGGCCGCGGTGTTCGCGCCCGGCGCCACGCCGCTCGGCGTCATCGCCTCGGGCGGCGTCGAGATCCTGCTCGGCACCTGATCGCGCCGGCCGATCGGCTCGCGGGCCAGGGCCCGGACCCGCTCGTGCCGCTCCGCGATCCTCGCGCGCGGTGGTCCCCGGCACGGGCCGGGGCCGCCGCGCGGTCGATTTCGGCGATCGCGTTCACGCGGCAGCATCGCGCCGGCCGAAACGCCGGCATGCCCTCGCTGCTGCGGCGGTCCCTCGCGCTGTTGCGCGCGCCGGCCAACGAACTCGCGTTCGCCGTGCGCAACCGCGTGCGCTGGAGCCGCGGCACCGCCGCCCTGCCGCACGAGGCCAAGGACGGGCTGTTCGACTGGCTCGATCCGGCGGAACGGGCCCACGCGCTGGCGACCGCACGCCGGCTCGAGCACGCGTTCGACCTCGCGGCGCTGCGCGGCCGTTCGACGCGGCTCGTCTTCGCCGAGAACCTGGCGCTGGCTGACCGTCTGCTGCACCTCGGCGGTGGGCTGCCCGTGCCGGCGGGCCCCGACGGCACCGTGCGCGCGGTCGACGTCGGTTGCGGCGCGTTCCACTACGCCACCGCGTTGCAGCGCTGGCTCGCCCGGGCCGGGCCGGGGCCGGCTCGCCTCGTGCAGCTCTGCGGCGTCGAGATCGACGGCCACCGCGTCTACCGCGACGGCCACTCGCGCGCCGACCACGGCCGGGCCCACGCGGCGCTCGCGGGCACCGGCACGCGCTTCGTCGTCGGCGACTTCCGGCGGCTCCCGCTGCCGCCGCAGGAACTCGTGACGCTGTTCTACCCCTTCCTGTCGGCGTTTCCGCTGCTGCAGTGGGGGTCGCCGCTGTCGCACCTGGGCCCGGGCCGGCTGCTGCGCCGTGCGGTGCGGACCGTGCGGCCGGGCGGGCTGCTCGTCGTCGCCAACCAGACCGGCGCCGAGTTCGACCGGCTGCGGTCCCTGCTCGCCGGCACCGGCGCCCGCCTGCTGCGCACCTGCTCGTTCGCCACCCCGCTCGTGCCCTACGCCGACGCCACGGCCGAACGCATCGGTTCGTTGTGGCGGTGCGACTCGCCCCTGCCGGCGGCCGGGGCGCGGCGGTAGCATCCTCCGGCCCCTCACTCGCCGCCGTGGTCGACCCGGCGGCCGAGCTGCCACGCCCGATGTTCACGCTGCAGATCCTCGACCGCGGCCAGACGTTCCTGCATCCCCTCGACGACCGTCCGGTGACGATCGGCAGCGGCCCGGACGCGGGCCTGCGGCTCGGCGAAGCGCAGGTCGCGCCGGCACACGCGCGCCTCGAGCCCCACGGCGAGAGCGTGCGCCTCGTCGCGCTCGCGCCGACCCGCGTGAACGGCACTGCGGTCGAGACCGCGGACCTGCAGCTCGGCGACCGCGTCGAGATCGGCCGGGCCGTGCTCGTCGTCGGCCGGTCGGTCGCGCGCTCCGCCGGCCCCGAGGACGTGCTCGCCGACGTGCGGCCGCGCACGGCCCGGCCGCGGCAGCGCCACACCGGGCGCTGGCTGGCCCTCGCGGGCGGTGCCCTGCTGCTCGGCGCCGCGGTCTGGCTCGCGGTGCAGGGCAACGACGAAGGCTCGCGCGTGCGCGCCGGCCTCGCGGAGGTGCGCCGCAGGATCGACAAGGGCGAGATCGACCGCGCGGCGGCCACGCTCGCTTCGCTGCGCGACAAGTGGCAGGCGGCGACCGACGACCGGCTCGAGCGATTGGCGGTCGAGCAGCAGCGGCTCGACGAACTGCGCGCGGCCGTGGCGAGCACCACCGCCGAGGTGCTCGATCCCGCGATCGAGCGCAGCTACGCGCAGTGGATCCTCGAACTGCAGCGCCGCGAGGCCGAGGCCGAACCAGCCCAGCGCGTCGCCGCGCGCATCGTGCGCTCGTCGCTGCACGGCACGCTCGAGCGGCGCCCGCGCAAGGCCGTGCCGGCGGTGCCCGGCCCGGAGGCGCCCGGGCCCGCGCCGGTCGCCCAGCCGCTGCCCGCGCCGCCGGCGGAGCCCGCGGACCCGGTCGCCGACGCGATCGCGGACGCCGAGCGGCACGCCGGGCAGGGACTGTTCGCGCAGGCGATCGCCGGCTTGTCGGCCGAACTCGGCGAAGCGCGCGACGCGGCGGCGGTGGCGCGGCTGCAGGCCGGGCTCGCCGCGGTGCGGCGGGACGCCGCGGCGGCGCTGCAGGCCCTGCTCGCCGAGGCGGCCCGGGCCACGGCCGCGGACCGGCCGCGCGACGCGGTGACGCTGCTGGTGGGCGCTCGGCACCGGTTCCCCGACGGCGCGGAGTTCCAGCCGCTGGTGGCGCTGCTGCGCGAGACCGAAGCGGCGATCGCGGCCGCCGAGGAGAAACAGCGGCTGGCGAAGCTGCGCCCGGGTGCGGCGCCGGTCGCCGCCGCCGTCGACGAGACGATGCGGCGCGCGACGCTCGCGACGCTGCGGGCCCAGCTCGACAAGATCCGCGCGGCGGAGGAAGCCGGCGCGTTCGCCGACGCCGCGGCGCTGCTGCGCGAGGGAGCGACGCTGGTCGCCGACCGCGACGCCGACTTCGCCGCGCGGCTCGCGGCGCGCGCGGCCGAGGCCGACCTGCTCGGCGCGTGGCACGAACTGGTCGCCGCGGCGCTGCGCGCGGGCCGCCCGCTCGAGACCACGCTGCGCACGGGCCGCCCGACGACGCTGCAGGCGACCGAGGGTCCGGTGCTGGTCGGCAGCAACGCCGACGGCGCCGTGCGCGCGGCCTGGAACGACCTCGCGCCGTCCGGCGTGATGGCGCTCGCCGAGCAGGTGCACGCGACCGGGCCCGCGGCGCTGGGCGCGGCGACGCTGCTCTACAAGGGCGGCGACACGGCGCTCGCGGAGACGCTGCTCGGCCGGCTCGTGCGCGCCGACGCGCGGTGCAAGGAGGCCGCCGGTCCGGTGATCGCGCGCGGCCGCGGCGAGCCGTTCGATCCGCGCGGCTACGAACTCGGCAAGGACGGCTTCGTCGCGGTCAAGGCGATCGAGGCGCAGAAGCTCGGCCAGCAGCTCGCCGCGCGGCTCGGGCCGCTGCTGCGCGGCAAGGACGTGCGCGCGCGCGACCGCTTCGTCGCCGACGTGCTGGCGCAGGGGCCCGACGTGCTGCCCGCGCTGGCCGCGGCGCTGCAGCGCGAACTCGGCCAGCAGATCGAGCGGCTCGAGGCCGGTGCGCTGAAGAAGCAGGTCGACCGGCTCGCCGCCCAGCGCGGCGAACTCGACCGCCTGCGCGCGCACGCCAGGGACCTGATCTACGACGAGGTGACCTACTTCTATCCCTACAAGCCGCCGGCCGTCTCGAGCGAGAAGTTCGCCGAGTACAACCGCGTGCAGGCCGAGGTCAACCGCCGCGTCGACGCCCTGCGCCGCACGTGGGGCGACGACCGGCTGCGCATCAAGGTGCCCGCCTCGCTGCAGGACGACCTCGCGCGGCTCGACTGGGTCGCCGGCGCGCTCGCCGACCTCGGCGAACTCGACGCCGTGCGGCTGCAGCAGGTCGAATGGGCGCGCGCGCTGCCGGCCGGCGACTCGGTCGGCCTCGCCGACTTCTGCTACACCGCGGCCGAGCGCGCCGAACTCGAGGAGTGGCGCGCGATCCTGGCCTTCGACGACATCGTGCAGCGCGGGGTGCCGGCCGGCGCGCGCGAGCAGCTGCGCATCACCAACGAGTACCGCCTGATGTTCCGGCACCGGCCGCTGGCGCTGTCGCCGCAGATGTGCAGCGCGTCGCAGGGGCACGCCGAGGAGATGTCGCGGCTCGGCTACTTCTCGCACACTTCGCCGACGCCGGGGCGCCGCACGCCGTTCGACCGCATGAAACTCGCGGGCTACCCCTTCGGGGCCAGCGAGAACATCGCGCTGCACGACTCGGCGGAGGGCGCGCACGTCGCGTGGTGCCACTCGTCGGGGCACCACCGGAACCTGCTGAACAGCAACCACCGCGAGTTCGGCATCGGCGTCGACGGCCGCTACTGGGTGCAGAACTTCGGCTCGGGCGCCACCTACGAGAAACACGCGGCCTGGAACCCGGCGCCGCCGCGGCGAAGCGCCAGGCAGAAGTGACCGCCGTGCCTCCCGTGCCGCACCGGCTCGAGATCACCTCGCGCAGCGGTTCCCAGGTCGTGGCCGTCGAGGGCGACCGGATCCTGCTCGGCACCGGCGACGGCGCCGCGATCCGGCTGCCCGCGGAGGCCGGTGCCGGGCCGGGGCTGTGGCTCGTGCGCACCGACCGCGGCTACCGCCTCGAACCCGCCGCGGCCGGCGCGACCGTCGTCGTCGGCGGCGAGGCGCTGTTCTGCAAGGACCTGGAGCCCGGGGACTCGTTCGCGGCCGGCGCCGTGCAGCTGCGCTGGCTCGGCGCACCCGCCGCCCTGCGTGCGCGGCCCGTGCCGCAGGCCGGCGGCGATGCCGTCCGGCCGGTCGCCGTCGCGCCGGCGCGCGCGCGGCCGTCCGGTGCCGTTGCGGCGCGCGCCCGGCCGCGCCTCGTCGGCCTGCCGCTGTTCGTCGCGGCCCTGGTCGTGTTCCTCGTCGCGTTCCTCTTCTTCACCGGGCCCGGGCTCGGGCTCTCGCCGCGGCGCAGCATCGAACTGGCGCGGCAGCAGCTCGCGGCCCACGCGCCCGAACAGGCGCTCGAGACGCTGGAACCCGCGCTGCGCGGCGCGCGCGGGGACACGCTGGAAGAGGCCCGGCGGCTCGAGGCGGAACTCCGGGAACGGCTCGCCGAACGCGCCGACCTGGCGCAGGTCGACGCGGCGAAACGCGCGCACGAGCAGCTGGTCGGGTTCGCCGACCGCTACCTGCGCGACGGCGCGACGCGGCCCGCGGCGCGCGAACTGCTGCGCCGCTGCGCCGAGTGGACCGGGGAGTTCGGCGCGGCCTGCGCGCGGCGCCCGGAGGGCCGCGACCTGCTGACCACGGTGACGGACCTGCGCGACCGCCACGCGGCGATCGCCGCGACCGGCGAACCCGACCAGGCCGAGGACGTGCGCTTCGCGGTGCAGGTGCACCTGTCGTTCCCCTTCCCGGAGCATCTGGCGGCGCTGCGCCGCTACGACGAATACCTGCGCGCCCACCCGGGCGACGAGGCGGTGCGCGCCGAGCGCGACGCGATGCTGGCGGCCGGCGAAGCCTGGCTGCGCGGCCGGCTGCAGGGCGTCGACACGATGCTCGACGGCGGCGACACGTTCCACGCGCGCGGGGAACTCGACCGGATCGAACGCTGGTCGCTGCTGCCGCAGTGGGCCGAACTGGTGCGCCCGCGGCGCGCGCGGCTCGACGCGGCGAAGTGACCGCGGCTCAGGTGGGGGCGGTCGCGCGGAACGCGGCCGCGGGCGGCAGCAGCGGGCCCGGCGCGTGGTGTTCGTCCTGCAGCAGCAGCTGCCAGAAGCCGACGTCGTGCCAGCGGTCGAACTTGCGCCCGGCGCGCGCGACGGTGCCGGTGTGCACGAAGCCGAGCCGCTCGTGCAGCCGCACGGACGCGGGGTTCGGCAGCGCGATGCCGCCGATCGCCGAGTGGAAGCCCGCCGCGCGCAGCATCGCGCACAGCCGCGCGTAGAGCGGCAGCCCGTGGCCCCGGCCCAGGTGCCGGGGGTCGACGTAGATGCCGGTCTCGGTGGTCCAGCGGTAGGCGGCGCGCTCGCGGTAGACGCCGGCCTTCCCGTAGGCGATCACCTCGCCGCCGAGTTCGGCGACGAGCCACGGGTAGGTGTCGCCGCGCGCGCGCCAGAGGTCCCGCAGCTCCGCCGCGCCGACCTGCTCGGTGCCGAAGTGGATCGCGGTCGTGCGGATGTAGTGGTTCGTGATCGCCGCGATCGGTTCGAAGTCGCCGGCCGCGGCGAGGCGCACGGCCGCCGTCACGGCACCCACCGCCGCGCGAGCACCTGCCGCGCCGCGGCCCCGGGCAGCTGTTCGCCGCGCGCGACGGACGCGCGGGCCTGCTGCAGCTCCGCCGCCGCCACCGGATCGGCCAGGAACCCGGCCAGCAGCCGTTCCTGCACGATCGCGTCGAGCCACGCGCCCGCCTGCGCGGCGCGGCGCGCCTGCAGGCGGCCACCGGCGCGCGCCTGCTGCAGGCGGTCCTCGATCGTGCGCCACAGTTCGTCGAGCCCGGTCCCGTTCCGCGCCGAGCCGGCGACCACGGGCGGCGGCGGCTCGCCGCCGTGCAGCACGCGCAGCGCGAAGCGGCACTGCTGCGCGACCAGCTCGGCGGCCGCCGCGAGGTCGCCGTCGGCCCTGGTCACCAGCACGCCGTCGGCGAGTTCCATCGCGCCGCGCTTGATGCCCTGCAGCTCGTCGCCGGCCGCGGGCGACAGCAGGAGCAGGCAGAAGTCGACCATGGCGTGCACGGCGTTCTCCGCCTGGCCCGTGCCGATCGTCTCGACGAGCACCACGTCGAACCCGGCGGCCTCGCACAGCAGCAGCGCCTCGCGCGTGCGCGCGCCGACGCCGCCGTGCGCGTCGCCGCCCGGCGAGGGCCGGACGAACGCGCCGGGGTGGCGGCTCAGCTCCACCATGCGCGTCTTGTCGCCGAGGATGCTGCCGCCGGTCACCGACGAACTCGGGTCGACCGCGAGCACGGCGACGCGCCGGCCCGCGCGGCAGAGCCGGAGCCCGAGCGCCTCGATCAGCGTGCTCTTGCCGACGCCGGGCGCGCCGGTGACGCCGATGCGCAGCGCGCCGCCGGTGTGCGGCAGCAGTACCTGCAGCAGGGCCTCGGCGGCCTCGGCGTCGCCCCCGCGCCGGCTCTCGACGAGCGTGATCGCGCGCGCGAGCGCGGCCCGGTCGCCGCGGCGCACCGCGGCGGCGAGTTCGGCGGGGTCGGCCACGCGCGTTAGGCTACGGGCGGGCGCCGCGGGATCCAGGGCCGCCGCGCGCCGGTCAGGACCAGCGCAGCGTCGCAACGAGCTTGCCGGTGCCCGCGCCGGCCTGCAGCGTGAGCCGCCGTGCTGGCCGCACGTCGATGCGTTCGCCCTGCTGCACGAACGGCGCCGCCACGGCGCCAGCGCCCACGTCGAGCTCTGCCTTCACGACCCGCTGGCCGGCGGGCACCTCGAACCGCAGCAGTCCGAGCGACAGCTCGCCGCCGCGCAGTTCGATCACCTGCCGCTGCTCGCGATCGCCGCGCCGCTGCGCGATCGTGCCCCAGCCGGTGCCTGCGGCGAAGAAGGCGCGGAAGTCCGCGGGCGAGAGCCGCGGCGCGAAGCCGAACTCACCGGCCGGCACGTCGCAGACGAGCCCCGCGGCGGCCAGCAGCAGGCTCCAGCTCGCCAGCGCGCGCGCGTAGTGGTCGCCGCACTCGACTTCGTTGTAGGGGTTGTGCTTGCTGCCGTCGTAGCGCTCGTGCACGCCGCGCACGATCGCGAGGCCCTCGGTCACGAATCCCTCGCGCAGCAGATGCGCCGCGACCTGGTGCTCGATGCCGGTCCAGATCTCGTCGCGGTAACGCACGCCGTGTTCGCCGGGGTGCCTGCTCTTCGGCCACGTGCACGTGAACAGCCCGGCCTCGCCGGGCAGCGCGAAGTCGCGCTCCGGGCGGTGGGCCTTCGCCTGCGGGCCAACGTCGGGCGCCCAGTTGTAGCGCCAGACCGACTGCAGGGCCTTCTGCACCGCGTCGCGCGGGTAGAGCGGGCCGAGGTCGAGCTGGTCGGCGAACCACTGGCCGAGCAGCTGGTCGGCGAGGCAGCCGTCGCCGTACTGGTACTTCGCCTGCGCGTGCTCCGCCGGCACCTGCTGCACGAAGTACTCGCCGTTCCAGAGCCGCCGCATCGTGACCTCGGCGCCCTTCGCCGCGAGCGCCGCGCACCGCGCGGCGAACTCCGGATCGCCCAGCAGCGCCGCCATGCGCGCGCCCGCGCGCAGCGCGCCGAGGTAGAGCGAACCGACCATCGTGTTGCCGCCGAAGAACTCGATGTCGTAGGTGTTGTGCTGCTCGCCCTCGAGCAGGCCGTCGGGTTCGGCACCGTCCTGCTGGATCAGGAACTGCAGCGCCAGCCGGATCGCGGGCCAGTTCCGCCGCAGGAACCCGTCGTCGCGCGAGAGCCGGTGCTCGCGCCACGCCTTCAGCACGTAGCCGCCCTGCGCGTCGCCGGCCCAGCGGTAGCGGGGCGTGCCGCGGAAGCCGATCGCGCCGTCGGGCTTCTGGCCGACGCCCTGCGCGAAGTCCTGGTGCTCGCGCACCGAGCGCTCGAGCTCGGGGAACAACCACGCCAGGCCCTGCGCGTAGTTCCAGACGTGGCCGCAGGTGCCGGCACAGCAGCCCACGCCCTCCCAGGCCCACAGGCGGCCGTCCTCCCACCACTGCACGGTGCCGGTCGCCAGCGTCGACAACGACGCGGCGGCGCGCTGCACGAACCAGCCGGGCAGCGTCGTGTCGCGGTAGAGCGCGTCGCGGCACGCGAACGTCGCCGCGGCGAGCCGCTCGCCCGATTCGGCGAGGTGCCGCGCGACGGACAGCGCCGAGTGGAACCAGTTCGCGTAACGGTTGCCGACGCGCGGGCCGTCGGTGCCGCACGGTTGTCCGGGACCCACGCCCTCGTCGTCGCGCTGGCGGCGGTGCGGGAAGTACCACGTCAGCGCGAACGTGCGCGTGCAGCGTTCGCCGGGCGCGAGCGTGACCGTGGCGACCACGGCGCCGAGCGGCGGCGCGTGCAGCGGCGCCCGCACGCCGCGGGCCGACGGCGCGATCTCACCCTGCAGCCGCTGCCGCAGATCGTCGACCGTGCCGGCGTCGGCGAGGGCCACCGTGGTGGCGTCGAACCCGACCAGCGCCACTTCGCCCGCCTGCGGGTGCGTCGCCGTGACCTGCTGGCTCGGCGGCGGCGCGTCCAGGAAGCGGATCTCGTCGACGTTGACGTGGCCCCAGGCGCCGGTGCGCTCGTCGCGGATCGTCAGCACCGCGCGCTTGCCCTGGAACTCGCGCACGTCCCAGCAGGCCTGCCGCAGTTGCTCGGCGTTGCGCCCGGTCGCCGCGCGCACGATGCGGCGGCCGGTCCCCTCGACGAGTTCGAGCGACAGCGCGAGCCGGCGCAGGTCGCTGCCGCCGCCGATGCGGAAGGCGATGAAGGGGCGGCTCACCGTGAACTCGGGCGAGGCGAGCAGGCCCTGGCTCTTGTCGCCGTCGCGGAAGGTGTTGACGAGGCGCTGGCCCTGAAAGCCGGTGACCTGCTGCTGGTTCGGCAGCGTGCCCGCGGCCGGCGCGTCGCCGAACGCGTCGCCGCGTTCGACCCGCCAGGCGCCGTAACCCTGTTCGAAGTCGGCGAAGACCTCGCCGGCCGGTTCGCCCGCGGTCGCCGGCGGGCTGTCGATGCTGTCCATCAGCACGCCGGTGGTGCCGTCGATCGCCACCGCGGGGG
>VGXW01000037.1 GCA_016873195.1 Planctomycetota bacterium | reverse complement strand
GGCACAGGAGCGCGCAGTTGTTCCACGCGTCGGCGGAATCGAGCAGCCAGGCGAGCACGTGGTTCAGGTCGCGGCACGGTTCCTTGCGCCCCTGCCGCCACGCGCGGTCGGCGAGGAACTGCAGCACCGCGCCGGCCTGGCCGCGGGCCTCGCCCTGCAGGCCGCGCACCACGTCGGCGAACGTCGCCGTGCTGGCCGCCGCGAAGGCCGCCGCGTGCCGCTCGGCGCCGTCGTGGTCGCCCAGCCGGTAGGCGGCGAACGCCGCATAGAAGTGGGAGTTGGTGGCCGTCGGGTTCGCGGCGAGCGCCGCTTCGAACGCGGCGCGGGCGGCCGCCCACTGCTGGCCGTCGTAGAGCGCGCGCCCTTCGTGGAACAGCAGCGTCGCGGCCTTCTCGGGCCGCGCACCGGGCGTCGCGCGGTAGCGAGCGAGCGCGCCGGCGTAGGCGTCGCGCCGGGCCTGCCAGTCGAGTTCGCGCTCGAACAGCGAGTGGTCGGCCACCGCGTCGGGATCGACGGCGAGGGCGTCGAGCAGGTGCCCGCGCGCGAGTTCGGTGCGCCGGTCGAGCAGGGCCAGCTGGGCCAGCATCACGTGCGGGTGGGCGCGCGCCGGGTCGAGTTCGGCGGCGCGGTGGAAGGCCGCCCGCGCGCGCGTGCGCTCGGCGTCGATCGCGCCGACGAGATCGGCGAGCGCCTGGCCCTCGAGGCGGCCTTCCGCATGCACGCGCAGCAGGTCGCGGCACCGGTCGAGCGCGATGCGCCCGACCAGCACGTGGGCCCCGGGCCGGCGCGGGTGGTTCGTCGCCGCGAGTTCCGCCTGCCGGACCGCCTCGTCCCAGTCGCCGAGCATGTAGCGGGCCTGTGCGAGCACGAGCCGGCTGTCCTCGTGGCCGGGATCGGTGCGCAGCACCTGCTCGGCCAGCTCGGCGGCGTCGGCGAAGCACTGCCGCGGGTCGAGCGCGCCGCGGTCGAGTTCGCCCTTCAGCAGGAACGTCCTGGCGAGCATCGCCGGCACGTCGATCACGCCGGGGAACCGGGCGCGGGCCTTGTCGAGCAGGTCGATCGCGTCGCGGTAGCGGCCGGCCCGGCCGAGGCAGCGGCCCGCGGCGACGGTCCACTCGGCGCGGCCGGGGTCGGCGGCGGCGAGCTTCAGGAAGGCGTCGGCGGCGTCGCCGAAGCGGCCGGCGTTCTCGGCGCCGAAGGCCGCCTCGCGCAGCGCGAGATCCTGGGCGGCGGGCGGCTCTGTGGGCTCCTGGCCGGGTGCCGCGGCGGCGAGGCCGAGGCACAGGAACAGGCTCTGGATCGGGGACATGCCTACTTGCCTTGCAACAGCCGTTCCGCCTCCCGCAGGTGCTGCCGTGCGCCCGGCCGCCGCTGGCCCGGGTAGTGGGCCATGCTCTTCTGCGCGGCGGCCTTCGCGGCCACGTAGTCCTTGCCGTGCCGGAGCTGCCAGAGTGCGAGGTTCTCGTAACAGTCGCCGACGGCCTCGTCGAGGTTCTGCTTCTCCTGCACGTCCTGCGGCGGGTCCTCGGCGAGCGTCTTCTCGCCGTCGGCGATCGCGGCCACGAGCATCGGCTTCGTCAGTTCCCAGTCGCGCCCGAGGTAGTGGATCGCGATCAGCGCGCAGTCGTTGCGCAGCCGCACGTTGCGGCCGTCGAGCTGCACCGCCGCGCGGTAGGCCTTGTAGCTCTGCTCGTACATCGCCATCGCCTCCTGCTGCCGGCCCGCGGCCTCGAGCTGGTTGCCGTGGTCGCGCGCGAACAGGCCGGCGTTGTTGAGCAGGTCGAGGTCGGTCTTCGCCGCGTCGGACGCGGCGCGGTAGATCGCCTCGACCCTGGCCAGGTCGCGCTGGCGGTAGTGCTTGTCGGCGACCAGCAGGATGCCGAGCTTGATCGTCTCGCCGAGACCGAGGTCGGTGTCGATGGTGCCCGGGCCGAGCCGCACGGCTTCGAGCAGCCACTGCTCGGCGTTGGCGAGGTCTTCGGTGCGGAACGCGATGTTGCCCATCTTGCCGAGGCACCACGAGATCCACTGCTCGCAGCTCGCGCGGTAGTCCTTGTTCTTCTGCATCGACTCGGCGAAGCACGATCTCGCCGCGCCGAGGGTCTGCAGCGCCTCGTCGGTCTTGCCCGCCTCGCGCTGCTGCGCGGCCACGAGGTAGTGCACCTTGCCGAGATACCACTGCGCGGTCGCGTCGCCGCGCGCCCGCAGCGCCTCGGCGGCGAGCGGCAGCTGCTGCGTGTTCGCCGCGGTGTCGACGAGTCCGTTCAGCAGCGCCTGGTCCTCGGGCGCCTTGCGCAGGGCGCGCACGAACACGTTGACGGCCTCGGCGGGCGCGCCGGCCCACTGCTCGGTCGCCGACCACAGGCCGGCGAGAGCGGCGTCGAGCCGGCCCTGCTGCTCGAGCGCGCGGAACGACGTGCGCGCGGCGGCGAGCAGTCCGGCGTCGTCCTGCTGCGCGCTCTTCTTGCCGGCGTAGGCGCGCGCGGCGGCGTTGGCGCGCAGCACGTGGGCGGCCGACTGCTCCTCGGCCTTGCCGCCGCCCTTGGACTGCAGATGCAGCAGCAGGGCGGACATGGTGCCCGCGGCGCCCTCGAGGTCGTTGTTCTCGTAGAGCGCCTGCCCCAGCAGCTGGCGCGGGCCGATCGGCTCGCCGTCGAGCGCGACCGCCCGCTGCAGCGAGGCGACCGCCTCCTGGTAGAACAAATCGGTGCCCTTGCGCCCCTGGTCGCGGCTCTGGTTGGCCAACTGCAGCGTCAGCTCGCCGCGCCGCGCGTGGAACGGCGCATAGTCCTTGCACTTCCCGGCGATCTCGTCGAGCAGCGCGAGCGCGCCGTCGAGGTCGCCGGCCTCGGCCTTCGCCTTGACCTTCGGTTCGGCCTCGTCGAGCGCCGCCTTGGCGCCGCCCTGTCGCGCCGCGGTGACGGCCGGCGAATCGCCGTCGTCGGCGCCTTCGCTGCGCAGCAGCGCGGCCGCGGCGCGGCGCTCGCAGGGGTAGTACTTGACGGCCTGCTCGCAGTACTCGCGGTAGTCGGCGAACGGCTTGCCCTCGTGCTTGCGCAGCAGCACGGCGATGTTCTGCCACGCGTCGCCGACGGCCTCCTCGAGCAGTTCGCGCTCCCGGCGGTCCGCATCGGCGGGCAGGTCGGCGAGCTGTCGGGTGCCCAGCGCGATCGCGCGCTCGAACAGCTCGCGCGCGCGGCCGAAGTCGCGGTTCAGGTGGTAGATCAGCACGAGGCCGCAGTCGTTGGCGATGCGGGCGTCGTCCGGCGACAGCGCGACGGCCTTCTCGTAGTAGCGGTAGCTGCGCTCCCAGAGTTCCATCGCTGCTGCGGTGCGGCCGGCGTCGGCGAGCCGCACGCCGAGATCGCGCGCCGGCAGCGCGGCGTTGTTGTAGACGAAGCCGAAGCGGTCGGGGTGGCGGGCCAGCACGGCCTCGTTGAACTCGAGCGCCTTCTCGACGCCGTCGACGCCGCTCTCGGCGAGCGCGCGGTTCATCGCGAACACGACCCCCGCGTAGTGGCTGCCGAAGCTGTCGACGAGCTGCGGCGCGCCGTCCAGGTAGGCGACGGCGGCGGGCGAGGCCTCGTCGGCGGCGAACAGGTGTGCGCGCGCGCGCGCGAAGTCCCCGGACTCGACCGCGGACCGCGCGATCGACAGTTCGCACTGGGCGATCCGCCGCGCGGCGCTGTCGCGGTGCCCCGGCACCATCGCCGCGTACTCGCCGAACCCGGCGCGGGCCCTTGCATAGGCCGCGATCGCGCCCGCCTGGTCGCCGACCGAGCGCAGCTGGTCGGCGCGCGCGTAGAGCGCCTCGCCCTGGAACCAGTGCAGCAGCGGCACCGCGGGGCTCTCGCGCACGAACCCGGCGTAGGCGCCGACCAGGGCCTGCTGTCGGCCCCCGAGCGCGATCATGCGCCCGATGTACGCGGAGTGGATCGCCTCGGTGTCCGGCGACGAGCGCAGGCCGCGCTCGTACTCGGCCGTCGACTCGTTCTCCATGCCCAGGAACTGCCACACCACGGCGATCTGCGTGCACGCCTCGGCGGGGAACTCACCGCGCGCGCTCTCGAACTGCGCGACGGCGCGCTGGGCCTGGGCCGCGACCGCCTTGGACGGAACCACGACGCCGCGGGGGTCGCGTTCGCCGCTGGCGAGTTCGGCCTCGCGCGCGGCCGCGAAGGTCCGCAGGTCGGCGCGGCCCGCCAGCAGGATCGCGCCGGCGGCGCGCTGCCTGCCCGCCTGCGTGCGCAGCGCCGCGAAGCCGGCCGCCGCCTGGCGCGCCGCCGCGGCGGCCGGGTCGAACTCGCCGAGCTCGTAGCGGCATTCCGCGAGCTGCTGCCACGCCTCCGGCTCCTTGCCGGCGCCGGCGTCGGCGACCAGCACCTCGAGGTTGCGCGCGGCATCCTGCAGCAGGAACGCCGCCTGGTTGCCCGCGCTGCGCGCGGCGAGCAGGCGGGACCCCTCGGCCGCGCACCACCGCGCATCGCGCCAGTGCGGCGCGTGCGCGAGCAGTTCGTCGGTGATGTCGAGGGCCTTGTGGGGGTCCTCGGCGAGCAGCGCCTGCGCCTCGGCGAGGCGGCTTCGTTCGGTCGGCGTGGGGGAGGCGACGTTGGCGCAGGCCGCGATGCAGGCGGCACAGAGCAGGGTCGTGGGCTTCATGGCAGGGGTGAGGGCCGCGGGTCCACGGAGGGGGCGGCAGGCGCGCGGGATGGGGCGCGCGAGGGAGAGGGGGTCGACCGCGCGGGATTCTCGCATTCCCGCCCGGCCGACGGAAGGCCGCAGGGCAGGCTGGCCCGCGCCGCCCTGCGGTTCCCCTGCCGCCGCGGCATCGGCCGGGGGGCCGAAGCCCGGTCCCGGGAGGTGCACGTCCGGTCCGGGCGGCTCGGCCGGCGACCCCGGCCCTTGTGTCGCAGAACGGGGTTGCTATCCTCCTCGCCCCCTCACCCTACCGAGCTGCCCGCCATGTCCAGAGTCTGTGCCGTCACCGGTCGTCGCACCCGCATCGGAAACCAGGTCAAGCGCCGCGGTCTGGCGAAGAAGGAAGGCGGTGTCGGCAGGCGCGTCACCGGACGCAGCAAGCGCACCTTCAAGCCGAACATCCAGCCGGTGCGCATCCTGACTCCCGAGGGGCAGGTGATCACGCTGCGGATCTCCACGCAGGTGATCAAGCGCGGCATCATCACGCTGAAGAAGGGCGACCGCACGGTGTCGTTCCCGCTCGTCAAGGCGGTCCGCGGTCGCAACCGGGCGTTCACGAAGGCGCAGAAGCAGTGACCGTGTGGGCCTGCGGCGCTGCCTCTACCCTGCGGGCAGGCCGCCGTTCCGCGGGCCCGGGTCGGCGGTCCTCCCGAAGGTAGGTGCGCGATGTCGCAGACCCCTCCCGATCTCGCTCGTCCCGATGCTGCGTCGCGGGCGGTAGGCGAGGCCTCGCTGCGGCTGCTGGCGGGCGCCGTCTCGCGCAAGACGATGGACCAGCTGCGGCGCACGCTGCAGCAGAGCACGGCCGAGTTCCCGTGGCAGGTCGTGACCCAGGCGATCCTCGCCGAGCCCGTCGAGACGCAGCGCCTCCTGCAGCAGGGGCTGCAGGCCCAGCGCGACTGGATCATGCGCGGCGGGCGCGAGGAGCCGGGCACGCCGGTCAGGGTGCGCGCCAAGGGCCTGCTGGCGAAACTCTGCGCGCAGGCGATCTTCCTGTCGCTGTTCTCGGTCGTGTTGATCGTGGCCCTGCTGCTGCTGAAGTACAAGATCCCCGGCTTCGACATCTACCGGGTGCTCGAGTGGCTCTACGAGCTGTTCCCGTCGCTGCGGCGGTGACGCGGCCGCGGTAGCACCGGGGCTTTCTCCACAACAGCCCATGTCCTGTGGAAGGTTGCTCGGCCTCTCGGCCGAATGCCGCATCGAGCCATCAGGAAGCAACTTGCGCTGTCGGTGGAAGACATGGGGACGGCGCCGCCCGAGCGTCTCGGCGACGGCTCTTCCGAAGTCGGGGGAAAAATCCTGGGGATCTCCTGTTGAAACCCCGTGGAGTCTCTGGCATCATCCCGTTCCTGGCTCGCGAGGAGCCCTGGCTAGCCTGGCCAGGGAGCCGAGCGGACCGGTGGCGGTGGCTTCGGCCGCCGCTGGCAGCGAAACGCTCTCTGAATGACCGGCCGGCTCGACTGACCATCGTGCCGGCGCGGAGTCGGGCAACCGGCTCCGATCCAGCAGACACCAGTCGGGTCGAGGTTGTGTGGTGGAGACCAGTATCCCCCCTCCCTAACCGCCCTCTCCATTGCGTAGCCTCACCCGCATCCACGGGCCTCAGTTCTGACCGGCTGAGGCCCGTACTTTTTTCTCTGCATCTCTCCTGGAGGCGGCATGGTCCAGCGGGGGAAACCTCGGTAGGTTCCTCGGCACCCGGGCCGTGCGCGGCCCCGGAACCACGACGCGATGACCAGACCAGGCTTCCGCAAGGGCCGTCCGGGGGGGCTCCAGAAGGGCGCCGACGACGCGGCCGAGGGTTTCCTCAGCAGCGCGCTCTTCTCGCAGGCGCAGATCCTGCACCTGATGAAGAACGAGTTCGCGCGCGCGCGACGGCACGGCATCCCGCTCGGCTGCGTCCTGATGCAGGTGGACCGGCTGCCCCAGCTCGTCGACCTGCACGGCGCCGGGCTGCGCAGCGCGGTGCGGCAGACGATGGGTCGGCTCGTCAAGGAGAAGACGCGCGGCGGCGACCTGCTCGGTGCCACCAACGACGACCGCTACCTGCTCGTGCTGCCGCACACGAACCTGGCCCAGACGCGCGTGGTGGCCGACCGGCTGCACCAGCTGTTCGGCGACCTCGAGATCGCCGTCGAGGGCCGCGTGCTCGCGCTGTCCCTCAGCGTCGGCATCAGCGCCTGCGCCGACCAGCAGACCATGTTCTTCGACACGCTCGTGGGGCAGGCCGAGGCCGCGCTCGACTACGCGCTGCGCAGCGGCGGCGACCAGGTGGTTTCCTTCGGCGAAGCGCAGCTGCGCGGCGGCGCGGGTGAGCCGCCGCCGGGTGGGGCCGGCGCGGAGCCGTGGACCGGGTCGCAGCGGCAGTCGGGCGACGTCGAGCGGCGCGGAGGCCAGGCATGAGCCCGGGGCCGATGCGGATCCTGCTCGTCGAGGACGAGCAGACGATCGCGGTCACGCTGCAGGACGACCTCGAGGCCGCCGGCTACGAGGTCCAGCACGTCGCCGACGGCAAGCTGGCGATCGACGTGCTCGGCCAGCGCAGCTTCGATGTCGTGATCACCGACGTGCGGCTGCCCGGCGCGGACGGCATGCAGGTGCTCGGTGCGGCCAAGCGCGCCCGGCCGGACACCGAGGTCCTCGTGATGACCGCCTACGCCACGGTCGAGCACGCCGTCGAGGCCATGCGGCTCGGCGCCGACGACTACATCCAGAAGCCGTTCCTGAACGAGCACGTGATCGAGCGGCTGCGGCGCATCGCCAGGTTCCGCAGCCTCCTGTCGGAGAACCAGCGGCTGCGCGAGCAGCTGCAGTCCGAGCCGGGCCAGGGCCTGCCGGGCGTGATCGGCCTGAGCCGCGCGATGGCGGCCGTCGTGAAGACCGTGCGCACGGTCGCGCCCACCGACGCGTCGGTGCTGATCGAGGGCGAGAGCGGCACCGGCAAGGAGCGCATCGCCAGGGCGATCCACACCCTGAGCCCGCGCAAGGACAAGCCGTTCGTCGCCCTGTCCTGCGGCGCCCTGCCCGACACGCTGCTCGAGACCGAACTGTTCGGCCACGAGAAGGGCGCGTTCACCGACGCGCAGCGCCAGCGCCGCGGGCGTTTCGAGGTCGCCGACGGCGGCACGGTCTTCCTCGACGACATCGACGACATGCCGCCGTCGGTGCAGGTCAAGCTGCTGCGCGTGCTGCAGGAGCGCGAGTTCGAGCGCGTCGGCGGCGAGACGCTCGTGCGCGTCGACATCCGCGTCGTCGCGGCGACCAAGGTGCCGCTGCTCGAGCACGTGCGCGCGGGCCGGTTCCGCGAGGACCTCTACTACCGGCTGAACGTGGTGCCGGTGCGCCTGCCGCCGCTGCGCGAACGCGAAGGCGACCTGCCGTTGCTCGTGCAGCACTTCATCGGCAAGCTCGGCGGCGGGCGGGCCTTCACCGTCAAGACCGACGTGCTCGAGGCGATGGCCGACTACTCGTGGCCCGGCAACGTCCGCGAACTCGAGAACCGTTGCGCGCAGGCGATCGCGATGTCCGGCGGCGCCACCGTGCTGCGCAAGGAGCACCTGCTGCCCGTCGACAAGGCGCGCCGCGCCGCGCTCGAGCCGCCGGCGACGCTGCGCACGCTGCGCGAGGTGCTCGTCGAGGCCGAGCGCGAACACCTGAAGGAGGTGCTGCGCGGCGTCGGCGGGCACCGCACCAAGGCGGCCTCGGTGCTCGGCATCTCGCGCAAGGTGCTGTGGGAGAAGCTCAAGGACTACGGCATCGAATGAACGGGTCGAGGTCGCTCTGGCCGGCGGGGCTGTGCCTGGGCGGGCTCCTGCCGTGGCTCGCCGCGCAGCAGGCGCCGCCGCCGTCGCCGCCGGCGCGGTTCGAGCGCGTGCTCTGGGTGGGCGACGCGGCGTCGCGCGCCGGTGCCGCCCGGGAAGCCGGCTTCACGGCGGTGCAACTGGGCCGCGGCGTCGACCCGGCGCCCGTCGTCGCGGCCGGGCTCGGCTACTACCTCGACCAGCCGGTCGGCAAGGGCGTGCTCGAACTGCGCGACGAACAGTGGCTGCCGCTGCGGCAGACCTACGAGCGCACGCGCGACCCCGCCGTGCTCGTGCGCCCCGGCTGCTTCGCCACGCCGGGTCTGGTCGACGATGTCGCGGCGGCGGCCGCGGCGGCGGTCCAGGCGGCCCTCGGGCCCGGGCTGCGTTTCGTCGCGCTGGCGGACGAGGCCTCGGCGACGCGGCGCGACGCGCCGCTCGACACCTGCCGCTGCGAGGTCTGCATGCGCGACTTCCGGCGGTTCGTGCAGGGCCGCTTCGCGACGATCGACGAACTGAACGCGGCGTTCGGCAGCCAGCACGCCAGCTTCGCGGACGTCGTGCCGCCGACGACCGACCAGGTGCGCCGGCGCGAACTCGGCGACGTGGTGCTGCCGCGCGACCTGCGCGCCTACGGTCTGCTGCGCCAGTTCGCCGACGAGCAGTGGGCGCGCGGGATCGGCGCGCTGGCCGCCGCGGCGCGGCGCGCCGCGCCGGGCGTGCCGGTCGGCCTCACGGGCAGTTCGGCTCCGGCGGCGTTCGGCGGCAGCGACGCCGCGCGGCTGCTGCCGCTGCTGACGCTCGCCGAACCCTACGCGATCGGCGGCGCGCCGGAACTCGCCGCGAGCCTGCTGCCGCCGGGGGCGCACCGCTACGCGACGCTGTTCCCGCCCGGGCCGGACAGCGAGGCCGCGACGGTGCCGCCCGGCCAGCTGGTGCGCGCGCGCTTCGCCGCGATGGCCGCGCACGGGCTCGCGGGGGCCGTCGTCTGGAACGACGCGAACGTGTTCGCCCCGGGCGGCGGCCTGTCGCCGTTCGGCCGCGCCGTGCGCGAGGCGGCCCTGTGCTTCTCCACCGAACTCGACGCCTGCGCCGGCGCATCGATCGAGCCGGGCGACTGCTGGGTCGTCGAGTCCCAGGCGTCGGTGCGCGCCTGGTGGATGCTCGACTCGGCGCGCGACGGGCCGACCTGGCCCCGGCGCCTGCCGTCCTACGAGGCCGAACACAGCACGAGCCAGGCGGCGCGGCTCGGTTGGACCCGGCTGCTGCAGGACCTCGGCCTGCAACCGCACTTCGTCGGCGAGGACGCGCTCGCCGAACGCCTGCTGCTGCGGCAGCCGCGCTGCCTCGTGCTGCCCGCGACGATCGCGCTCGCGGACCGCGCGGCGCAGGCGATCATGGCCTTCGTGCGCGCGGGCGGCACGGTGCTCGCCGACCACTCGACGGCGCTCTACGACGAGGTCCTGCGGCAGCGGCCCGCGGGCGCGCTCGACGAACTGTTCGGTATCCGGCAGCGCAGCCTGCGGTGGGAGGACCTGCTGGTGCGCGAAGGCAGGTCGGCGGGCAGCGCGCAGGGCGGCCTGCCGCTCGCGGAGCGCCGGCTCGGCGGGCGGCTCGGCGAACGGCGGCGCGACGGCGACCCCTACCGGGAGAACCGCGTCGGCAGAGGCCGTGCCGTCTACCTGAACGCGCCCGTCTGCGACTACCCGCGCGTGCGCCTCGACGAGGTGGGCGTCGACGTCGCGCGCGAACTGCGCCGCCGCGTGCGCGCCGTGCTGCAGCAGGCCTCGGTCGAGCCGCCCTGCGACGTGCGCGGCGCCGGTCTGCCGACCTGCGTCGAGCGCGTGCCGCTGCGGTTGCGCGACGGGCGGTCGGTGCTGGCGATCCGCCTGCACGCGCTGGACGCCCCGGCCCTGCTGGCGAACCTCGCGGCGCAGGGGCCGCGCCCCGTCGTCGTGGAACTGCCGCGCGAGCGCCACCTGCGCCACCTCGGCGGCGAGGACCTCGGCACGGCGGCCAGGTTCGAACTGCGGCTCGATCCGTTCGGCGCCCTGTTCCTCGAGGACGCTGCGCGGTGACACGGATCCTCGGCACGACGATCGAGGCGGTTCCCGACGACGACCGGCCGGCGCTGCTGGTCTCCGACCTGCACGTGCCGGGCGACGGCGGCCCCGCGCTCGCGGCCCTGGACCTCGCGCTCTGCGCGGCCCAGGCGCGCGCCGGGCGCCTGTTCGTGCTCGGCGACCTGTTCGACTGCTACGTGTCGGCGGCCCAGGTGCGGCGCGGCGTCTTCCGCGACGTCGCCGCGCGGTTCGCCGCGGCGGCCGCGCGCGGGGTCGCCGTGCACCTGCTGCGCGGCAACCGGGACTTCCTGCTCGGCGACGAGTTCGCCGCGGCGAGCCGGGCCCGGTTGGCGCGCGGCGGACTCCGGCTCCGTCTCGGCGGTCGCGAAACGGTGCTGCTGCACGGCGACGAACTGTGCCGCAACGACCTGCCCTACCAGCGGGCGAAGCGGTGGCTGCGGCATCCGTGCACGCGGTGGCTGCTGCGGCGACTGCCGGCCGGGCTCGCGCTGCGGCTCGGCGAGCGCGCGCGCGCGCGGAGCCGGAAGGTCGTGATGTCGGGGGACCAGCAGCGGTTCCTGCCGACCCGGTCGGCGCTCGGCGAGGTGTTCGCGGCGGGGGCGGAACTGGTGGTGTTCGGCCACATCCACCGCCACGCGGCCGGTTCGGCGGCGGGCGGGTGCTACCGGGTGCTGCCGGCGTTCGACGCGGACCGGGTCGGCCTGCTGGCCGACGCGGGTGGGCTGCGTCCGGTGCGCTTCCTTTTGGACGGCGGCGAACTGCGGCCCGTCGCCGAGCCGCCGGACCCCCCGTTCCCGCCGTGACGGCGGGAGGACTGCCGGCGCGGTGCGGCGGCGTCGGTCCCAGAAGAGGCCGGATTCCCGGTTGCCATGCCGGTCGGGCGATCGCTAGACTCTTCGCCCCCTCGTCGAGAACGCTCGACACCGGATCGTCGGCCGTGGTCGTGGTCCGGCCGCGATCTTTCCCAATCAGGATCGACTCTCTCCCGATTCCCCGACCCGCCGACCCATCCCGCCCAGGCCTTGTCGTCCTCCGAGCCCGTTCCCGGTCCGTCTGCCGCCGGCGCCGCGCCGGCCGCGGCCGGGCCCACCGAGGTGGTCGCCATCGACCCCCCGTCCGGGGCCGGCAAGAGCACGGTCGCCCGGCTGCTCGCGCGGGCGCTCGGCTTCCGCTTCCTCGACACGGGCGCGATGTACCGGGCGGTGACCTGGCACTTCCTGGCCGAAGGCTGCGCGCCGGCCGAGTGCTCCGCCGAGCCGGACCTCGGCCACGCGCGCATGCAGCTCGCCACGCGCTCGGCGCGGCTCGCGCTGCACGGCGACCGCCTGTTCGTGAACGGCAACGACGTCACCGCGCACCTGCGCACGCGCGAGGTCGAGTCGCAGGTCTCCGCGGTCTCGGCGCTGCCGTTCGTGCGCGCCGCGATGCGCGAACTGCAGCGCGAGGTGGCGAACGCCGGGCCGGTCGTCGCGGAAGGCCGCGACATGGGCACCGTGGTCTTCCCGCGCGCGCGCTGGAAGATCTACCTCGATGCCGCGCCGAGCGAACGCGCGCGCCGCCGCTGCCAGGACTTCGCGCGCCAGGGCCGCAGCGTCGGCGAGGCCGACGTGCTCGCCGAGATCCTCGTGCGCGACCGGCTCGACAGCACGCGCTCCGATGCGCCGCTGCGGCAGGCCGCCGACGCGCTCTACGTCGACTCGACGGGGCTCACGACCGAGGCGGTCGTCGCGCGCCTGCTCGGCTTCGTGCGCGGTGCTGGCGGCGGAGGGGCGCCGTGACGGCGCCCGCGCGGCCCCCCGCGCGCCGGCCCCTGCGGCCCCTGCGGACCGTGCGGCGCAGCGCGTTCTGGTGGAACCTCTCGAAGTACTGCATGCTCGCGTTCTGCAAGCTGTGGTTCCGCCTGCGCGTCGAGGGCCGGCAGCACGTGCCGGCCGCGGGTTCCGTGCTGCTCGTCGCCAACCACTCGAGCTACCTGGACCCACCGCTGGTCGGCGTCTCGACGCGCCGCTGGATCGGCTACCTCGCCCAGGCCGGGCTCGCGAGCTTCCCGCCGATGCGCTGGTGGCTGGCGCAGGTGGGGGTCACGCTGATCGACCGCAGCGCGCCGTCGAAGGACGCCCTGCGCCTCGTCGCCGACCACCTGTCGGGCGGCGAGGCGGTCGGCCTGTTCCCCGAGGGCACGCGCAGCGTGGACGGCACGGTCGGCCCGTTCCGCACCGGCGTCGAGTTCCTCGTGCGCCGCACCGGGGCCCTCGTGGTGCCGGTCGGCCTCGACGGGGCCAGCCGCGCCTTCCCGCGCGGGGCGCTGTTGCCGCGGCCGCGCCGCATCGTCGTGCGGTTCGGCGAACCGTGGCTGCCCGAACGCGTGCTGGCGCCGGGCGGCGTCGACGCGCTGCGCGCCTGCGTCGCGGCCCTCGCCAACGCGCCGCTGCGCGAGGGCCTGGCCGGCGAGCCGAGTCGTTCCCCCGCAGCGCCCGCACCGGGCGCCGCGGCGCCCGAAACCCGTTCTCCTCCTTCCTCTTCTTCTTCCGCCGACGGCGGGGCCTGAGCCCCGACGCCGGCAACCGTCCGCCGGGTGGTCTGGTGGGCGGGACTGTGATCGCTGCGACGGCCGGCCCTGCCGGACCGGGGCAGCACTTCATCGTCGTTCCGTTCCGTTCCTTCCCTCAACCCCTTTTCGTTTGATGCACGGCAAGAATCTGATCAAGAAATTCTCGATGCCCGCCGACGAGCTCTCGCGGCTCACGTCGGAGGCGCTCGGCAGCACGACGCTCGCCGAACTGGACACCGCCATCGGCAAGACCGTCGCCGAACTCACGCCCAACAAGATCGTCCGCGGCAAGGTCATCAAGGTCCAGGAGGACGGCGTCGTCGTGGTCGACGTCAACTACAAGGCCGAGGGCCAGATCACGCTCGACGAGTTCCCGGATCCGCTCGCCGTGCAGCCCGGCCTCGAGATCGAGTGCCTGGTCGAGCAGATCAACGACGCCGAAGGCTACATCCTGCTCAGCAAGCGCAAGGCCGACCGCATCCGCGGCTGGGAGAACATCATCCAGACGCACAAGGAAGGCGACTCGGTCAAGGGCATGGTGCTGCGCAAGATCAAGGGCGGCCTGCTCGTCGACATCGGCGTGCCGGTCTTCCTGCCGGCCTCGCAGGTCAACATCCGCCGCGCCGGCGACATCGGCGACTGGATCGGCAAGGAGATCGAGGCGCGCATCATCAAGATCGACGAGGAGCGCATGAACATCGTCATCTCGCGCCGGAAGCTCATCGAGGAGGAGCGCGAGACGAAGAAGGCGCAGCTGCTCGCGGAGCTGCAGGAAGGCCAGATCCGCAAGGGCATCGTCAAGAACATCGCCGACTTCGGCGTGTTCGTCGATCTCGGCGGCATCGACGGCCTGCTGCACATCACCGACATGTCGTGGGGCCGCGTGAACCACCCGTCCGAGATGCTGAAGCTCGACGACGAGGTCGAGATCAAGGTGCTCAAGATCGACCGCGAGCGCGAGCGCATCGCGCTGGGCATGAAGCAGAAGACCGCGTCGCCGTGGGAGAACATCACGGACAAGTACCCGGTCGGCCAGCGCGTCGCCGGCGAGGTCGTCAACCTGATGTCCTACGGCGCGTTCGTCAAGCTGGAGGACGGCGTCGAGGGCCTCGTGCACATCTCCGAGATGTCGTGGACCAAGCGCGTCAACCACCCGAACGAGGTCGTCAAGCAGGGCGACAAGGTCGAGGTCGTGGTGCTCGAGGTCGACACCGAGAAGCAGACGATCAGCCTCGGCATGAAGCAGACCGAGGTCAACCCGTGGGACATGGTCGCCGAGCACTACCCGCCCGGCACCGTCATCCGCGGCAAGGTGCGCAACCTCACCAACTACGGCGCGTTCATCGAACTGCAGGAAGGCATCGACGGCCTGCTGCACATCACCGACATGAGCTGGACGCGCAAGATCACGAACCCGAGCGAGGTCGTGAAGAAGGGCGAGGAGGTCGAGTGCGTGGTCCTGTCGGTCGACCAGGAGAAGAAGCGCATCGCGCTCGGCCTGAAGCAGCTGCAGGCCGACCCGTGGAGCGGCGACATCCCGGCGCGCTACCACATCGGCGACAGCGTCCCGGGCACGGTCACCAAGATCACGAACTTCGGCGTGTTCGTCGAACTCGAACCCGGACTCGAGGGCCTGCTGCACATCTCGGAGCTCGCCGACCACAAGGTCGACAACCCCGAGGAAGTGGTCAAGGTCGGCCAGCGCGTCGAGGTGCGCATCATCAAGATCGACACCGACGAGCGGAAGATCGGGCTCACGCTGATCCAGGCCCACTTCGAAGAGGGCGAGGAGGGCGAGGGCGGCACCGGCAAGGAGCCGGACCGCCCGCAGCCGCCGACGCCGGCGCTCGGCTCGCTCGCCGACCAGCTCAAGGGCATCGGCCAGCGCGTCAGCGCGCGCGAGGCGCAGAAGAAGTCCGAGAACGCCGACCGCGGGTGATCGCCCGTGGCCCGGCCGGTCCGAGCCCGATCCGGTGCGAACCCGGCGCGGTGCCGGGGCCGCGCCGGGTTCGCCGCCGCCTGCTGCTGGCTGCTGCCGGGCTGCGTCACCGTCTACGAGGACGCCCCGCTGGTGGCGGCCCGCACGGCGGTCGCGGAACTGGCGGTGCCGCAGGCGATCCCGCTCGGCGCCGGGCCGGTCGACGAGCACGTGCGCCCGCTGCTCGAGTTGTACCAGCGCGTGCTGGAGCGGCTCGAGGAAGCCGTGGGCGAACGCGACCTGCCGGCCGTGTCGGCGCTGCTGGACGGCTACGAGCGGGCGCAGCTGCCGGAGTGGCTGCGGGACCGCCTGCGCGGCTACCGCGCGATCGCCCACGGCCTGGCCTTCGCGCGCCACGCGGCGACGTCGGCGACCCTGCGCCTGGTCGCCGCGGGCGGTGAGGGAGTGCCCGCGGCTCCGGCCCTCGAACTCGCGTCGCCGCCGCCGCTGGGCGAGCCGCTGCGCCTCGAGTTCGCGCTGCCGTCCTCCGGCGAGGCGGCGCGGCTCGGCGGTCGCGACGAGGCGGACCCGATCGGCTTCGCGATCGCGATCACGATCGAGGATCTCTACGTGGACGGCGGCACGCGCACCCACAAGAACCACGGGCTGCTCTGGGCCGACCGCACGGTGGAACTCGCCGGCGACGCGGTATTCCGCCAGCCGATCGCCCTCGAGGTCCCGGGCGGCGACGCCGTGCAACGGACCATGCACGTGCGCATCGACCTGATGCCCGGCTACGTGCACGTGGCGGGGCGCCGGGCGCCGGTGCTGCACACGACCGTCGCGGCGACCTCGTTCACCCAGTGGCCGCGCGGCCACGAAGCGATCGCGCGCGCGCCGTTGGCCACGTTGCGCGAGGCGATCCGCCGCGGCGACGCCGCCCACTTCCCGCACGTGTTCCTCGGCGCCTCGTTCACGCGCGGCGCGGACCGCGAACTGGCCCTGGGGCTGCTGATCGACCTGGTCCGCCTCGGCACCGAGGCACAGGCCGCCGTGGCGATGGCGGCGCTGCGGCATCTCACCGGCGTGACCCAGGCGCTCGGCGACCGCGAGGCCTGGCTCGCCTGGTGGCAGCTGCGGCGCTGATCCCCGCCACGGGAGGTCCGGGCGCGTTCGCCCGTCCTGCGGCCTCCGGCCGCTGCAGTGAATCGGTGCGTCCGGAATGCCGATGCTGGACTGCGCCGGCTCGTCGGTAGGATGGCGCGGTCGGCTGGCTGGCCGGTGACAGGGTGTGCGATGAAACACGTGCGGGCATGCGGTGGGTGGAACGTCGGCAGGCCCTGGTCCCTGCCGTTCACCGCAGTGGTCCTGCTGGCCGGCGCCGCGGCGCGCGCCCAGACCCAGGATCCGGAGGCCGAGATCGAGCGGCTGCGCGCGCAGCTCGGCCTGCCGGGAGCCGACGGGCGGGACGCCCGCGAGACGGCCATCGTGCGGTTGCTCGCGATGCCGCAACCGGCCGCGCACCGCGTGCTGCAGCAGCACCTGCTGCGCACGGAGGACGTCGACCTCGTGGTGCCGGCGATCCTGGCAGGGCTGCAGCAGCAGCTCTGCGGCCTGCCCGGCAGCCAGTTCGGCGGCGCCTCGGCCGACCTGCGCCGCGAACTCCTCGTGGGCTACCTGGGGGCCTGCGCCCGGTTCTGGCCGGCCGACGGCAGCGACCTGGAACTCGTGCCGGGCAGCGCCGCGGCCGCGGCGCGCGGTGCGCTGCAGCGCGCGAACGCGCGCGAACTCGCCGACGCGCTGGCGGTGCTGCTGCACCCCGCCGACGCCGCGACGAAGGCCCGGCTGCTGCGCTGCGTCGCCGACCTGCAGCAGCTGTTCCTCGCGCCGCCGATCGCCGACTACCTCGAGGACGCGGACACGGTCGTGCGCACCGCCGCGCGCCGTTCGCTGCGCCTGCTGACCCTGCACGACGAGGAGTTCGCCTCGCGCGCCCAGTTCGCCGCCTGGTACGAACGCCATCGCGACGTGCGCTACGTCGATCTGGCGGAGCGCGCCGCGCGCGACGCCGAGCGGCGCGCCGAGCGCGCGCGCGAGGAGCAGGAACGGCTGCGCATCGACGCAGCGCGGGAGTTCGTGCGCGCCCACACCTCGCGCAGGCCCGGCGTCGACTGGGCTGCGATCCAGGGCCGCACGCTCGTCGACGATCCCACCGTGCTCGACGCCTGCCTGGAGCTGCTGCAGCAGTCGCTGGCGGCCGGCCTGCCGCCGGACGACTCGCCGGTGCCGCGCCAGGGCTTCAGTCGGGCCCTGCTGCAGCGCTGGCGGACCGTGGCCCCCGAGCAGCGGCGCCGGCGCGCCGCGCTGCTCGAGGTCGCGGCCCTGACGGCGCGCGCCGAGGATGCGGAGCTGGCGACCGAACTCACCGCGCTGTTGCAGGCACAGCTCGACGCCGGCACGCCGGACGAGCAGATCTCGGCCCTGCGTGGACTGCGGCGGTTCCCGACCGTCGATTCGCGCGCGCGCATCGTGCGCTTCGCGCAACAGCAACTCGCTCGCGGCAGCGAGGCCCGGCCGGTGCTCGAGGCCGCACTCGCGACCCTGTCGGCCGGTTCGGCGCCGCGCTGGTGCGCCCCGGCCGAGAACGACCCGGACAAGGCGGATTGGCTGGCGCTCGTGCGCGACCTCTGCGGCGATCCCGCCTGGTCCGACCTGCGCCGGGTCGCCCTGCAGCTCGCCATCACGCTGGACGCCCGCGACCAGCGGGTCACCGACGTGTTCGGCATGCTGCTCGCCTTCGCGAAGGACCGCGCGCTGGACCGCGAGTTCCGGTCGGCGTGCCTGATCCAGCTGCAGGGGTGGCGCGACCAGTCGAGCCTCGCCGAGGTGTGGCTCGCCGGCATGTGCCAGCTGCTCGACGACCCCGCCCCGGAGGTCCGCCAGGCGGCGGCCGAGTCGCTGGCCAGGCTCGTCGAGATCGTCGATTCGCGGCGCGCGAGCTGGATCGCGACGGCCATCGTCGCCGTGCGCGACCACCTCGGGCGCGAACCCAACCCCGCCGTGCTGCGCGCGCTCGTCGACACGCTGCAGGTCTGCGGGCGGGAGCCGCAGATGCCCGAGAGGGCGATCGGCGCGCTGAACATGGTGATCGCCGAACTGGGCTTCCCGGTGCCAGCCGAACACCAGTTCCGCGTCGATCCGCTGCTCGCGGCGCTGACCGCGGTCGCCGGCGACCCGCGCGCGGACCGTGGCCAGTGGCTCGGCGCCTGCCGCAACCTGCACCAGTTCGAGAAGCGCCAGAGCCTGCGCCTCGTCCTGCAGAACCACGCGGCCGTCGACCTCGGCAAGGACGTCGGCAGCGGCGAGAGCAGCGTTGCCGAACGCGCGCGCGAGGCCATGACCTGGCTGATCCGCACCGCGCTGCTGAAGTCGGCGCGCGAGCCGTGGAACGGCAGCGACGACCTGCTGCGCGAGGCCCGCGACGTGATCGTCGCGTTCGCCGCGCTCGACCCGCTCGACGAGGCCCAGCGCCTCGACGGCCCGGAGCACCGCATCCTGCGGCTCGAGGTCGAACTCGCCGGCGGCAGGTTCCAGGAGGTCGTGCTGCGTTCCGGCAATTGGCTGGGGAACGGCGCCGCGCCCGCGCCGGGCGCTGCCGTGCGCGCACCGCTGCGCGCCGAGCAGAAGGACCGCATGCGCTGCCTGGCCGCGGAGGCCCAACTCGGCCTCGGCAAGGCCGAACTGGCCGCCCGGCTGCTCGGCGAGCGCGACCCCGAGCTGCCGCCCGACCCGCGCGCGCTCGATCTCGAGGGCCGGGTCGCGCGCGCCCTCGCCGCCGCCGATCCGGGTGGCGCGGTGCGCATGCTCGACAAGGTCCGCAGGGCCACGCCGCCGGAGGACCCGTCGTTCCGTTCGCGGCTGCTCGACTGGGGCCAGGCGGCACTGCGGCACGATCCGGGCGGTCGCAAGTCGACGGTTGCCGAGCTCGAACGCTACCGGCCCCTGTTCGAGGCCCAGGACTGTCCGCCCGAACTGCGCGCGCAGTTCCTGCAGCTGGTGGACGCGAAGTAGCGCGGCGGGAAAGGCGAGAAGGCGCTTGCCGCGCGCGGCCGGCGGACGCTATCTTCCTTCCTCCTCACCGCGGGGTGGAGCAGCCCGGTAGCTCGTCGGGCTCATAACCCGAAGGTCGGAGGTTCGAATCCTCCCCCCGCTACCAGTCAGTTGGACGCGAACGCCTCGGGGCCGCAAGCCCCGGGGCGTCGTGCTGTACGGGGCGCACGCAAGGTGGTGGTTGGCGGTGGGATGCGCGTTCCGGGCGGAAATCCGGCCGAGCCAGTTCGGCCTCGAATCGGCCGCTGCGCGCCCGCCGGCGCCGCTGGCCGTCCGCGAGGCGGAAGCGCTTCTCGCCGAGATGCTCGCGCGGCACGCGGTTCTCCTCACGCACGAACGCGACGACCCGGGCTTGCTCGCGGTTCACCAGGCCGGCGAACACGAGCAGGACGAAGCGCAGCGGCTGCAGCGATTCGCGCATGGGCGGCGGACGGTAGCAGGATGAGCTTCCCTGCGGCGCCCAAGCGCGGTGACCGTGAGACAAGAGATGGGGTTGCTACTCATCTGCCAGGGCTGCGTCATTCCCACGGTCCTCCCCTGGGCCAGTGCTTCGCGAACGGCACCCCTTCGACGAGGGCGGCGAGCAACTCGGCCGCGGGGCGATGTCGTTCCTTGGCGATGTTGTTGAGGCGCTGGCGGATCGATGCCGCCAGGTCCCGGATCGGCCTCGTCACAGGATCGCCTCCAGGTAGCGGCGCACGAGCCGTTCGACGCGGCAGATCCTGGCGAAGCGCAGCAGCTCCTCCGGGTGAAAGCCGCGCCGCCGCCGCAGGGCCTTGAGGGCACCGAGCGCCGTGTCGAGGCCCACCTGGCCGCGGAACTGGAAGCAATCGGCCACCGTCTTCGCGGGCGAGAACACGCGCAGATCGAGGCCGTCGACGCGGTGGACCTCGACGCCGGCGTGCAAGGAGGCAGCTCGTAGCCGGACGACGTGCAGCGGGGGGTGCTCGAGGCGGGGTGGTTCGGCGCCGCGCGGCATGGCGATGTGCACCGCGTGCGGCACCTCCTCGGTGAGGTCGTGGAAGGCCAGGGCCGAGATCAGGCACAGGACGGCCCTTGGCATCCGCGCCGCCACGATGAGCAGGTCCAGGTTCGCTGGCGCCGGCTGGTTGGCGAGGCGGTAGACGCCGCGGCTCAGTTGCTCCAGGTGGCCGGCGTCGCGCAGGTGGGCGAGGGTTCGCGCCGGGATGCCCAGCGATCGGGCCTGGCCGGTGCGGAATGCGCCCTTGAGTCCGCGCAGGCGACGCAGGGGGGCAGGCGTGGTCGGTGGGGTTCTCGGCGCGCCCATGGGTGTTTCAATATACCTACCGAACGGAAGATCGGTAGGTATTCTGGGTCATGGGTTGGTGCCGGGGGGCCAGGGCGTGGTGCGTTGCGGACACCACGCAAGACGCTCTTCGTCACGCCCTCCATGACGAAGAACGTTCGGACCGCTCTACCAGTCCGTTGGACGCGAACGAGTCGGGGCCAGAAGCCCCGGGGCGGCGTGCTGTACGGCGCGCACACAAGTTCGCGGCAGGCGGTGGCGGCGGGTGCGGCAACGGCGGCGCCGGCGCCGCTACTCCCCAGCGAGGCGGAAGCGCTTCTCGCCGAGATGCTCGCGCAGCACGCGGTTCTCCTCGACGAGGTAGTCGATGGCCCTGGCCTGCTGCCGCTGGCCCTGGCCGGCGAACGTGGCGAGCAGGAAGTGCAGCGGGAGGCAGTCGAACAGGACCGCAGCAGGGCGGGACCCTTGGCGTACGCGCCGCAAGGAAGTCGTAGACATCGCCTGCGCAGTTGCTATCCTCGCAGCCCCACTACCCCGTGGTGTAATCGGTAGCACAGCAGGTTTTGGTCCTGCTAGTTCCTGGTTCGAGTCCAGGCGGGGTAACCATCTCCCTCCGGTGGTTACCACGCGCGGGCCCATGGCCCAGCAGGCCCCGACAGCCAGGCACCCCGATCGCCAGGTGTGGTGGCGGCGAAGCCGCAAGTTCTTTCTAGAAAGCCTTTTGCGATACCCCGTGGTGTAACGGTAGCACAACAGGTTCTGGTCCTGTTTGTCAAGGTTCAAATCCTTGCGGGGTAACCAGATGCGCGCGGGCTCGCGAAACCGGGCCCGCGCAGCTTTGTACGGCACCTGCTGCCCGCCCAGATGCTGCCGCGAGTCGGCAAGGAAGGGGCCGACGAAGGGGCCAAGGAAGCGGCAACGCGGCGGCGATGAAGCAGCAGAGACCTCGGCCGGTTCAGGTCGGCAGCGGGCCCGAACCGCTCGACCCACTGGCCGTCGCGCGGTGCAGGAAACGATCCGTCATGCCCGCGATGTAGTCGCAGATCGTCCGTTCGAGCCCGTCGCGTGCAACGCGCCGCTGGTGCGGTTCGGGCAGTCCCGTGGGATCCAGCCGCAGTGCTGCGAACAGCCGCCGGATGCGCGCCGCCCCGTCCTGCATCACCTCGAGCACGCGCGAGGAGCGGTAGAACCGCTCCCGCAGGAACTCGAGCACTTCCTGGGCCTGCACGGCGATCGCCGGGCCGTGCTGCAGTCGCGGCGCGGGCTGTCCCGGCGCGGCCCCCTGCAGGGCTTGGTCGGCGGATTCGACGAGGTCCTGAATCAGCAGTGCGACGACCTCGCTGACGACGCGCTGCCGGTTGTCGCTGCCAGCCGCCTGCCGCGCGCCGCGCCAGAGCCGCAGTTCCGCGGCCTCGGCCTCGCGGAACAGCTCCGCGCGCAGCCCGTCGTCGAGGTCGTGGCTCAGGTAGGCGATCTTGTCGCAGAGGTCGACGAGGTGCGCCTCGATCGGCAGAGGCTCTCGGGGCAGCAGGTCCGGAGTCAGCGGGAAGCCGTCGGGGACGCGGCCCTTCAGCAGGCTGCGCCGCGTCGCCAGCGTCAGGTTGAGTCCGAGACCGTGCCCGTACCGGTCCTCGAGGCAGTCGACGATGCGCGCACCCTGCGCGTTGTGCCGGAAGCCGCCGTGCCCGTGCATCGCCTCGTCGAGCGCCTCTTCGCCGACGTGCCCGAACGGCGGATGACCGAGGTCGTGCGCGAGCGCGATCGCCTCGGCGAGGTCGTCGTTGAGCCGCAGCGCGCGCGCGACCGAGCGCGCCATCTGGGAGACCTCGAGCGAGTGCGTCATGCGGCTGCGGAAGTGGTCGCCTTCGAAAGCCGCGAGCACCTGCGTCTTGTGCTGCAACCGCCGGAACGCGGCGCAGTGCAGCACCCGGTCGCGGTCGCGCTGGAACGGCGTGCGCAAAA
>VGXW01000036.1 GCA_016873195.1 Planctomycetota bacterium | reverse complement strand
ATGCAGTACTTCACGACGGGATCGCGCGTGCTCGAGGACCAGGGCTTCACGCGCGCGCAGATCGGCTGGTACCTCGCGATCAACCCGATCATGATCACGCTGTTCGAGATGCCGGTCGTGCACGCGCTGCGCCGCCGGCCGGCGCTGCCGCTGGTCGCCGCGGGCGCCCTGCTGATCGGGCTCGGCTACCTCGCGCTGCTGCTGCCGTGGGGCTGGGCCGCCGCGCTGCTCGCGATGGTGGTCGTCGCCGGCGGCGAACTGCTGCAGATGCCGCAGCTCGGCGCGCACGTGAACGACCACGCGCCCGACCACGCGCGCGGCACCTACAACGGCGTCTACGGCATGACCTTCACGCTGGCGCTGGTGCTGGCGCCGATCCCCGGCGGCGCGCTCTACGACGCCGCCGGTGCGCCCGCCCTGTGGTGCGCTTGCGCGCTCGCGGGCGCCTTCGGTGCGGTGATCTTCCGCGCGCTGCACGCGCGGCGGTGATCGCCGGGATGGTCACCGCAGCGGCCCGCAACCCGGCGCCGCGGGCGCGCCGCCGTCCCCGCCCGGCGCCCCGAGCCGCTGCAGTTCCACCAGCGGCACGCGCAGCGCCGAGCCCGGCTGCCGGAACCAGGTCGCCTCCTCGAACACCGTGAACTCGTCGCGAGCCAACGTGAACTGCACGGTGACCACGTTCGCGCGCAGGTCCTCGTAGTCGAAGTAGCGATCGTTGCTGACGACGAGGGCCCGATGCCGCCGCGCGTGCTGCAGCACGTGGGGATCCGCCGATTCGCCGCGCGGTGTCACCGCGTAGCGCGCGCGGCCCGGCGTCACGTCGAGGCAGCGCGCGCGCAGCACGTCCTGGATCTCCGGCCGGCAACGCCGCGCCGTCGTGGCGTCGACGAACACCTGGACCGGCAGATCGGGCCGCCAGCGCTGGCACCACGCCACCGCGAGGTCGAGCCGGTCCGTCGCGCGGCCGCTGCCGCTCGCGATCACGTTGCTGCCGTCGATCACGATGCCGCCGAGCGGCGGCGGCAGCGGCGGTGGGTCGCGATGGCGGCGGCGCATGGTTCAGGACCTGAAGCCGCGATGCGGCGCGCGGGCCCGCAGGCCGTCGAGCGGCAGGGCCCGCACCGTGCGGCCCATGCCGGTGGTGTCCACGGCCGCGCACAGCGAGTCGAGGATCGCCTGCTCGGTCGCGTCGGCGACCGCGGCGAACAACGGCGACAGCAGCTCGCCGCGCAGTGCCTCTACGTTCCGGCCGGTCGTGGAGAACGCGATCGCGTAGTCGCCGCTGCCGTGCGCGAACGACGCCCCCGCGCGCGCCATGCCCGCGAACGCGCGCGTGGCGAGCCGGCGCAGCCCGGCGGCGTCGAGCGGCGCGTCGGTCGCGATCACGATCAGGCAGGAGCCACCGTGGTCGCCGGACGGCGAGCCGGGGGGCAGCAACGCAGCCGCGGGTTCGCCGTCGATGCGCAGATCGCCGCCGAAGTTCGTCTGCACGAGCACGCCGAGCACGTGCTCCCCCACGCACCGCGAACTCGTGCCGATGCCGCCCTTCCAGCCGCAGCAGACCGTGCCCGCCCCAGCACCCACGGCGCCGACCGGCACGTCGCCGCCCGCCGCCGCCGCGATCGCCGCCGCGACGTGCGCCCCGGTCACCGGCCGCGCGCGCACGTCGGACAGGCGGCCGTCGTTGGTCTCGCCGACGACCACGTTGGCCGAACGTACGCGCTCGTTGCCGGGCAGCGCCAGCAGCCAGTCGAGCAGCCCGTCGGCGACGCGGTGCACGTTCAGCGTGCCGCACAGCGCGATCGGGCTCTCGAGCTCGCCGAGTTCCTGCAGCTGCGTCGCGCCGATCAGCTTGCCGAAGCCGTTCTGCACCGCGAGCGCGGCCGGCAGCTTGTCGCGGAACGGGTTGTCGCCGGGCGGCAGGATCACCGTGACGCCGGTGTTGGTGGCCTGCCCGTCGCGCAGCGTGCAATGGCCCACGCGCACGCCCGGCACGTCGGTGATCGCGTCGTGCGGCCCCGCGCGCAAGGCGCCGACGTGCAGGCCGAGGTCGCGCGCGCGGCAGCGTCCGGCCGCGGCGGCGCTCGGCGGACCGGGCAAACCGGGCGGCGGGGCCGGCGGCGTGGTGCACGAGGCGGCGGCGAACAGCAAGGCGAGGGCGGCGAGCGCGCGTCGGGGGCCGGCCATGCGGCAAGCATGCAGCGCGGCGGTGCCCGGTGCCAAGACTGCCCTGCCGGTCGCGCGCCTCACGGGCGCGGCCCGGGCGCGCCCGCCGGCTCCCCCTCCCCCGCGACCACCACCTCGCTCGCCGACAACCCCACCCCGCCGAGCCGCTGCTCGACCAGACCGCGCACGACGAAGGGCCCGCGCCCCTGCAGCACCGCGCCGCACTGCCGGTAGACGCGCGGGAACAGCGTCGCCTCGACCACGCCGGTGCCGTCCTCGATCGTGGCGAAGCACATCGCCCCCTGTTCGCCCGCGTGCGGGCGGAAGCCGACCAGGAACCCGCACACCGCGATCCGCTGCCCCAGGTGCGCGCCGACCGCGCCGCACGGCACGCAGCCGCGCGGCCGCGCCAGTTCGCCGCGCCGCCACAGCACGTCGACCGGGTGCGCGCCGAGCGCGAAACCGAGCAGGTGCAGTTCCGCACCGGTGCGCCGCCCCTCGTCGAACTCGGGCAGCGCCGGGTAGACCACCTCGCGCGGCACCAGCGCCTCGGCGAACAGCGCCCCGTGCGCCGCCGCCGCCGAACGCTGCATCGCGACCTGCCCCTGCCGCGTCGTCGCCACCCGCAGCCGCCACAGCAGTTCGGGCCGCGTCGGCCCGATCGCGTCGAGCGCGCCGGCGCGGATCAGGTTCTCCGCCTCGTCGCGCGCCGGCCGCACGCGCTGCAGGAAGTCCGCCAGCGAGCGGAACGGTCCGCCCGCCGCGCGCGCGGTCAGGATCGCGTCGACCGTGCGCCCCGACAGCCCGCGCACCTGCCGCAGTCCGATGCGCACCGCCGCCGGCGCGGCGAGTTCGTGGTCCGCGCCGCCCGCGTTCACGCACGGCGCCAGCAGCGCGCCGCCGAGCCGCTTGCACTCCTCGGCGTAGACGCCCGGCGCGAAGTAGCCGGCGTCGTTCCGCAGCACCGCGGCGAGGAACGCCGCGGGCCAGCGCGCCTTCAGCCAGACGCAGCGCCACGCGAGCCGGCCGTAGGTCACCGCGTGCGCCTTGCAGAACGAGTAGCCGGCGAAACGCTCCATCTCCGCCCAGATGCGCTCGATCGCCGGCCGCGGCAGGCCGCGCCGCAGGCCCGCGACGAGGAAATGGTCGAACTCGCCGTCGGGCCGTGCCGCCGCGCGCTTGCCGAGCTGCCGCCGCAGCGCGTCGCCCGCGGTCGGGTCGAGGCCCGCGACCACCATCGCCGCGCGGATCACGTCCTCCTGGTAGAGCAGGATGCCGAACGTGTCGGCGAACACCGGCTCGAGCAGCGGGTGCGCGGCGGTCGCGGGTTCGAGACCGCGCGCGCGGCGCACGAACGCGTCCTTCATGCCCGAGGCGGCGGGGCCCGGCCGCACCAGCGCGATCGCCTGGATCACGCGGTCTTGCGTGCGCGCCTGCAGCTGCTGCAGCAGCGTGCGCATCGCCGGCGACTCGACCTGGAAGCAGCCGAGCGTGGCCCCCGCCGCGAGCAGTTCCCCGGTCCGCGGATCGTCCTCGGCGATCGCCGCGAGGTCCGGCACCGCGACGCCGTGCCGAGCCAGCATCGCGACCGTGTCGTGCACGATCGACAGCGCGCGGTTGCCGAGCAGGTCGATCTTGACCAGCCCGAGCCCCTCGACGAAGTGCATGTCGTACTGCGTCACGACGACGCCCTTCTGGGCGCGTTCGAGCGGCGCGTGCGTGCGGATCGGTTCGGGCGTGATCACGACGCCGCCCGGGTGCACGCCGAGGTGCCGCGGCGCGGCGAGCAGGTGCTGCGCCAGCGCGAGCAGCTGCCGTTCGCGCTCGGGCGGCAGGACGGAGCTGTCCGCGACCGCGCCGGCACGGCCACCACGCCGCCAGAAGCCCGGCGTGGCCGCGGCGATCGCCGCGAGGTCGACCTCGCCGTGGGCATGCCACGGCAACAGCCGGCTGCGCGCCGCCGCCTCGGCCGGCGGCAATCCGAGCGCCTTCGCCGCCTCCTGGTAGGCCGCGCGCGGCCCGCACGTGGTGTAGGTCGCGATCATCGCGACGTGTTCGGCGCCGAAGTGCGCGTAGACCGCCGCGAGCAGTTCGTCGCGCCGGCGCCAGCAGAAGTCGAGGTCGATGTCGGGCAGGTCGCTGCGGCCCGGGTTCAGGAAGCGCTCGAACAGGAGCCCGTAGCGCAGCGGGTCGGCGTCGGTCAGGCCGAGGCAGTGCGCGACGAGGCTGTCGGCGGCCGAGCCGCGGCCGACGAACGGGATGCCGCGCGCCAGCGCCAGCTCGGCGATCGCGGCGACGGCCAGGAAGTAGGGCGGGAACCCCATCCGCTCGATCACCGCGAGTTCGTGTTCGAGCCGCGCCGCCGCCGCCGGCGCGTCGCCGTGGCGCCGGCGCAGGCCCGCGACCGCGAGTTCGCGCAGGCGCGCTGCCGGCGCGACCCCGTCGGGCAGCGACACGGGTGGAAAGACCGGTGCGGGGCGTTCGGCGAAGGCGAGGTCGCAGCTCGCGCGCAGTTCGCCGGCCGCCGCGAGCGCCTCGGGCGCGTCGGCGTGGCGTGCGCGCAGCGCCGCCGGCGGCAGCAGGTGCGCGCCGGGCGCCGCCGCCTCGATGCCGCCCAGGTCGTGCGCCGGATCGCCGCCGCGCAGCGCGCGGTTCCACTTCACCGCGAGGAACAGCCGGTGCAGCGCGAAGTCGGCCGCGGTCGGGAACCACACGTCGTGCACGGCGGCCGCGCGCAGGTCGAGGTCGCGCGCGAGGTCCAGCAGCAGCGAGCGCGGCCAGCGCGGCCCCGGGTCGGGCAGCTTGCGGCCCGTGGCCGGCTCGGGCGTCGCGGCGGGAAACGACTCGGCGCCGGCGGTCGGCGCGGTGCCGCCGCCGGGCACCGCGACGAGCAGTTGCCCGGCCGGCAGCCGCACCGCGAGTTCGGGCAGGAGCCGCGGATCGCCGCACAGGAACCACAGGCCGCGCGCGTGCCGTTCGCACGCGCGCGCGAGGTCGAACGTGGCGGGGCCGCCGGGCGGGGCCACGCCGTGCCGTTCGCTGAGCAGGCAGCACAGCGAGCGGTAGCCGTCGCGGTCGCGCGCGATCGCGACGAGCCGCCGCCCCCGGTGCACGAGTTCGCAGCCGACGATGGCGCCGAGGCCGACGCGCGCGCACTCGCGCACGAACGGCAGCAGCCCGTAGAGTCCGTTCGTGTCGGCGAGCACGAGGTGGTCGGCGCCGCAGCGCGCGGCTTCCTCGCACAGCGCGCGCGCCGGTGCGGGCGCCGTCAGCAGCGAATAGTGCGTGCGCGCGAGCAGCAGGACCACGCCCGCGGTATACCTAACGGACACCTAACATCAAGCTGGAGTGCCGGTCCTTCCGTGCCGCGCCGTGACGGCGCAGCGCTGGCGGCGGCCGCTGGACTCCGCCGCCCCTCGCTACTCTTCGTCGTCGTCGAAGCGACGATGGCCGCGGCGGCCGCCGAAGTCCTCCTCTTCGCCTTCGCCCCGCCGCCGCTGCGGCCGCCGCTCCGGCGCCCGCTCGTGCCTGGGCCTGGCGTCGGGGCCGAACCGGTTGCCGCGTGGCGCGTCGGCGCGCGCCGACCCGCCACCGGCCGCCGGCGCACCCCCGGAACTCCGCGCCGCACCCGGCCCGGAGGGACGGCGATCCTCGGCCTCGGTCACGCGCAGTTGCCGCGTGCCGAGCATCGTGCCGTTCAGGGCCTCGATGGCCTGGCGCGCCTGCTCTTCGGTCGCGAGTTCGACGAACGCGAAGCCGCGCGGTCGCTGGGTGTCGCGATCGAGCACGATGTGGACGCTCTCCACCACGCGTCCGTCCTGTTCGAACGCCTCCCGCAGCGAAGCCTCGTCGGCATCATAGGGGAGATTCCCGACGTAGAGTCGCTTGCCCATTCGCTGGTGACTTCCTCGGCGATCGCAAGGTCCCATGCGCCGCCCGTCGAGGAAGCCGCCTCTTCGAGGTGTCGGACCGGCCGGGCGCATGCACCGTCTGGAGCGAACCCCAGCGGTCGGGCAGGATGATACTCGGGCCGCGCGGGCCCGGAAGCCCTGGCGCGACTTTCCCGGCCCCGGCGCATCCGCGCGGCAGCGCCGGCGAACGCCGCACCGCCGGCCGGGAACGGCGGACCGTCCCGCACGTATCCTCCCCCCATGCCCATCCGCACGACGCTGACCGCCGTAGCCCTGCTGTGCGCCTGCACACAGCCGGATGCCCCACGAGCCCCGACTTCTCCTGCCGCGCCGGCCGCGCAATCGACCATGCCAACAGCCAAAGAGCCCCCCGGGTCCCACGCTCACGTCGCAGTCGCCACGCTCGGCGGCGGCTGCTTCTGGTGCATCGAGGCCGTGCTCGAACGGGTCGACGGAGTGCTCGACGTGGTCTCGGGCTACGCCGGCGGCACGGTCGCCGAGCCGATCTACGAGCAGGTCTGCGCCGGGAGCACGGGCCACGCCGAGGTCGTGCAGGTGACCTTCGACCCGGCGAAGCTGAGCTACCCGGCCCTGCTCGAGTGGTTCTTCCGCATGCACGATCCGACCACCCCCGATCGGCAGGGGCCCGACGTCGGCTCGCAGTACCGCTCGGCGATCTTCTGCCACTCGGACGAGCAGCTGGCGCAAGCGCGCGAGGCGATCGCCAAGGCAAAGGCGCAGTTCCGCGACCCGATCGTGACCGAGGTCGCCCGGCTCGGCACGTTCTGGCCGGCCGAGGACCACCACCAGGACTACTTCGCCAGGAACCCGGCCAACGCCTACTGCCGAACCTCGATCCCGCCGAAGCTGAAGAAGCTCGGGCTCGACAGGTGACCCGGCATCCCCTGACCCGACCCCCTCAGCGGCGGGCCGTCCAGTGCTGCTGCTGCACGAGCACGGGCTTGCCGTCGCGTTCCTCGTGGAGCCGCACGTGCACCAGGCCCGCGGTCGCGAGGTCGAACTCGAGCCGGAACGGCCGCCCCGACGGATCCTGCGCGTCGGTCAGTTCGCCGCGCAGCGACAGGCGCGCGGGCGCCGCGGGATCCGGCGTGCCCTGGCACTCGACGCTCCACGTGCTGAGGTCGTCGCGCCACGACGCCGTGTAGAGCTGGCGCAGGTTGTCGAACCCGAGGATCTGCACGGCCTCGAGCGGCCGGCCGCGCAGCACGAGCTGGTAGTTCAGCACCATGTAGCGGCCGCCGAGGATCCCCTTGCCGACGGGGGTGCCGCGCTCCTCGCGCGCTCCCCCGGCCTCGGGCGTGCGCACCTCGACGTCCCAGGTGCCCGCGAGCTGCTGCAGGCGTTGGTGCGCTTCGCCGGTCCGCGCGAGCGTCTGCGCGCGCGCGAGCACACCGGCAGGCACGGCGGGATCCTGCGGCGACGGCAAGAACCACAGGGCCGGGACCAGCACGAGGGCGAAGCGCAGCATGCCGCCATGCGACCCCGCCCGCGCGGTGATCGCAAGCGCGCACCGCGTGCGGCCGGCTACAGCATCGACGCGCGCAGGCCGGCGGTGGTGCTGAACAGCCCGTTCGGCGCGCCGAGGTCGAGCACGAAGCTCTGGAAGAACAGGTCGATCTGCAGCAGGCCCGCCGGGATGAAGATCGCGTAGTCGTTGCGCCCGGCGCCGTCGAGCAGGAACAGCGGCGTGTTGCCGATGACGCTGCTCTGCCACCAGGTGCAGCCGCCGAGCGGCACGTTGCCCTGGGCGCCCGCCAGCACCAGCGTGCCGAACGTGTTCGGCAGGCCGAGCTGGGTGCGCAGCGTGATCGTGTTGCCGCCGAAAGCCAGCCCGTAGCCCTGCAGCGTCGGCGCCTGGTTGCCGGTGCCCGGACAGCCCTGGCCGTAGGCCGAGAACGTGTGCACCGTGGTCGCGATGCCGCCGGCCTGCGGCCCGTTGTAGACCGTCGTCGGCGTCCAGCTGTTGCTCGCCGGCACGCGCAGCAGGCGCTGGAAACCGCCCGCGAAGTGCCGCGCGACGAACATCTCCTCGCCGTCGGGGCTGAACGCGCACGCGATCGCGCTGGTGGTCGGCACCGAGCCGTTGGCGACCGGCTGGTTGCTGGCGTCGAACGTGAAGCGGTGCACGGCGTTCGTCGCGACGTCGCAGACGTAGAGTTCGTCGTTGCGGAACGTCATGCCGTGGATCAGGCTGCCGCCCGGGATCGTGAAGTTGCCCGCGTGCACGTAGCTGCCGTTGGCCTGCCGCGTGAAGCGGCGCACGAACGTGTAGGCGCTGACGAGCAGTTGCTGGTCCTGCGCGCGGATCGCCACGCCGAGGATGTTGCTCGCGTCCGGCATCGTGACGGTGCCGTTGGCGACGGCGTTGCCCTGCGCGTCGAAGGTGAAGCGCGACACGCGGCCGTTGGTCCAGTTGCCGACGAACAGTTCGCCGTCGAGCGGGTTGAACGCGAGCTGGATGCAGTCGCTGAGGCTGTTGCCGGTGATCGTGCCGTTCGGGTTGAACACGCCGAACGTCGGGTCGAACAGGAAGCGCGACACGGAGCCCTGGCCGTTGTGCGCGTGGCGGTTGCTGACGAACAGTTCGTACTGCTGGTTGAATGCGGGGAAGGTCGGGTCGTTGGTCAGGGCGGCCGGGATCGACGGGATCGCGGTCAGCGGGCCGTTGGTGCCGCCGACGACGAAGCGTTCGATCGGCTGGAACGAGCCCGAGCCGACCGGCGTGTCGCACAGCACGAGTTGAAACGTCTGGGCGCCGAGCATCGGCGCGAACAGCGGCAGGGCCGCGGCGAGCAGGAGGGTGCGCATGGGTGTGGGTCCGTGGTCCCCCATTGTGGCACGGATCCCGTGCTCGTGCCTGGCCCGCGTTGCGCCGCCGCGCCGACTCCGCTCTGCTTCCGCGATGCGCCCGATGGCAAGCCCCGCGACCGGAGCCGCGCCCCCGCCATGACAGCGGGCGTTTTGCGTCTCGCCGTGCCGCTGCTCGTCGCGCTCCTGTGCCTGATCTGGGGCAGCACGTGGTACGCGATCCGCCTGTGCCTGCTCGACCAGCCGCCGCTGTCGTCCGCGGCGCTGCGCTTCCTGGTCGCGAGCCTCGCGATGGTCTTCGTCGCGCGGCCGCTGCACCGGCTCGAGGCGGCACCGCCGCCGCCGCGCTGGCTGTGGCTGCTCTCGGGCCTGCTGAACTTCTCGGGCTCCTACGGCATCCTCTACGTCTGCGAACAGACGGTGCCGTCGGGCGTCGCCGCGGTGTTGTGGGCGATCTTCCCGCTGCTGATGGCCACCAGCGGCGTGCTCGTGCTCGGTGAACGCATCCGGCCGCGGCAGTGGCTCGGCTTCGCCGTGGCGTTCCTGGGCATCGTGACCGTGTTCCTGGGCGACCTCGGCGGCGCCGCCGACCTCGCGGTCGCGCCCGCGCTGCTGCTGCTGCTGAGCCCGGTCGTCGCGGCGACCGGCACGACGCTCGTCAAGAAGTACGGCAGCGGCACGAGCTCCGTGCTGCTGAACCGGAACGGCATGCTGGTCGGCGCCGCGCTGCTGTCGCTCGCGGCGTTTTCGGCCGAGGAGCCGCTGCGCATGGCGTGGGCCTGGCGCTCGACGCTCGCGACGCTCTACCTCGCGCTGTTCGGCACCGCGCTGTCGTTCGGCATCTACTACTGGCTGCTGCGCACGGCCCCGGCCTCGCGGCTCGCACTGATCTCCTACGTGACGCCGGTGCTCGCCGTGCTGCTCGGCGCCGCACTCGGCGACGGCCACACCGATCCGCATACCTGGGCCGGCACCGCGCTCGTCGTCGCCGGCGTGGCGATGGTCGTGCAGCGGACCAGGCGGTGACCGGTGCGGCCCCTGCGCAACCTGCGCCTGCGCTGGCCGCGGTGGCGCTGGATCACGCAGCGGCCGCGCCTCGGCAGACGCCACCGCGGACCCGCCGCGGCGCTCGCGCTGCTCGTGCTGCTGCTCGTCTGGTGGTTCGCCGGCACCGAGCGGCAGACCTGGCCGCGCGATCAGGTGCTCGCGGCGATCCGCCACGTGGAGAGCGGCGACCGCGACGACGTGCCCGACGGCGACGGCGGGCTCGCGATCGGTCCCTACCAGATCCACCGCGTCTACTGGCAGGACGCCGTCGCGTTCGCGCCAGAACTCGGCGGCGACTACCAGGACTGCCGCCGCCGCGCCTACGCGGAGCGCATCGTCGACGCCTACATGCGCCGCTGGGTGCCGGGGCCCTGGGCGCGCGGCGAGGCCGAGACGATCGCGCGCGTGCACAACGGCGGCCCGAACGGCGCGGCGAAGCCGAAGACCGACCGCTACTGGGCGAAGGTGCGCGCGCGGCTGCCGTAGCCGGGTCACGGCAGGGCGGCTGCGACCGCACCGGCCGGCAGCGCCGCGAGGTCGCGGCCCGGCGCTTCGAGCACGCGCACGTGCGCCCCGACCGGCGCCCAGACCGCGGGATCGCTCGGCCCGAACAGCGCGACGGCCGGCACGCCGAGCATCGCCGCGAGGTGGGTCGTGCCGCTGTCGTTGCCGACGTAGCTCCCCGCCGCCGCGAGGGCCTGCGCGAGCTGCAGCGCGGTGCGGCCGCACAGGAACTGCGTGCCGTCGGGCCACGGCCAGCGCCGCGGATCGTCGGCTTCCAGTTCGGTCGGTCCGACGACCACCTGCAGCGGCGCGCGCGGTCCGAGCAGCGCGGCGAGTTCGAGCCATCGCGCGCGCGGCCAGCACTTCGTGCGCCCGCCGCTGCCCGGCGCCAGCGCGATCGGCGCGAGCGGCCGGGCCAACCGCGCGGGCGCGAGCTGCGCATCGCCGGGCCAGTCCGGCTCGAGCCCGACCTGCCGCGCGAGCTGCAGGCCGAACGGCACGCCGGGCACGTGGCGGCGCGGGTCGAACGTGGTCGTCGCGGGGCTACCCGGAAACGCGGGCAGCCCGGCGTCGGCGTAGACGTGCGCGAAGCGGCAGAGCCGCGCGCGCGCGGCCGCGCCGGCCGCCGCGTCGCCCCCGAGCGCCCAGGTCGCGAGGTCCTCGCTCGACCACGCTTCGTCGGCGCAGCCGAAGGCGGCCAGCACTTCGGCGAACTCGCGCACGCCGGCGAGGCACAGCCGCGCACCCGGCCAGCACCGCCGCAGCGCGCGCAGCAGCGGCGCCAGCAGCAAGGTGTCGCCGAGCCCGCCGCGGCGCAGCACCAGCACGGAGGCCATCGCGGTGCCAGCATGCGCACGGCGCCGCGATGGTGCAACGCCGTCAGCGGCCCCCAGCGCGCCACCGCGGTGCCCCGGCCGGTAGCGCCGCGGGCGCGCCGGCGCGCGTCCCGGCGGGGTGCCCGCGTTCGCCGGGGAACTCGCGCACCGGCGCGAGCCGCCCCGGCGGGGGGAGGTCACTTCTGCATCGCCTCGTGCACGCGCCCGACCATGCCGGGGCCGGGCTTCAGCGTCTTGTCGCCCTCGTCCTTCCACTTCGCCGGACAGCCCTCGGCACTGTGCTTGCCGAGGTAGACGTTCGCCTTGAACTTGCGCAGGGTCTCGTCGATGTTGCGGCCGAGATTGAGGAAGTTCACTTCGGCGCTCATCAGCTTGCCGTCGGGCGCGACGAGGTAGGTGCCGCGCAGCGTGAAGCCGTTGTTCCAGATGCCGAACTGGCGCGCGAGGTCGCCGTTGCGGTCGGAAGCCATGTGGAACTTCACGTTCGCGAGGTCCTTCTCTTCACGCTGCCACGCCAGGTGCACGAACTGCGTGTCGGCGCTGACCGAGACGATCTCACAACCCATCTTCGCGAACCGGTCTTGCTGCTCTGACAGAGCAGCGAATTCGGTCGCTCAAACGAACGTGTAGTCGGCCGGGTAGAAGAACAGCAGCGTCCATTTGCCGTTCTTCCGGGCCTCGGCGAGGCTGTAGGTACCGAAGCCGTTCGTGGTCGGCTCGTAGGTGGTCAGGGTGAAGTCGGGCACGGTCTGCCCGACCTGGATCGTCGTCACTTCGTTCATGGGGTGCTCCTTGCTGAATGCGTCCTGAATTGGGGCGCGAAGGCTAGCGACCGACCGGCCCCCACGCCAGCGGCATCCGGGCACCGCGCCGGCGCAGGTTGCCGGTTCCCCTGCCGCCCCGCCGCCGGCACCATGTCGGCCCGCCGACACAAAGTGACGACGACCACGCCCCCCGCATCCCCCGATCCCCGAGCCTCGACCGCGGCCAAGGCCCTCGCCGCGGCCGGCGACGCCGAGTCCGCGCGCGACGTCGGCGCCCTCGACGACGCCAGCAGGCAGGCCGCCGCGCGGCTCGGCCGCAGGACCACCTCGCTCGTGCAGCGGCTGATCTTCGGACCGCGGCCCGCGATCGACGAACTGCAGGGCGGCGCCCGCGCGGCGGCGGCCGCGAGCCGGAGCGGCCAGGCGGTCGTCGACACAGCGCTCGGCTGCCTCGCCCGCGGCGAGGCGTTCACCGCCGACGGCAAGCTGTCGGCGCAACTGCGCGCCGCGGTGGCGAAGGAGAAGGCCTACGGCTTCACGGTGCCGGCCGAGTTCGGCGGCCGCGGCGGCCGCTACGTCGAACTCGCGCTGGTCGAGGAGGAACTGGCGGCGAACGGTCTCGGCCCGCTCGCCGTCGAGATCTCGGGCGTGCTGACGATCGGCGCGGGGTCGCTGCTGGCCTACGGCACCGACGAGCAGCAGCGGACCTTCCTGCCGCTGGTCGCCGAGGGCGAGTTGATGGCGTTCGGCCTCACCGAGGTCGGCGTCGGCGTCAACGCCAAGAAGGTGCGCGCCTACGTCGAGCCCGATCCGGCGACCGGCGGTTTCCGGCTGTTCGCGGCCGGCGACCGCAACAAGCTCTGGATCACCAACGCGCGCCACGGCGCGCTCGTCGGCATCGTCGCGCGGCTGGGCCAGGACGGCCGGCAGGTCGGCTTGTTCGTGCTGCGGCTGCCCGACCGCGACGTGACGGCGCAGGACGGGCTCGGCTACGAGTTCGCCTGCACGTCGTCGAACAGCGGCGTGTTCGCGGCGAACTGGAACGCGCGGCTGCACTTCGCGGGCTTCCCGATCGGCGCGGGCCAGCGGATCCCCGCCGACGGCGTCGAGGTGCTGTTCTACTGCCTGCGCATGGGCCGCTGCATGCTCGCGGCGATGGCGGCCGGCTACCAGCGCATGTTCGCGGCCGACGCGGCCGCCTACGCGCTCGCGCGCGACGGCGTCGGCGGGCGCGTGATCCGGCACGAACTGCCGCGCCAGCACCTCGGCACGATGCTCGGCGGCGCCCTGCAGTCGCGCGCGCTGAGCCACCTGTCGCTCGTGCAGGACGATCGGGGCGTCGACCTCGCGGGCCTGCGCGATCTGACCAAGTCGGCGGCGGCGACCAGCGCGCTCGAGTCGCAGCTCGCCTGCGAACGCGTGCTCGGCGGCCGCTCGTTCGACCGGACCTCGCGCGTGCACGAGGCGCGCGGCAACGTGCACGTGTTCGGCGTCGTCGAGGGCGAGGACGATCTGATCCTGATGGGCATGGTCAAGGACGTCACCGAGACCTTCACCGAGCGCTACCTCGCCGGCCTGCTCGGCGTGCTGCAGACGATCAACCGCGGGCCGGACGGCGCGGACCTGCCGGCCGCCGGGCGCCTGCTGCGGCTGATGCCGAAGACCGTGCTGCGCGAGCCGGGGCGCTGCCTCCGGGCGGCCGGGCTCCTGCTGCGGCAGCGGCCGTTCTGGCGCCTGTGCGGATGGGTCGCCGCGCAGGGGCTGCTCGGCCTGCTGCGGCTGCCGCTGCGGCTGCTGCCGGCGGGCTGGCTGCCGCGCTACCGCGCGCTGCCGCCGCTGCTGCGGCCCTACGCGCGCTTCGCCGAGGCGCGGCTGCGCTCGCTGCGCTGGGCCTGGCTCGGCATCAACCTGTGGTTCCAGCTCGAGCTCACGCGCGCGCAGCTCCCGCTGCAGCGCCTGGAAAAGGTCATCGAACAGCTCGTCGCGATGCTGGCGCTGTGCCACCACAGCGCGCGGCACGATCCGAGCGAGCAGCACGTGGCGGCGCTGCAGTGCGAACGGCTCGCGCTGCGCGTGCGCGGGACGCCGCTGCTGCGCGGGCTCCGGCAGATGGACCGCCTGCGGCGGCTCGTCGCGCGGGTCGGCGACGACGTCGAACAGGGCCGCTGCTCGCTGCTGGCGGGGCTGCCGCCGCAGCCGTTCGCGCACCCGTTCGCGCCGCCGGCGCGGCCGCCGGCGTGAACCGCGCGCCGGCTACAGCTTCTTCGCGATCCGCAGGCAGAGGTCGATGACCCGCATGCTGTAGCCCCACTCGTTGTCGTACCAGGCGACGAGCTTGAAGAAGTTCTTGTTGAGCTCGACCGACGCGCCGGCGTCGAAGATCGACGACGCCTTGTCGTGGATGAAGTCCGAGCTGACGACCTCCTCGTCGGTGTAGTCGAGCACGCCCTTCAGGTAGGTTTCCGACGCGCGCTTCATCGCCTTCCGGATCTCGTCGATCGACGTCTCCTTCACCGTCTTGAACGTCAGGTCGACCACCGACACGGTCGGCACCGGCACGCGGAACGCCATGCCGGTCAGCTTGCCCTTGACCTCGGGCAGCACGAGCGCCACGGCCTTCGCCGCGCCGGTCGTCGACGGGATGATGTTCTGCGCCGCGGTGCGGCCGCCCTTCCAGTCCTTCTTGGAGGGGCCGTCGACGGTCTTCTGCGTCGCCGTGTAGGCGTGCACCGTGGTCATCAGGCCCTCGGCGAAGCCGAAGCCCTCCTTCAGGATCACGTGCACGATCGGCGCGAGGCAGTTCGTCGTGCAGGACGCGTTGCTGATGATGTGGTGCTTCTCCAGGTCGAGCTTGTCGTCGTTGACGCCGACCACCACGGTGATGTCCTCGCCCTTGCCGGGCGCCGTGATCAGCACCTTCTTGGCGCCCGCCGCGAGGTGGCCCCTGGCCTTCTCGGCGTCGGTGAACAGACCGCTCGCTTCGATCACGAGCTGCACGCCGAGCTTCTGCCACGGCAGCTCCGCGGGGTTCTTGGCGCTGACGACCCGGATCTCCCGGCCGTCGACGACCAGCACGTCGTCGGCTTCGCGATCGGGGGCCGACTTCTTCGACCCGACGCTGCCGGTGAACCGGCCCTGCACCGAGTCGTACTTGAGCAGGTAGGCGAGGTTGTCGGCCGGCACCACGTCGCCGACGGCGACGACGTCGAGGTGCTTGCCGAGCAGGCCCTGTTCGACCAGGGCGCGGAACACGAGACGACCGATGCGACCGAAACCGTTGATGGCGACCCGGACTGCCATGGCGAGGTAAGCTCCTGTTGGTTGGATGCTGCGAGGACTCGGTGGACCGAGTCTATCGGCCCAACTCCCGGTGCCAATGGACAGTTTCGCCCGCCTGCTGGACGCCGTCGCACGCTGCCTGTGCCGCTACGAGAACCTCGTCGCGCAGCGCACGGTGCTCGCGGCGGTCTCCGGCGGCACCGACAGCACCGTGCTGCTGCTGGCGCTGGCCCGCCTGTCGGCCGAGGGCCGGCTGCCGGGCCCGCTGCACGTCTGCCACGTCGACCACGGCGTGCGCGCCGACAGCCGCGCCTCCGCGCAGCACGTCGTCGACCTGTGCGACCGCCTCGACGTGCCGGTCGCCGTGCGCCGGCTCGCGCCGCTCGGCCTGCGCCCCGGCGAGGCCGAACTGCGCGAAGGCCGCTACGCGGCGCTGCTCGAAGTCGCGCGCGAGGTCGGCGCGGGCCTGCTCGTGCTGGCCCACCACGCCGACGACAACCTCGAGACGGTGCTGTTCCGCATGCTGCGCGGCACCGGCCCGCGCGGGCTCGCCGGCATCCCCGAGGCGCGCTGGGTCGGGCGGGGCGGCCATCGCGCGCTGCTCGTGCGCCCGCTGCTGCGCACGCGCCGCGGCACGCTCGAGGCCGTGCTGCGGCAGCTCGGCGAGACGGCGCACGAGGACAGCACGAACCAGGACCTCGGCTACGCGCGCAACCGGCTGCGGCTCGACACGATCCCGAACCTGCGCCGGACGCTCGGCATCGGCCTCGACGTGGCGCTGATGACGGTCGCGAGCACCGCGCGCGCGGCGAACGAGATCCTCGAGGCGCAGGGTCTGCGCATCCTGACGCAGCGCGCGCGGCACCGCGCCCCCTGGCGCCTGGAACTCGACCTGCGCGGGCTCGACGGCCCGGCGCGCCCGTTCGTCGCCGAGGCGGTGCGGCAGGCGCACGAGGCGCTGCACCCGCACGGCGAGGCGCCGCTGACGGGCTGGCTCGACCGCGCCGTGGCGCTGCTCGACAAGCCGGGCGGCAAGCGGCTCGCGGGCCAGGGCGGTCTCGTCGTCGAACGCACGCGCGGTGGGCTGCTGCTGCTCGACCCGGCGCGCGCGGGCCCGCCGCCGCACGGCCCGCTCGGCCAGCCGTTCGCGATCGACGCCGGCCGCCAGCGGTTCGGCGCGACCGAGTGGTGGCTCGAGGCCTTCACGCACCCGCTGCCGCCGCTCGCGCCGTCGCCGGCCGAGGCCGGCCGCGAACGCGCGCTGCTCGACCCGCGCGCGGCGCCGCCGCCGTGGCGCCTGCGCGTGCGGCGGCCCGGCGACCGTTTCCAGCCGTTCGGCAGCGCGAACCCCGTCGACCTGCGCCGCTTCCTGCAGAGCCGCCACGTGGTCCGCTTCGATCGCGACCGCCTGCCGCTGCTCGTCGACGACCTCGACCGCATCCTGTGGATCCCCGGCGTCGAGGTCGGCGAGGGCGCGCGGCTGCAACTGAACACGCGGCGCTGCGTCGAGGTGCGGGCCGGCTGCGGCTGAGGTGGCGCTCGCCGCGGCGCTCCGGACAAGTGCCCCTCGCCCGGCCCACGCCGACCTGCCATGGGGCGCCGGACCCCGCCGTAAGCTTCCGGACCCCCGCCCCGTGCGACTCACCGTCGAGACCGGCCCGCTCGCCGGCACCATCCTCCAGCTCGACCGCGACCACCCGACCACGCTCGGCAGCGCGCCCGAGTGCGGCCTGCGCGTGCCGGACGCCGGGGTCCTGCCGCAGCACGCCGTCGTGAAGGCACTGAAGGACCAGGGCTTCGGCATCAAGGCGCTGGGGCCCGGCGTGCGCGTCAACGGCGCGGCCGTCGAGGCAGCACCGCTGCAGGACGGCGACGTGATCGAACTCGGGACCACGCGCGTCGCCTTCGGCCACGCGCACAAGCGCGGCCTGCCGCAGCTGTCCGGCTACCGGATCCTCGGCGAACTGGGCCGCGGCGGCATGGGCATGGTCTACCGCGCCGAGCAGGTGAGCCTGCACCGCGAAGTCGCGCTGAAGGTGCTGAACCACGAACTGACCGAGGATCCGCAGTTCGTCGCGCGGTTCGTCGCCGAGGCGCGCGCCGCCGCGAAGCTGCAGCACCCGAACGTCGTGCAGGTGTTCGACGTCGACCACGACGGCGGCACCTACTACTACGCGATGGAGCTGATGCAGCAGGGCTCCCTCGAGGACTGGCTCAAGCAGAACGGCGCGATGCCCGCGGACCGCGCGCTGCGCGTGATCGCCGACGCGGCGGCCGGCCTCGCCTACGCGGAGTCGCTCGGCATCGTGCACCGCGACATCAAGCCCGACAACCTGATGCTCGACCAGCACGGCGCCGCGAAGATCGCCGACCTGGGCCTCGCCGGCACGGCGGACGAGACCGACGACAAGGCGTTCGGCACGCCGCACTTCATGGCGCCCGAGCAGGTGCTGCAGAAGGACGTCGACCACCGGACCGACCTCTACGCGCTGGGCTGCACGTTCTACCGGCTGGTCACGGGCCGCACGCCGTTCAAGGGCCAGTCCAAGAAGGACATCCTGCGCGCGCAGGTCAAGGACGAGCCCGAGCCCGCGAACCGGGCGAACCCCGCGGTGCCCGCCGAGGTCGCGGCGATCATCCAGAGGCTGATGGCCAAGGAGCCGGCCGGGCGGTTCCAGACCGCCAACGAGCTGATCGAGCAGCTCGACCTGCTGCTGCAGCCGCCCGCCAAGAAGGGCCTCTGGGTCGGCCTCGCCGCGGCCGGCGTGCTGGTCGCCGGGGGCGCCATCTACTGGGCGCTGACGCGCGAGAAGGAGACGCAGTACATCGAGGTCGAGAAGAAGTACGACGACCCCGAGAAGCAGCAGTTCGCCGACGAGATCAAGCTGCTCAAGCGATCGTCCCGCGAGGACCAGGCGACGATCGCGCTGCTGACGGCACGGCTGTCGGGGCTGCCCGACGCCGAACTCGCGCCGGCCCTCGAGCGCGTGGCCGCGGCCCACGCCGACACGCGGGCGGGCGCCGAGGCCGCCGAGCGCGCCGCCGCGCTGCGCGCGAGCACCGCCGAACGCGAGCGCAGGTTGCAGCAGCGCCGCGCGGCGATCGACGAGTTCCTGGCCGGCCTCGCCAAGGCAATGCGGCCGCCGCTGCAGGCGCGCAACTTCGCGCTGGCGTGGCAGGCGCTCGCGGCGGACCCCCCGGCCGCGCTGCGCGACGATCCGGAACTCGCCGCGGGCCTGCAGCGCCTGCGCGGCGAGGTGACCGAGGCGGGGACCGCCCACCTGCAGGCGTTCGGCCAGCGGATCGCCGCGGCGCGCGGGGCCCGGGACCCCTCCGCACTCGAGGCCGCCGTCGGCGCGCTCGCCGACGCGCTCGCCGATCCGGCGCACTGGCCCGAGGCGCTGCGCGGCAAGGTCGATGCCGGCAGGCAGCTGCTGGCCGAGGCGCGCGCGGACCTCGCGGCGCTGCAGCGCGCGCAGCGCGACAGCGCCTGGGAGCAGTACCGCGCGGTCTTCCTCGCCGAACGCGGCGTGGCCGCGGCGCTGCACGCCCACGACTTCGCCGCCGCCGCCGCCGCGGCCGCCGCGTTCGCGCGCGACTGCGCCGGCGAACCGGCCAGCGCCCACGCTGCCGCGTTCGCGGCCGCCGCCGAACGGGCCGAGGCCTTCCAGGTGGCCCTCGAACGCGCCGCGGCGGCCGGCCAGCTCGTGCACCGCACCGCCGACGGCGCGCCGCTCACGGTGCTGCGCTGGGACCGCAAGGCCCGCCAGCTCGCGGTGGCGGATCCGGCGAAGAAGCCGCCGAAGGAGCAACCGCTGTCGCTCGACGGATTCGCCGTCGAGGCCATCGCGGCGCTGGCCGAGCAGATCTCGCCGCCAGCGCCCGGCGCGCGCGAGTGCTTCGTCGGCCTGCTGGCCCTCGACCGCCACGCCGACGCCGCGCGCGCCTACCTGCTGCGGCTGCAGGCCGGCGACGACGCCTCGGGCACGTCGGGCGACGCCTATCCGCTCGGCACGAACCTGTTCGACCAGTTGCTGCGGCGGCTGCCCGAAGACGACCAGCAGGCCTGGTGCGCCTCGCTGCGCGGCGAACTGCGCGCGGGCCAGCGGCTCGCCGCCGGCCTGCGCGCGCTGTCGGAGCGGCGCAACCTCGCCGCGGCCGGCCATCTCGAGCGGCTGCTGGCCGACCACCCGCACAGCGCGGTCGTGCTGGTGCTGCGGTGAGCCTGGCGATCGCCGCGGTCGCCGGCGAGCTGCGGTTCGCCGTCAAGGCGGTGCCGGGCGCCAGCCGCGACCGGATCGCCGGCCTGCACGGCGACGCGCTGAAGGTCCAGATCGCCGCCCCGCCCGAGCACGGCCGGGCGAACGCGCGCCTGCGCGCGCTGCTCGCCGCGGCGCTGTCGGTGCCCGAGCGGCGCGTGCAGGTCGTCGCCGGCCAGCGGAGCCCACGCAAGGTCGTCGCGGTGCGCGGCCTCGCCGCCGCGGACCTGCGCGCGCGGCTCGGCATCTGAGTCCCCGCCGGGGCGACGCGTCCAGGGCGGACCCCGCATTCGCTGCCGCGCCGGCGTGCGTACGGCCGCGCCGGCGGATACGTTGCGCGCATGCCCGCGCCTGCGCATTCGCACCAGCACATTCTCGCCCGCGAAGCCGCGCAGTTCGTGCACGAGCGCACGCCGCTGCGGCCCCGCATCGCGATGCTGCTCGGCTCGGGCCACGCTTCGATCGCCAACCAGCTGAAGGACAAGGTCGTGCTGCAGGGCCCCGACCTGCCCGGCGCGCCGCTGCATTCCCCGCTGCTCGTGGGCCAGCTCGAGGGCGTGCCCGTCGCGGTCGCCGACGCCCCGCTCGCGCTCTACGAGGGCCACACGCCCAGCGAACTCGCGCTGCCGGTGCGCGTGCTGAAGGCGCTCGGCTGCGACCTGCTGATCCTGACCGCCGGCGCGGCCAGCCTGTGCCAGCAGATCGAGCCGGGCACGGTCGCCGTCGTCGAGGACCACCTGAACCTGTCCGGGCTGCAGCCGCTGATCGGCCCGAACGACGATCGCGTCGGGCCGCGGTTCCCCGACATGAGCGAACCCTATGCGCGGCAGTGGCAGGAGGTCGCGCGCGAGGTCGCGCTGCGCGGGGGCATCCCGTGCTCGACCGGCGTGTTCGCCGCGGTGCCGGGCCCGAGCATGCCGACGCGCGCCGAGTACCGCTTCCTGCGCCAGGCGGGCGCCGACCTCGTCGGCATGTCGCTGGTGCCCGAGGCGATCGCCGCGGTGCACGCGGGCTTCCAGGTGCTCGCGCTGACCGGCGTCACGCAGCAGGTGCTCGCCGGCGCGTCGGCGCGGACCTCCATCGAGGCGATGATCGACGCCGCCGACCTCGCCGCGCCGCGCATGGCCAGTCTGCTCGTCGGCGTGGTCGCCGCGGCCGGGAAACGCTGATGGCATCCCATCCGGACCACCGGCGACCGCGGCTCGGCGTGCTGCTCAGCGGCGGCGGCCGCACGCTGCAGAACCTGCTGGACCGGATCGGCGACGGCCGGTGCCGCGCCTCGGTCGCCGGCGTCGCCAGCGACCGCGCGGACGCGTTCGGCCTGCAGCGCGCGCTCGACCACGGGCTCGAGGCGCGCTGCCTGCGCGAGCCGTCGTCGATCTGGTCCTGGCTGCTCGAACTCGACGTCGACCTGGTCGTGCTCGCGGGCTACCTGCGCCTGCTGCCGATCGTGCCCGAGTTCGCCGGCCGCGTGCTGAACATCCATCCGGCACTGCTGCCGAAGCACGGCGGCAAGGGCATGTACGGGGACCACGTGCACCACGCCGTGCTGGCCGCCGGCGAGGCCGAATCCCCCTGCACCGTGCACCTGTGCGACGAAGTCTACGACCACGGCCGCATCCTGCTGCAGGCGCGCGTGCCGGTGCTGCCGGGCGACACGGCGCAGACGCTCGGCGCGCGCGTGTTCGCCGCCGAGTGCGAGGTCTACCCGGCGGCGATCGCGCTGCGCTGGGCGGAGCTGCAGGCGCCCTGACCGCCGCGCGCCGCCACCGCCGCGGCGAGCCACCTGCCCGACACGACCTTCCGCTGCTCGTCGCCCGACAAGGTGCCGGCGACCTTCCCGTGCCGCGGATCGCGCGGCCGGTCCGCGGACGGTATACCCTGCGCCATGCATCGACCCTCTCGCCGCGACGTGCTCGCCGCCGCCCCCGCCGCCGCCGCCGGCCTCGGCCTCGGCAACCTGGCACCGGCCCAGGACCCGCCGCCCGCGAAACCCGCCGCCACGCCGAAGACGCGCTTCGCCGCGAACGTCGAGATGTGGTGGACCGCGCTGCCGTTCCTCGACCGGATCCGCGCCGCGCACGCGCTGGGCTTCCCGGCGATCGAGTTCTGGCCGTGGCGCGGCAAGGACCTCGACGCGATCGCCGCGCTGACCGCGGAACTCGGCCTCGAGGTCGCGCAGTTCACCGCGTGGGGCTTCGCGCCGGGCCTCAACGAGGCCAAGAACCACGAGCGCTTCGTCGCCGAGATCGAGGCCTCCTGCGCCGCGGCGCACCGGCTGCGCTGCCGCAAGATGACCGTCGTCGGCGGCAACGACGTGCCGGGCGCGAGCCAGGCGCAGATGCACGAGCAGATCACCGCGGGGCTGAAGCTCGCGGCGAAGGTCGCCGAGCGCGAACAGGTGCTGCTGATCCTCGAGCCGATGAACGTGCGCGTCGACCACAAGGGGCACTGCCTCTACGGCAGCGAGGCCGCGGTGCGCATCTGCCGCGCGGTCGGTTCGCCGATGGTCAAGATCAACTGGGACCTCTACCACTGCCACATCAGCGAGGGCGACCTCTGCGGGCACCTGCGCGAGGGCTTCGACCAGCTCGGCTACGTGCAGCTCGCCGACCACCCGGGCCGCACCGAGCCCGGCACGGGCGAGATCCACTACCCGCGCGTGCTGCGGGAACTGCACGGACTCGGCTACCGCGGCTGCGTCGGCGTCGAGTGCCGGCCGAGCCGGCCCGAGGCCGAAGCGGCGGCGGCGCTGTGGCGCGCGGACCAGTGGTGAACGGCGGCCGCCTCGCCGCACGGCGACCCTACTCCTCGCGGCGACC
>VGXW01000035.1 GCA_016873195.1 Planctomycetota bacterium | reverse complement strand
GGGCGGGTCACGGCGGGGGAATCGGTCGCGGAACGCGGAAGGCTGGAGAGGGTGGGCTACGACGGCGGGCGAGTCAAGGGGGTGCGGGAGGCGGCGAGCGGTGAAACCGCCAGGGCGGCGCGATGCGGAAGCGGCGCGACTCCAACCCGGCGCGCCGGGATCCTCCGTCGACTTCGAGCGCGTGGACTCGGGGATTCGATCCCGCTCACCCGCTAGACTGCGCGCGCACAGGATGAACCAGGTTGGTCAAGGACTACTCTCGGCAGCCCTGCGGCACATCCGGGACGCCGAACACCTCGCGGCCCAAGGTGCGCACGAGTCGCTGGACCAGGCGTTCCACCTCGCGGGATACGGGCCCGAGTGCGCTCGCAAGGCCGTGCTCTCCGACCGGACCTTCGACCGGGCCATCGGGCATGGTGTCCAGCGTGCCGCGGAACTGGCTCTCCGGTTTGCTCTTGCTGCGGACCCGGCGGCGAGGCGCTACGACCTGGAGGATTGGTCCAGCGCATACCCTGAGCTGGCGAACTGGAGCGAGCAGTCGCGGTACGAACGGACGGGCACCCGCGCGGTGACCGTCGTGAATCCCCTCCTGGCCGAGGCCCGCAGCATCACCGATCGGATCACCTACTCCCTGTGGGCCGACGGCCGATTGGCAGGAGGGTTCTCGTGGTGACGTTCGACGAGGTTCTCCCGACCCTGCTGCGCGCATGCGAGACGGACCCCGGGTTCGATCTCGTGGAGAAGGCCGTGGTCGTCCGCGACCTGCGCGGTCGCGTGCACCTGGCGATCAGGGGGGATCCCAGCAGCCTCGACTCGAAACGACTCGAAGACAACCTGCGCCGGGAACTCGGCGCGTGGTTCGAAGCCCCGGTCTTGATGCCCGGAGGGCATCCCGAGGTTGCGCGCCTGTGCAACACGGTGCTCGGCATCGAAGCGCCGTGGCGGAGCCCCGAGTGGGTGGATCCCGACGACGGGCGGAAGCGGCAACCCGCGGATGGGCGTTGGCACTTGATCGAGCGACACCTGTCGAAGACCGCGTGGGTGGGCGAGACCAAGTCCTCGCCCCCCTGGCCGCTGGTCGAACGGAAGCCGGCGATCGTCACCTTCTACTCCTTCAAGGGGGGCGTCGGCAGGACGACTCTGCTGGCGTCAGCCGCCTGGCAATTGGCCGAGCAGGGCAAGCGCGTAGTCGTGGTCGACCTCGACGTGGAGGCCCCGGGTGCTGGTGCATTGCTGGGGGCGAGGACCGACCGTGGCGTGCTCGACTTCCTGGTCGATCATGCCGCGACGGGTTCGGCCGATCTCGACCGGATGATCGACGCGGCGAGGACGTTCGGCGCCGAGGCATCCCTGGTGGACGTCGTGACATCCGGCGAGCTCGACCGCGCGTACTTCGAGAAGCTCGCGCGACTCGACTACACCGGCTCGGGCCTGCTCGCCCCCGACACCGAGAGCCCCGTTCGGCAGGGCCTGCAATCCCTGCTGAAGGCGATTGCGGCACGCAGCCCGGCGCCGGACTTCATCCTGCTCGATTCGCGTGCGGGGTTGCACGACGTTGCGGGTCTGTCCCTGCACGATCTGGCCCACGTGGACGTCCTGGTGGGGCGTGACTCGGACCAGGGCTATCGCGGCCTGGAATTGACCGTGGAAGCCCTCGGCCGCCGGCGGAAGCCGGACGATCTCCGGGCGATCGTGGTCCAGACCATGGCGCCGGAGGATCCGTCGTCGCCGGAGTACGACAGGATCACCGAGGCCTACCGGCGCCGGAGCCACGCTGCATTCGTCGAGCACGTCTACTCGCTCCTCGAGCCGGCGGATCCGGTCGTCGACGCTGATCCGGCCATCGATGATCCGGCGGCTCCTCACCATCCGCAGGTCATCCGTTTCAACGCGCGATTGGTCAACTTCACGTCGCTGTCGGGCCAGCGTGCCGAACTGTTCGGGACCGATTTCGTCCAGTTCGTCAGAAGGCTCGTCGAACTGAGCCAACCCGAGGGAGCGCCGTGAAGCACCAGGGCAGACCCAACCGGGAACTCCTGCTCGAGCACATCGCCGCCTTGGCGCCAGACGAAGACACGTCGGCAGACGTGCATGCCGTGTTCCTTCCGCTGGCATCCCATGGCCTCGCCTTGCGCGAAGACGTCGTGATCGTCGAGGGCACGCGCGGCGCCGGCAAGACCGCCTTGTTCCGCATGGTGCAGGAACTGGGCGACCGTGTCCGCGACTTCTTCACGGACCCGAGGATCCCGAGTGCGGTCTGGCTCGACGCCTACGCAGAGACGAGGGAACATCCGGCTTCCCCTGCACTGGACGGCTTGGTGCAGCACGTAGGATCGGGTGGGGACGCCGCGCTGCGGGCATTCTGGTCCGTTCACCTGTTGGCGCGACTCCGCGAACGGGGGGTCCGCAGTGCGACCCTGCCCGGTCCGGTCGACGAGAAGCACCGGCAGGCCCCCAGAGACCCGAAGGCCTGGATCGGCGTCGCCGAACGCGAGATCGGCGCGATCATGACCTCGCTCGACGCCGTCGAGGCAGACCTCACGGCGAAGGCTCAGTACGTGTTCGCCGGTTACGACCAACTCGATCGTCTCGGGATCCTGGCCGAGACGCGTTCGACCAGACAACGACTGGTCCGTTCCCTGTTGGCCCTCTGGTTGTCCTGCACGACCCGCTACCGGCGGCTGCGCGGCAAGATCTACCTGCGCCCCGATCTGTTCGAGGAGGCGGAGAGCAGCTTCCCGGACGCCAGCAAACTCAGACCGCGTTCGGTCCCTCTCGCCTGGGACGTGGTCTCGCTGTTCCGACTGGCGGTTCGCCACCTCGCCAACCGTGGACCGCATGCCGAGGCGATGCGGGCATGGCTCCGGCAGAGGAAGATCCCGATCGAGCAGCGGGGCGCTTTCGGCTGGATGCCGGGCGACATGGGGGAGGTCGAGCAGCGGGCGTTCGCGGCTGGGCTGGCCGGGGACACGATGGGCCGCGGCCCCAAGAAGGGCTACACGCATCGCTGGCTCACCGCCCGCATCAAGGACGCCGACGGCCGCATCGTGCCCCGCTCGTTCCTGCGGTTGTTGAGGCACGCCGCGGCAGCGACGATCCGTGCGGGGGTTCCGCGTGCCGAGGCGCTGATGGAACCGACCAGCCTCGTGGGTGCCTTGCGCCAGACCTCGAAGGACCGGGTGAAGGAACTCGAGGAGGAGTATCCCTTCGTCCGGCGCCTCGCGAATCTGGAGGACTGCACCATGCTCATGGACCGCCGCGAGGTCGAGAAGCTGCTGGCGGATCCAGGCGCAGAGAACGACGGATTCGCTCGCCGCGGCGAAGCGGTGTTCGACGAGTTGGTGCGGGTCGGGGTCCTCGAGGTGCGCGACGATGGTCGCATCGACGTGCCCGACATCTACCGCTATGGCTACGGGATCAAGCGGAAGGGCGGAGCGAGGGCGCCCAGGTAGTTCGCGTGCAAGGCCGCGCGCCCCTGCACGGGTCGCTGGTGGGTAGGATGCACGCTGCCCGCGCTCGCCCCAGCCGCGGCTGCAAGACCCCGAGGACCGAGCCCATGCACCTCCTGCTGCTCGCCGGTTTCCTGCTCGCTCCACTCGCCGCCCAGACCACGGTCGCCGTCACCGCCGCGACGCCGATCGCGGCGCTGACCGCCGCCGCCGCCGGTCCCACGACCTTCCAGGGCGTGCCGCAGGGCCAGCCGATCGGCACGTCGCCGAACCAGCTGTTCCTGACGACGAGCCAGTCGCCGCCGAACACCTACCTCAGCGCGACCACGATCTGCTACCCGACGCTGCCCTACCAGGGCGGCATCGGCATCAACTTCTTCGAACGCGCCTACGCGCGCGGCACCGCGAGCGACCTCGCCGGCTCGTCCGCGTCCCCGGCCCAGGCCGGCGCCACGTTCGGTCCTCACGCGGTGCTCGCCACCTTCAGCGCCCCTCCGGGCACCGTCGGCCGCATCGTGGTCTCGTTCCGCCGCAGCAGCAGCAACGGCGGCAGCGCGAGCACGGCGATCGACGTCGGCAACGACGGCACGGTCGAGTTCGCGTCGGTCACCGCGGCCGACTGGAGTCTGCCCTGCACGATCGGCCCGAGCGGGCAGGTCACCGTGCGCGCCGGCAACGAATGCCGGTCGGCCGGCAACGGCACCAGCACCACGGTCTACACCTGGACCGAACTCTACGTCGCCTTCCGGCCCGACCTGACCGCGACCTGCACGATCACGAGCTACGGCCAGGGCTGCAGCGGCGTGCAGGCCGCCGGCACCGAACTCGTCGTCGGCACCACGCGCACGGTCATCGTGCTCGCGACGGGCTGCTTCCCGAACAGCCCCGCGATCGTCGCCACGGGCAGCCAGCAGCTCGGCCTGCAGCTGCCGGGCGGTTGTTCGCTCCTGTGCAACGCCGAGGGTATCGCACTGGCGCTGGCCGATGCGGCCGGCAACGCGACACAGACGTGGTCGATCCCGGTCACTGTGGTCGGGACGACCTACGTGCAGTTCCTGCCGATCGCCGATGTGAACGGCGCGCTCGTGATCCGCGCCAGCAACGGCGTGCGCGTCGCGTGCACGCGCTGACGGCGTGCGCGGCGACGATGGCCAGCATGGGCAGCCACACGCGCCGCAGGACGCGAGCACGAGCCAGGTCGCCGCGCGCAACGCGTGCCATCGCCGGTGGCCGGACAGCAGCACGGCGCGCTCGACCCGCACGGGCACCGGCATCAGCAGAGCTTCACCTTGCTCGCCATCGCGTTGCTCGCCAGCGCGGCCGGCAGCGCGGCCGGCAGCGCAGGGGCCGCTGTGTTCGGGGTGGGCAACGGGGCCAAGCGGCGGTGCGAAGGGGTTGGCGGGAGCGTGGATGCAGCGAGCGGCGACGAGGTATCATTCCGGCACGGTTCCGGGTGGCCCGGAACCGCAGCTCGACCTCCCTGCGTCCCGACAAGGAACTTCCATGCGCATCCATGCCATTCTCGCCGCCGCGGTGCTCGCCGCCGCCGCGACCGCCCAAGGCGCTGTCGTCTCGCCCGTCGGCGCCGCCACCGTCGAAGGCAGCGGCTCCAACAGTTTCCCGTTCAGCAGCGCCGTCGCGCGCCGCTACATGCAGATCCACAGCGACCTCGGCCCGATGCCGCGGGTGATCACCAAACTCTCCTTCCGGCTCAACGCCACCACCACGAACTTCACCGGCACCCGCGCGCACGACCTCGAACTGTTCATGGGCGAAGGCCGCAGCGCGACCAACCCGAGCTACACGTTCGACAACAACTACTTCGCGCCCAAGCAACTGGTGATCCCGCGCACGCTCATCACGTTCGGCCCACAGGGCCAGGGCGTGTCGCCGGGACCGAACCCGTTCACCGGCAACATGGACCTCGTGCTGGCGACGCCGTTCGTCTACACGGGCCTCAACTCGCTGATATGGGAGGCCACCTACTTCGGGCAGACCAGCACCGGAACGAGCGGTGTGCTCGACGCCGAGCAGAGCACGACGGCGGGCAGCAGCTCGACGGCCACCGGCACCGGCTGCATCGCCAGCGGCCAGTCCGCCGCGATGACGCACACGTTCACGGTCACCGACATCGGCGGCACCGCAGTGATGAACGCGACCGTGGCAACTGGCCCGGCCAACGCGCTCACGTTCCTGGCCCTCGGCTTCACCAACCCGAACCTGTCCTTCCCCGGCCTCTGCGGCCTCGTCTACACCGACGCAGTGCTGACGACCAAGGTGATCGGCGTCACCAATGCCGCGGGTGCGATCACCACGGACACGCCGACGCTGTCGACCATCGTGGTGCCCAACCAGATCGCCGGCGTGACGCTGGCGACGCAGTGCTTCGCGATCGACGCCGGCAGCACGAGCCCGCTGCCGATCGCCGCTTCCAACGGCCGCATCGTCACCGTGCCGTCGCCGGCGCTCGGCCGCGTCGACCTCGCCACGCGCATCCTCAACAACGCCGGTGGCACGACCGCGACCGAGGGCATCTTCTTCACGACGACGATCGGCTACGCGCTGGTCACCCAGTTCACGCACCTGTGAGCCGCGCCGGCGCTACGGCCGCACCGCGGTGAGCCCGCGCACCGGCAGGCCGTCGGCACCGCAGCAACGCAGCAGGAACGTCGCCCCGCCGCCGCGATCCGTCAACTCGACGACCAGGCGGTGGCGGCCCTTGGTCAGCTGCAGCGGCGCCTCGGCCTGATCGGCTGCGGCCGGGTCGAAGCCCGGCTGCGCGAGCACGACGCGCTCGTCGAGCCGGATCGTGAAGGGCCCGTCGGCGCCCGCGCGCAGCACCACGTCCGCATCGGCGGCGGCATCGAGGAGCACGGCGGCGAGGTGCGCTGCCGGACCACGGCCGCCTGTCGCCGTCGCCGCGGTCACCAACCCGTTCGCGGCCGCGTCCACCGGCCGCCAGGCCAGCGGACTGTCCGCCCCGGGCCAGTGGGCCGTGCCCGAGGCCGGCGCGGGCAGCGGAGCGATCGGACCGGCGACCCGCCACGTCGAGACGAACTCGGGCCGCTGCACGGTGCCGCCGGCCGCGGCGAACGCCGCGAGCGCCGTCGCGAGTGGGGCCCTGGTCGTGCAGCCGGCGCCGCGGGCGGTCAGCGCGCCGGCGTCGTCGACGCCGACGTCGACGACGACTCGTTCGAAGCGGGGCTCCTGCCGCAGCAGCGCGGCCAGCCGCGTGAAGTCCTGCGGCAGGCCGAGGTCGACGAAGCGCGCCGGCAGGTCGCGGTGACGCGCCATGGCATCGCCGCGCACCGTCAACACGAGCGTGGTGGCTCCGCCGCGGGTGGGCAGCGCCGCGGCCGGTGGCGCCGCCATGGCGCTGCCGGGCGCCGGCCAGGCGGTCTGCGGATCGGTCGGCAGGTCGAGCGAATCGCCGAACGACGGCAGCCGCGTCGCGAGGTAGCGCACGAGCTGGCTGTGGCCGAGGTTGACCGCGCAGACGATGTGCTGGTCGTCGGGCGGCGGGTTGACCATCTCGACGTGGTAGCGGAAGCGCGGGTGCTCACGCGCCGGGTCCAGGCGCGACTCGGGCTTCTGCAGGCCGGCAGCGATCCGTTCCTCCTGTTGCCGCAGTTCGTCCTCGCCGAGACGGGCCAGGACCTGCTCCATCGCGAGGTGCAGGTGACGGCCGTCGCGCCGCACGTCGCGGCAGACGAACCGCGTCGTGCCCGGCGGCAGGCGCGGCCGGAACCGCGCCTCGCGGCCGTCGTCCCAGCTCGGCACCGAGGCGTAACGCAGGCCGGTGCACGCAAAACACAGCGCATCGATCGCGAGGCCGCTGGGCCCCGGTTGGCAGCGATCGGGCCAGCCCGGATCGTGCGTCCACGTCGGCGCGCCGTCCGGATCGCAGAGGGCGCCCCATTCGCCGGCCGGGCCGGCCATGCGCAGCAGTTCGGCCGCCGCGCCGGCGCGGCCGTGGTCGTCGAGGTCGGCCAGTGCGTAGAGCAGCAGCGGCTGCGTGGCGCCGGTGGCGAACCCGGTGCCGGCGGTTGCCCCGACCCGCACCGCGTCCGGCGCGCGCCACAGGTCGCGCAGCGTCGCCTGCAGATTGGCGCGGTTGCGTCCCGCGGACGCGAACGTCCAGCCGAGCCACTGCAGACGCAGGTTGACATCGGCGAGCGCGCCGGGATGCGGGGTCGGGCCGAGCGGCGACAGCGCCGGCGCGAAGCGACCGGCCGCGGGCTGCCAGAACGCCTGCTCCGTGCGCAGCGCGACCTCGATCGTGCGGCGCAGGGCATCGGGGTCGACCTTCGCCTTCGCCGGTCCGGCCGCGGCGGCCGGTGGCTGCAGCGCGCACTGCAGTTCGCCGAGCGCCATGTTGGCGATCACGAACAGCGCGTTCGCCTCGAACGACAGCGCGCTGCGGCCCGCGGCCGGCGCGTGCGCGACGAGCGCGCTGCGATCGTCGAGGCGCGAGCCGAGCAGGCGGTGCAGCACGAAGTGGTCCTCGTCGCCGCCGAACGCCTGCAGACCGTCCGCCGAGAACCGCTGGCCGTCGAGGCAGCGCTGCAGGAACGGCCAATGCGCCCGGATCGGGCCGAGATCCCCCGACGCGCGCCAGTACCACTCGTGGTAGAGCACGACGAGGCTGCCGAGCCCGCCGGCGGGGATCGTCGCGTCCGCCCAACGCGCCGGATCCTCGTCGTCGCTGGTCCAGGCGACGTCGAGCGGCAGGATCTCGGTGAGGGCGCCGCGGCGGGCGGCGCTGCGGCAGATCGCCTGCAGCATGGCACGGGCGTCGGCGTGCAGGTTGTAGCGCAAGCACAGCAGCAGCGGGCCGGCGAGGTCGCGCACGCGGCAGATGCGGTGGTTCACCATCGGCGCGACGAGGCCGGCGGCGCGGCTCTGGTGGGCGAGCAGCAGCACCTTCCAGTCCTCGAGCAGGTCGGCGAAGCGCGGCGGCTCGGAGCGGAAGGTCGCGGTGCCGGCGAGGCGCTGCCGCCAGTGGGCCAGCGTGGTCGCGGCGCTCGCTGCGATGGCCGCGGCTTCCGGATCGACGCGCAGCTGCGGGTCGTCGCCCCGGCTGGTGCGCATCGTGAACGCTGCGCGCACGGTCGCGCCGGGCGCGAGGTCGCCGAACGGCCGCACGAGCTGGCCTTCGGCGACGAAGCCGCCGGCGGCGATGCAGAAGCGCGCGCGATACGGCCTTGCGGTCGATGCATGCACGGCTTGCAGTCCGGCGAGGTCGCCGCCGGCGGGCGCGGCGCGCGGCACCAGCGCGCGCAGCTCGACGCCGCGCAGCGGGCCGGAGCTGCCGTTGTGCACCTCGACGATGCGGTGCAGGTCGGTGCCGCCCGGCGGGGCGAAGTTCAGCGTGACGAGGCGGACGCCGCGATCGTCGCGATCCTCGGTGACGACGAAGTTCGCGCCGCGCACCCGCGCGATCGTCTGCACCGGCAGGTCGAGGTCCGCACCATCCGCACGCAGGACGAACGACTGCTCGCCGAAGTGCCCGTGCGGCGCCCACGGGGTGTCGGTCTGGTAGGTCGGGCCGCTCAGGCCCTGCACGGTGCTGGCGTGCTTGCCGAGGCCGAAGTGGCCGAACACGCTGCCGTTGCCGAGCGGGAACACGCCGCGGGCGATGGCGGCGGCATCGGTGCGCCGGTCGATCTGCTGGGTCCAGCTGCTCAGTGCGGCGAGTTCGGGATGGCGATCGGCGAGCGGCACCGTGAGTGCGGGCTGCGCGATCGCGAAGGCGTGCATGGCGGCGGCGACGGCGGTGGCGAAGAGCCGGGCGGCGAGCATCGCGGCAGCAGACCAGAGCGCCGCCTTGCTGCCAACCGGAGTCCGGGCCGTGCACCTGTGCCGCGGCGATGTGGCCGCACGGCCCGCGCCGCGATCCACCACATGACGCCAGGGCGTGGCATGATGCCGGGGCCTCTTCGTCCCACAGTCCCATGTCACCCCTCCACGCGTTCCTCGTGCTCGTCGTCCCGCTGACCCTGCTGCCGGCGCAGAACTGCAGCTCCACGTCGATCGCCGCCACCGCCTTGACCGACCTCGGCACCGGCACCTACCAGGGGCACCAAGGCGGGCTCTACGGGACCGGCCAGAACACGCCCCCGGCGGCGCACCTGGCCCGCGGCCAGGCCGGCATGGCGCTGGTCGTGCCGCGCGATGCCGCCGGCAATCCGGCCGGCAACGGCCGCATCGTGCTGCTGTCGATCGGCATGTCGAACACGACGCAGGAGTTCTCGACCTGGATGCAGGTGGCCAACGCCGACCCCAACAAGAACCCCGCGGTCACGATCGTCGACGGCGCGCAGGGCGGACAGGACGCCGTGATCGTCGCCAATCCGGCCGCGAACTTCTGGACCGTCGTGGACCAGCGGCTCGCCAACGCCGGCGTCACCGGCGGCTTCCCGGGAGCAGCGCAGCAGCTGCAGAACCTGCTCGGCCAGATCGCGCGCAACCTGCGCGCCAGGTTCCCGCACTGCGAACTGTGCTTCTGCAGCAGCCGCACCTACGCGGGCTACGCGACGACGCAGCTGAACCCGGAGCCCTACGCCTACGAATCGGGCTTCGCGGTGCAGTGGCTCGTGCAGCAGCAGATGAACGGCGACCCGCAGCTCAACAGCGACCCCGCGGCGGGGCCCGTCGTCGCGCCGTGGCTCGGCTTCGGGCCGTACCTGTGGACCAATGGCCTCGTCGGGCGCGGCGACGGACTCGTCTGGACGTGCGCCGACGTGCAGCCCGACGGCACGCACCCGAGCCCCGCCGGGCGCACCAAGGTGAGCAACCTGCTGCAGGGCTTCTTCACCACGGACCCGCTGACGGTGCCGTGGTATCTCGGCGGCGGCGGCACTGCCGCATCGTGGACGCTCTACGGCAGTGGCTGCCCGGGGACGAACGGCGTGCCTGGCGTGCGCAGCAACGGGCTGCCGGTGCTCGGCAACGGGAACTTCCGCGTCGGGGTCGACGGCTGTCCGCCGGCGACGGTGGCGGCCCTGTGCTGGTCGTTCGCGGCGGGCAGCGTGCCGATCGCCGGGCCGTGCGTGCTGCAACTCGACCCGACGCAGGGTTTGCCGGCGATGTTCGGCCTCACGCAGAGCAACGGCGTGCGCATCGAGTCCGTGCCGATCCCGAACGACCAGGGTCTGGTCGGGCTGCAGCTGTTCGCGCAGTGGGGGGTCGTCGACGCCCAGGGCACGCCGGTGCCGGGACTGGCAGGGCTTTCGGGCAGCCGCGCGGCGCGTTTGGTCGTCGGGTGGTAGGCCGCCGCGGACCTCACGGAGCAGGCCGCTGGAGGTGCAGCGGAGCGGCGACCGCCAGCTTCGCAACTGCAGCGGCGTGGTGCGCTGCTGCCGCGCGGTCGCGGCATGCCGCGACTTCGTGCAACTCGCGGGGAAAGCCCACGCGGCTCCGTCGACACCGCGACATCCCGCGCATGGCGCCGAGTCCGGCGGTTTGTCGCCTCGTCGTCACGCCTGCGGAAGGGGCGCCGCGCCGGTCGTTCGCGGCGTAGCATCCCGGCCCATGCGATCCGCCCGCCCTCGCACCTCTGGCCGCGCTGCCGGCCTGTGCCTCGCCGCGACCCTGCTCGGCCCGTTCGCCGCAGCGCAGGTGCCGAGCCCGTTGCAGTTCCTCGGCCACGAGGTCGGCGCCGACTTCCAGCTCTGCAACTACACCGACCTCGTGCGCTACTTCCGCGCGATCGCGGCGGCGAGCGACCGCGTGCGCCTCGTCGACGTCGGCGCGACCAGCTACGGCCAGCGTTTGCTGATGGCCGTGATCAGTTCGCCCGCGAACCTCGCGCGCCTGGACCGGCACCGCGAGATCTGGCGCACGCTGGCGCAGGGCCGCGTCGACGCGGCCGCCGCCGCGGCGCTGGCCGCCGAAGGCCGGGCCTGCGTCTGGATCGACGCCGGCCTGCACGCGACCGAGGCGATCGCCGGGCAGAACGTGATCGAGCTGGTCTGGCAGATGGCCTCGCGCACGGACGCCGAGGTGGCGCGCATCCTCGACGAGGTGGTGTTGCTCGCGTGCCCCGTGAACCCCGACGGCCTCGAACTCGTCGCCAATGCCTACCGCAGCACACGCAGCATGACGATCCCCGTGCTCTACCAGCGCTGGGTCGGGCACGACAACAACCGCGACTTCTACGCCAACAACCAGCTCGAGACGCAGCACGTCAACCGCGTCTTCTACGCCGACTGGTTCCCGCAGATCGTCTACAACCACCACCAGACCGCGCCCGCCGGCACGGTGCTGTTCACGCCGCCGTTCCGCGACCCGCAGAACTACCTGCTCGACCCGCTGGTGATCCGCGGCATCGAGATCGTCAGCGCGCACATGAACCAGCGCTTCGCCGCCGAAGGCAAACCCGGCGTGATCTCGCGCAGCGGCGCGCCGTTCTCCGGCTGGTGGAACGGCGGGCTGCGCTCGACGACCTACTTCCACAACGTGATCGGCATCCTGACCGAGGCCTTCGGCCGGCCCGAGCCCACCCAGCTGCGCCAGAGCCTCGCGCGGCGGCTGCCCTACGGCGACTACCCCGACCCGGTGGGAAGCCAGCTCTGGCGCGCGCGGCAGACGATCGACTACCTGCAGACCGCGAACTTCGCGATCCTCGACTACGCGGCGCGGTACCGCCGGGAACTGCTGCAGCAGTTCGCGACGATGGGCCGGCGCGCGATCGAACGCGGGAGCCGCGACCACTGGACGCCGACGCCCGTGCTGGTCGAAGCCGCGCGGCGCCGCGACGACCCGGACTCCGTGTGGCGCGATCCGCTGCTGCGGGACCCGCGCGCCTACGTGCTGCGCAGCGACCAGCCGGACTTCGCCGCGGCGATGCGGCTCGTGCGCGCGCTGCGCCGCGGCGGCGTCGAGGTGCAACGCGCGACGGCGCCGTTCCCGCTCGGCGGCGCCGAGATGCCCGCGGGCTCCTTCGTCGTGAAGTGCGACCAGGCCTACCGCGCGCACGTGCTCGACCTGTTCGAGCCGCAGTGGCACCCGCACGACGTGAAGGACGGCAGGCCCGTGGCGCCCTACGACGCGGCGGGCTGGACGCTCGCGCTGCAGATGGACGTGCAGGTCGAACGCTGCTTCGAGGCGCTGGACGGGCCGTTCGCACCGTGGACCGACGCGGACGGCTTCGCGCCTGCACGGCTGCCGCCGCCGGCCGGCGCTGGCTACCGCATCGACGGCCGCGACAGCCACGCGGTGATCGTGGTGAACCGCCTGTTCGCGGCGGGCTGCGCCGTCGAGTGGTCGGTCGCCGGCGGGTCCTGGTTCGTGCCGGGCACCGAGCAGGCCACCGCGGTGCTCGCCCGTGCCGCGCGGGAACTGGGCCTGCGCGCGGTGACCGAGGCGCGCCCGGCGCACGGTCTCCACGAACGCGTCGCCGCACCGCGGATCGGCCTGTTCGACGTGTTCGGCGGCCACATGCCGACCGGCTGGGTGCACTGGCTGCTGCGCGAGTTCGAGTTCCCGGTGCAGCAGGTGTTCGGCGAGCGCGTCGAGGCCGGCGATCTCGCGAGCGACTTCGACGTGCTCGTGTTCCACGCCGGCCTGCCGAGCGGGCGCGACGCCGAACGCAGCACCCCGCGCCGGACCGAGCCCGACTACGACAAACTCGCGGCGGCGCTGCCGCCGTTCGAGGACTGGAGCAACCTGCGCGCGCGCGCGGTGCGGCTCACCGCCGAGAAGGCGATTCCCGCGCTGCGTGCGTTCGTCGAACAGGGCGGCACGCTGGTGGCACTCGGCGGCGAGTGCGAGAAGGTGATCCGCCACTTCGGCCTGCCTGTGCTGGTGGGCACCCATGTGCCCACCGAGGACGGCGGGGAACGCCGCACCACGCGCGAGGAGTTCTACGTGCCCGGCTCGCTGCTGGCGATCGAGGTCGACCGCTGGCATCCGATCGCGCGCGGGGCCTCGCGCACGCTCGCGGCGATGGTCGGCGGCGGGTCGCCGATCCTGCAGGTCACGGATCCGGAGGCACCGATCGACGTGGTCGCGCGCTACCGCGGACAGGACACGCTGCTGTCGGGCTGGGCGATCGGCGAGGAGTTCCTGGTCGGCAAGGCGGCGGCGCTCTGTGCGCGGATCGGCAAGGGCCGCGTGGTGCTGTTCGGCGCCGACGTGGCGTACCGCGGCCAGCCGCTCGGCACCTGCAAGCTGCTCTTCCAGGCGATCCTGACGGCGGACCGCACCCGAGGAGCGTGAGCGGTGGCTCCGCCCGGCCGGTGCCTGCCCTGGTTGCACAGGGCTCGGCCGAACACCGGTTGACCGTGGCAGACAATCCGGCGTAGATGCTGGGCGTTCTCCTCGATCCGCCGCTCTCCCTGGCGCTGGAGGTGTCTCGTGCTCCGCATCCACGTCGCCGGCCCGCTGTTCGTCGCGGCGCTGGCTCTGCCCGCTCAGTCTCCGCTCACCACCACGTTCGCGGCCAACGTCAGCGGTACCGCGGGTGGCGCCATCTACTTCGACATCACCGTCCTCGTCCCGCAGATCGCGATCACGCGGGTCGATCTGCACGGGGCTGCTGCCTCCGGCACGCTCGACATCCTGACGATCACCGGCGTCCCGGGCACGCGCGCCGGCAACCAGACCAACCTCGCCGCGTGGGACGGCCCGCTGTCGCTCGGCAACCCCGTCACGACGGCCGGCTTCGGCGTGCCGGCGCCGTGCGTGTTGACTGCGCCCCTGGTCCTGCCCGCCGGCACCTACGGGATGGCGTTCCGCGCGAACGGCTTCGGCCTCGCCTATTCGTATGGCACCGGCTCGAACCAGAGCTACACCAACGCCGAGCTCGCCATGCAGTGCGGCGAGGCGTCCAACGTGGCGTTCATGGCCCCGCTGTTCGCGCCGAGGGTCGTGAACTGCAGCATCCACTACACGGTCGGCGGCAACGGCGTGCTCGCGACGCGGTGGCCCTACGGCTCCGGCTGCGTCCGGAGGGACGCGTCGTTCTACGAGCACTTCCCGACCACGCCGTCGATCGACCTGTCGAACTCGGCATTCCGGATGCTCAACACGGGAACGAGCTACGTCGTGCAGCCGAGCGGTTCGGCGTTCGTGCCGCCGTCTGGCGCGGCGATCAACCTCGACCTCGACGACGATGCGACGGCGACGGTGAACCTCGCCGCGGCGATGCCCTACCCTGGCGGCACGGCGACGCAGCTCACCGTGTGTTCGAACGGCTTCGTGTCCACGGGCGACAACGGCGCGGATTACCGGCCCTCGCCGGCGGCCTTCCTGGCATGGCCCCACACGGTGTGGTCGGTCTGGCGCGACTTCGCTCCCGAACTCAACAACCCTGCGACCGGCGCGATCTGGTTCGAGCAGCAGGCGGGGGTCGCCCGCGTCACGTGGAACGCGGTCGTCGGCTACGCCGGCACGACCCGGGGCACGGTGCCGAGCACGTTCCAGTTCCAGTTCGACCTCGCCACGGGCAACGTGGACTTCGTGTTCCTGGGTTTGGACACGGTCAGCGTCAACGGGTTCGCCGGTGGCGAGGGATGGGTCGTCGGCTACTCGCCGGGTGGCCCCTCGTCCGATCCGGGCAGCGTCGACCTGACCGCGGCGATCCCCGCCGCGATCGTGCTGGCCGCGAACGACGTGCGGCCGTTGGCGCTCGCCGCCAGCGCCCGCCCGGTCGCCGGCACGACCATCGATCTCGTCACGAACAACATCGGCCCGACCGCACCGTTCGGCGCGGTGCTGCTGAGTCTGCTGCAGATCCAGCCCGGTGCGAGCCTGCAGAACCTCGGCATGCCCACCTGCTTCCGGTACCAGGGTGGTGAGGTGACGCTGCTGTTCCTGCCCGGTGGGCTGCCTGTGCATGCGATGCCGCTGCTGGTGCCGAACGTGATCGGCGTGCACATCTACGGCCAGTCGTTCGTCTACGACCCGGCGGCCGGCCTGACGCCGCTCGGGGCGATCGCGTCGCACGGGCTCGATCTCAGGATCGGCGACGTCTGATCCGAGGCCCTCGTGGTCCGCCGTGCGCAGCGGTTCCGCGACGCGGTCGCGGGGAGTGAGGAGGTTCATGGCGGTCCTTGGGCCGAGCAGCGCGTCTGTTCGAGGTCCGGCTCGGTTCCGGCCTCGCATCCCTCGGACGGGTGCCGCCAGCCGAGGGATACGACTTTCGCTCGCCTCCTGCCGTCGCGGTCCAGGAACCAGCCACCGTGCGGGTGCTGGAGCGCGCCCACGACACGAGTCAGGCGGCGCGGGATACACTCGGCCCACCAATGCGCGCGCCGCTCGCCGTGCCGTTCCTGTTCCTCCTCCTCGCCAGCGGCCCCGACCGCGCGCTGGCGCAGGCCCCAGGGGCTCGTGGTGAGGCACTGCCGGCCAGCGCGCTGGGACCCGGCGTCGTCGAACCGATGGCCAAGGTCCTGCTCCGCCAGCGCGCCCTGCCACCACAGCTGCGCGTCCTGGCCAACGCGCACGACGGCAGTGCCGGCCGCTGGCTGGTGCCGGCACGCGACGCGGCGACAGCGCGGCCGCACTCGGGTCAGCGCTACGCGATCAACCAGTGGGGCGATGTGGCGATGGCCATCGGCTTCCCCGACCGGGTCGACGTCGAAGGCGCGTGGTTCGCGGCCCAGGGTGGCCGCGGCTCGGCGACAACCGCGGTGCGCGCGCTCGGCTACCGCGACGGCCAGGAGGTCGCGCACAGCGAATGGCTCGAGTCGCTGTCGACGACGCCATTGTGGTTGGCGATGGACCTGCGCGACGTCGACCGCATCGTCGTGCAAGCACGGCCGACGCGCGGTGGTGCCGGCTGGTTCGCGATGGACGACCTGACCTACCGCGACACGACCACGTCGACGCGCATCGTCGTCGACTTCGAGGACATCCCCTGGCGCACCGTGTTGACCGATTCCGGCTATCGCGGCCTGCGTTGGGAGCGCGGTGCCGGCAAATTCGCGCCGGACGACGAACGTACCGGCCAGGACGGCGTGCGCGCGGTACCGCCGCCGCAACGACCGCCGCAGACGCAGCAGCAGAAGCAGCAGCCCAGCCAGATCGCGTCCTCCCTGGCCGGCAACACGGCGTTCTGCAGCCTCGGCGGCACCAGCCCGCACGTCACCTGGTCGACGACCGGGCCGATGATCTTCGACCCCGGTTCGGCGTGCATTCCACCCGACAGCTCGGGTGCGGCGGGGCCCCAGCACTTCCTGTCGTTCGTGAACTCCAACCTCTCCGTCTACCGCAAGGACACCAGGGCCCGCGTCGTCAACGTGGCGCTGACGACGTTCTTCGCGCTGCCCGGCGGGGTAGGCATCGGCGACGTGCGCGCAGTGTTCGATCCGCACAGCCAGCGGTTCGTCGTCGCCGCGTCGACCGGGCCCTACCGGTGGATCTACCTCGCCGTCAGCCAGTCGAGCGACCCGACCGGGGCCTGGTTCAAGACGAGCTTCCTGGCAGCCTTGGGGTCGGACAGCAACAAGTGGCCCGACTTCCCGACGCTGGGCGTCGACAGGGATGGCATCTATCTGGCCTCCCTGATGGTCGGCGGCAGCTACCCGATCACCATCTGGGCGTTGGACAAGGCGCCTCTGCTGCAGGCCAACCCGAGCCTCGGCACGATCACCGCCTGGCGCAACAACCCCTGGGAAGGCGCGATCCAGCCCTGCACGACCCATGGCAACGCCATCGGCGAGTTCCTGATCTCGTGCCCCGACCAGGGCACGTTCCGCCTGCGCAGGATCGCCGGTCCGATGACGGCACCGACGCTGGTCGACCTCGGCCTGATCCCGGTGCCGTGGCAGGACTCACCCCCTGCGGCACCGGCACTCGGCAGCACCACCGACATCTCGACCGGCGACTTCCGGCCGTCCCACGCGACGTGGCGCAATGGTTCGATCTGGGTGGCGCGGGGCGTCTCGCATGCCGGCCGCGCGGCCTGCAGCTGGTATCAGATCGACTCGGCGACGAAAGCCGTGCTGCAGTCCGGCACCGTCGCCGACCCGGTGCGGTCCTACTACTATCCGTCGCTCGTGGCCAACGACCGCGGCGACGTGGCGATGGCGTGCAACGGCTCGCACGCCGGCGAGTACGTCGGCGCCTACTACACAGGGCGGTTGGCGAACGATCCGCCCGGCGCGATGTCCGAGCCGGCCTTGTTGTGCGCCGGCGAGGGCCCCTACGAGCGTGTCGACGGCAACGGCATCAACCGCTGGGGCGACTACAGCTACTGCAGCGTCGATCCGGCCAACGACTCCTTCTGGACGATCCAGGAGTACGCACGCACCAACAATGACTGGGGCACTTGGATCGCACGCCTGGAGTTCGACTGGTTCAACTACGGCTCCGGGTGGCCCGGGACGCTCGGCGTGCCGGACTTGTCGATCTGGTTCGGCCGGCCGCTGCTCGGCACCTTCCAGTTGCTGCACGTCGGCAACTCGGGTGCAGCCACCGCCAGCTTCCTGTTGCTCGGCCTGCAGCCGGACAACCTGCCGGTCCTCGGCGGCACCGTGCTGGTCGCTCCGATGGCCACAGAGACCGTCCCCGCCAGTCGATTCCTGGTCTTCAGCATCCCGAACTGGCCGTCCCTGCTGGGGATCTCCATCTTCATGCAGGCGATCGAGATCGATGCGGGCGCCTCGAGCGGGCTGTCGTTCAGCCGGGGCCTGGAGATGCGCATCGGCATGTAGCGAAGCGGCGGCGCGCAGCGTGCCCGCGAGGTGGTGGGTGGGGAACTCGCCTGCGCCGTAGCTCGCGGCGGTCTACGTAGTTCGGCCCAGTGCCGCTGCGCTGGGCTGGACCGACGCTGCGCAGGTGAAGACCGTACTCGAACCGTTCCGCATCAAGGCCATCGAGCCCTTCCGGATCACCACCGAAGCCGAACGCGCGCGCATCCTCGCCGACGCGCACTGGAACCTGTTCCTGGTGCGCGCCGAGGACGTGATGATCGACCTGCTGACCGACTCCGGCACCGGGGCGATGTCGGCGATGCAGTGGGCGGCGCTGATGAACGGCGACGAGAGCTACGCCTGCTGCCGTTCGTTCTACGAACTCGAGGCCGTCGTGCGCGACCTGACCGGCTACAAGCACGTGTTCCCCGTGCACCAGGGCCGCGCCGCGGAGCGCATCCTGTTCGGCTGCATGGTGCAGAAGGGCCAGTCGGTGCCGAACAACGCGCACTTCGACACGACCCGCGCCAACGTCGAGTACCTGCAGGCCAACGCGCTCGACTTCGTGGCGCCGCAGGCGCGCGAACTGCAGAAGAGCGCCCAGTGGAAGGGCGACCTCGACGTCGTGAAACTCGAGGCCTGGCTGCAGCAGCAGCCCGAGGGCAGCGTGCCGCTCGGCCTGATCACGATCACCAACAACCGCGTCGGCGGCCAGCCCGTGTCGATGCAGAACCTGCGCGCGGTCAGCGCCCTCTACCGGCGCCACGGCATCCCGTTCTTCCTCGACGCGGCGCGCTTCGCCGAGAACGCGTGGTGGATCCACCGGCTCGAACCCGAGTGGCGGGACGTGCCGCTGCCGAAGATCGCCCGCGCGATGTTCGACCTCGCCGACGGCTGCTGGATCTCGGCGAAGAAGGACGGCCTCGTCAACATCGGCGGCCTCCTGTGCTGCAACGACGACGGCATCGCGCAGAAGGTCCGCAACCTGGTCCCCCTGACCGAGGGTTTCCCGACCTACGGCGGCCTCGCCGGCCGCGACCTCGCCGCGCTGGCGCAGGGCCTGCGCGAGGTGCTCGACCCGGACTACCTGCGCTACCGCGAGGCCGCCGCCACCTACCTCGCGTCGCACCTCGTCCGGCTCGGCGTGCCCGTGGTGCAGCCCAACGGCCTGCACGCGGTCTACGTCGACGCGCGCGCGATGCTGCCGCACGTGCCGTTGTCCGAACTGCCCGGCCAGGCGCTCGCGTGCGAACTCTACGTGCAGGGCGGCATCCGCTCGGTCGAGATCGGCACGCTGATGTTCGGCCACCCGGATCCGAAGACCGGCGCGCCGGTGCTCGCCGACCACGACCTCGTGCGCCTGTGCCTGCCGCGGCGCGTCTACACGCAGAGCCACGTCGACTGGGTGATCGAGTCGTTCGCCGAACTGATGGACCGGCGCGCGAAGATCACCGGCTACGAGATCGTCGAGCAGGCGCCGATCCTGCGCGCGTTCACGGCGAAGCTGCGGCCCGCGGCCGGTGGGGCGCGGCGCTGACGGCGCGGTGCAACTGGCGGCGTCCCGTCTCCGTTCGGTCCTGCGACCCGGCCAGCACGGACCAGCCTGCAGGCTGCGGAGGATCGTGCGCCACCGGGGCGGCGCCGCCGGTCGGCTCCACGGCACCGAGTCACCGGGCCGAAGACCGGAGCCATGCGGGCCCAAAGCGGCGTTGACGCTGCCACCCCGAGCGGCCATCGTCCACCCGCCCGCTCTGGACCTTTCATCCCGGGGCGGGGGTGGCCGCGACCTGCGCGCGGCCCCCGGCATCTTCGCCAGGAGTGTGGTTCGTGGAATTCCGCAAGCTCGGCATCGTCGGCGGTGGGTTCATGGGGCGCTCGCTCGCCCAGAAGGTGGCCTCGAGCGGGATCGACGTGCAGGTGCTCGAGGTCTCGAAAGAGCGGGCCGAGCAGTCGCGCGCGGAGCTCGTCGCCAACCTCGACGCGGAGATGGCCAAGTGGGGCATCACCGCCTCCGAGAAGAAGGCCACGCTGGGCCGCATCCGCTACGCGACGGACCCGAAGGCGATGGTCGGCGTCCAGATGATCGTCGAGGTGGTTCCCGAGGACCTGTCGACCAAGCAGTCCGTGCTGAAGAAGCTCGACGCGGTGCTGGAGCCCGACATCGTCTTCGTCACCAGCACTTCGACGCTGAGCGTCACCGAGATCGGCGCCGGCTCGGGCCGCCCGGACCGCGTCGTCGGCATGCACTTCATGCACGCGGTCACGATGAGCCGCCTCGTCGAGATCGTGCGGGGCACGGCGACGTCGAACCAGACCTTCGAGCGCGCGGTCGGCTTCGCGAAGACGCTCGAGAAGAAGGTCATCGAGGTCTTCGAGTATCCGGGCTACGTCGTGACGCGCGCGATCCTGCCGTTCCTCAACGAGGCGATGCACATCGTCATGGAGGGGGTCGCTTCCGCCGACGACGTCGACCTCGCGCTGAAGCTCGCCTACGAGTTCAAGGTCGGGCCGCTCGAGTACACCGACCGCATCGGCCTCGACACCGTGCTGCGGTGGATGGACCACCTGTTCCGCGAACTCGGCGACATGAAGTACCGGCCGTGCCCGCTGCTGCGCAAGATGGTGCGGGCCGGCTACCTGGGCCGGAAGGCCGGCCGCGGGTTCTTCCGCTGGCAGGGCCACGAGCGGGTCCGCGACGGCGCGCCGGCCGGGGCGAAGGAGAGCGGGCGATGAAGGTCCTCGTGCTCAACTGCGGCTCGTCCTCGGTCAAGTACCAGCTGATCGAGACGTCGCTCGAGGCGATCGAGAAGAACGAGGACCACGCGCTCGGCCGCGGCTCCGTCGAACGCATCGGCACGGCGGCCGCCGTGCACACGTTCCAGGCGGCCGGCCGCGACAAGGTCACCGACAGCAAGGAGATCCTCGAACACCGCGACGCGCTCGCCGACATCCTGCGCATGCTGGCGCACCCCGAGCGCGGCGTGATCGCCGGCCCCGCCGACGTCGACGCGGTCGGCCACCGCATGGTGCACGGCGGCGAACGCTTCACCGCCTCGGCGCTCGCCACGCCCGAGGCGATCCGCGCCGTGCAGGACTGCGTGCCGCTGGCACCGCTGCACAACCCGTCCAACCTGCGCGGCTACGAGGCGGCCAGGCGCATCCTGCCCGACGTGCCGCACGCGCTGGTGTTCGACACCGCCTACCACCAGACGATGCCGCCGGTGGCGTTCCTGTACGGGCTGCCCTACGTGCTCTACACGCGGCACGCCGTGCGCCGCTACGGCTTCCACGGCACCTCGCACCGCTTCGTCGGCTGGCGTTCGCGCGTGCTGCTCGGCAAGCCGCGCGAGCAGACGCGCCTGATCACGTGCCACCTCGGCAACGGCGCCAGCGTCTGCGCGATCGACCACGGCCGTTCCGTCGACACCTCGCTCGGCTTCACGCCGATCGAGGGCCTGATCATGGGCACGCGCTGCGGCGACCTCGACCCGGGCGCGATCTTCCACGTGATGCACGCCGAGGACCTGTCCGAGCACCAGCTGACGACGATGCTGAACAAGCACTCGGGCCTGCAGGGCATCTCGGGCGTGTCGAACGACATGCGCGAGCTGCTGGAGGCCGAGGCGAAGGGCCACGAGCGCGCGAAGCTCGCGATCGACATGTTCTGCTACCGGCTGCGCAAGTACATCGCGGCCTACGCGGGCGTGATGGGCGGCGTCGACGCGGTGATCTTCACCGGCGGCATCGGCGAGAACGCGTCGCCGGTCCGCGCGCGGTCGGTCGTGGGGCTCGAGTTCATGGGCCTGAAGATCGACCCCGCGAAGAACGCCGCGGCCGCCGGCATGGAAGCCGACGTGTCGGCGGCGGAGGCCTCCGTGCGCACGCTGGTGATCCCGACCAACGAGGAGTTGATCATCGCCCGCGACACGGTCCGGCTGGTCGCCGGGGCCGAACAGGACTGAGGTTCCCACCGCCGCCACGCGGCGACCTGCAACGGGCGAAACCACGCACTCGGGCGCCGCTGCGGCGGCTTCTATCGAGCCCCGCTGCGCGGCGCGATGCGGTCTTCACCGCGCTTCGGGCGCGCGCCGGCCCGTGCGGCGCGCCGGGCGCTCGGCCTCGTCGTCAGGCGGAGCGGGCGAAGGCTCTGCCTCGAGCAGGCGCCGCACCGCTTCGCGGATCAGCGCCCCGGGCGAGCCGAAGGCACCCGCGCGCACCCGGTCGAAGACCGCCTGGGCCATCTCCAGGGGAAGGGTGACGCTCAGCGTCGCGGCGCGCAGGTGCTGGTGCTTGGCCATGGCCGGACCATACCACGGTGTCGTTCGGCGGTCGGCGCGGGCCGGGGCGGGCGCGCTTGCACGTTCCCCCGACCGCCGTTCGCGCGGGCGTCGAAGTTCGCCTTGGATCCGGCGCCGACGCCCCGGTAGACTCCCGCCCCTCGGCGCGCCTCCGCATGCTGCGGCCCGCGCGGCACGAGACTCCAATCGGTGTTTCTGCACCGAGACCCATCCAGTCAGCAGTCGGCGCGGAAGGGTTCGTTTCTGTTGGTTCTACGACTGGGTGGATCCGCGCAGCCGCGTGGTTCCCGCCGAGACCGGTGCCTGACGGACTGTGCGGCCCCTGCGGCCCCACCGCCTCCGGGACCGGGCGAGGCGGGCGCGCGGCCGATCCGGGTCCGATGGCAGGTGATGCATGGGCAAGCGACTCTACGTTGGCAACCTCTCCTTCAACACGACCGACCACACGCTGCAGGACGCCTTCGCGCAGGACGGCCGCAAGGTCGCGAGCGTCGCGGTGATGCTGGATCGCGACACCGGCCGCTCGCGCGGCTTCGCGTTCGTCGAGATGGAGACCGAGGCCGACGCGCAGGCGGCGATCAAGGCGATGAACGGCGCGCAGCTCGATGGCCGCGG
>VGXW01000034.1 GCA_016873195.1 Planctomycetota bacterium | reverse complement strand
CCCCGCCGCCCCGGCACACCGCCCCGCGGCCTTCCAAGGAAACACCACAGCGGCGCTGAGTGCGTGCTTCGCCCCGGACGTGTCGCCGCGTCGCGGCGTCCTGGAGCTCAGAGCCTCGCGACTGCGACCACGTGCTCCTGCTTCGACACCACCGCTCCGTCCTTGCCCTCGAGCGTGACCACGAACGCCGCCGCCCTGCCGATCGGCAGCTTCGCCTGCACGGGCACCACGGTCTCCGCGCCCGCATCGCCGACCGCGAACAGCCCGCCGTCGACCGGAGCGCCTTCGCGCGTGCCGGCGCGCTGGATCAGGCGCTGAGGCAGGCGCGCGCGCGCGCGACGTCCGCGGCGATCTGCGCCGCCAGCGCCCCGGCGTCGGCGAAGCGCAGCTCCGGGCGCAGGAACTGGCGGAAGCACAGTTCGAGGGGGCGGCCGTAGAGGTCGCCGTCGAAGTCGAGCAGGTGCACCTCGAGCACGGGCGCCTCGCCGTGCCCGCCGAAGGTCGGCCGCCGGCCCAGATTCGCGACGGCGAGGTGGACGTTGCCGTCGAGCAGCGCCTCGACCGCGTAGACGCCGGGCGGCGGCAACACGGCGGCCTGCGGCAGCACGTTGGCGGTCGGGAAACCGAGCGTGCGCCCGCGCGCGTCGCCGCGCACGACCTGGCCCAGCGCGCCGGGCCAGCGGCCGAGCAGGCGGTTCGCCTGCGCGAGGTCGCCGCTGCCGATCGCCGCGCGGATCAGCGTCGACGACACCGGCCGGCCGTCGACCTCGAACGGCATGCCGGTGCGCACCTCGAAGCCGAACTCGCCGCCGAGCTCGCGGAAGCGCTGCGGCGTGCCCTCGCGGTCCTTGCCGAGCGCCGAGTCGTAGCCGAGCAGCAGCCCGCGCGCGCGCAGCGCCTTCTGCAGCACGCGCGCGGCGAACTCGCGCGCGGTCAGGTGCATGAGCCGCGGCTCGAACCGCAGCAGCACGAGCCGCTGCACGCCGGCGCGGCGCAGCAGGCGCAGCCGGTGCGGCACGCTGACCAGCAGCGGCGGCGCCGCGCCACGCAGCAGCGACTCGGGGTGGTTGGCGAACGTGACGACCGTCGGCAGGCCCTGCAGCCCCGAGGCCATTTCGAGCAGCTGGTGCAGCAGGCGCTGGTGGCCGAGGTGCACGCCGTCGAACACGCCGACGGCGACCACCGAGTAGCCGGGCGTGGTCGCGCCGCAAGTGGCGCCGAGGTCGAGCGCGTCGAGCGCGTCGAACCCGTCGATCAGGAGCATGCGCCACCTCGCGCCACTGGGGCCCGGCGGCGGATCATGCGCGGGCCCGGTGCCGTTCCTCGAGCTCGAGCAGCCTCGCCTTCACGCGCAGCTTCTCGGCCGCGGTCAGGCGGTCGACGAACAGCACGCCGTCGAGGTGGTCGAGTTCGTGCTGCACGATGCGCGCGAGCCAGTCGCCCGCCTGCAGCGTGCGCTCGATGCCGTCGAGGTCCTGGTAGGCGACGGTGATGTCGACCCAGCGCTCGACCTCGACGCGCAGGCCGGGGAACGACAGGCAGCCCTCCTCGCCGAACTCGCGGCCCTTCTTCTTCGTGATGCGCGGGTTCAGCAGCACCTGTTCGCCGGACCGGTCGTCGCGGCTGCCGGTGGGGTTCAGCACGAGCAGTTTGTGCCCGACCCCGACCTGCGGCGCGGCGAGGCCGACCCCCCCCTCCGCGTACATCGCGTCGAACATGCGCGCGGCGAGATCGCGCAGTGCGGCATCGAACTGCACCACGGGCTTGCCGCCGCGGCGCAGCACCGGATCCGGGTAGACGAGCACTTGCATCGGGGGAGCGGCCCGCACGGCCGTTGCGGCCTCTGGCGGGGGGCGGTAGATTCTTCGCCCCTTTCGCCGGCGTCAAGGATCCCCCCGGACCGCCGGCCGCCCCCTGGACGGCATGGACCTCAGCAAGCACCTCGAGAACGCAGCGGACGCCGTGCGCCGGCGCAACCTCCCGTTGGCGATCAAGATCTACGGGCAGGTGCTGCAGCTGCAGCCGGACTACGGCGAGGCGCGCGCGGGGCTGCGCGCGGCACTGTTCGCGAAGGTCGCGCAGCGGCCGGCGTCGAAGCTCACCGCGCTGCTGGTCGGCGGCGTGCACCTGCTGGTCGCCGAGGTGTGCCGGCTGTGCGGCCGCCACGCCGCCGCGGCGCGCGCCTGGGAACGCTACCTCGGGCACGATCCGCTCGCCGAACGCGCGAACCTGCAGCTCGGCCGCGCGCTGCAGCGCGCCGGCCTGCAGCGCAGCGCGCTCGCGGTCTTCGAGGCCTACGCCGGTGCACAGCCGCGCTGCCTCGAGGCCTGCCGCGCGGCGGGCGGCCTGTGCTACGCGCAGGGCAAGGTCGCGCAGGCGCTCGCGATGTACGAGCAGGCGCTGAAGATCGATCCGCGCGACCAGGAGTCGCTGAAGGCGCGCAAGGACCTCGCCGCGGAGGGTGCGCTGCGCCACACCGGCCTCGACCGGGCGCAGCACTCGCGCGAACTGGTCAAGGACAAGGAGCAGCAGCGCCAGCTCGAACGGCAGGACCGCCTGCAGCTGTCCGCCGAGGAACTCGCGCAGGAACTCGCGCGGCTCGAGGCGAAGCTGCCGGAGACGCCCGGCGACCAGCAGCTGCTGCGGCGCCTCGCGCGGCTGCGCGAGATGGCCAGGGACCTGCCGGGGGCGCTCGACCTGCTCGAGCGGCTGGTGCAGGCGCAACCGGGCGACCAGGACCTGCTCGAGCGCGCCGGCGACCTGCGCATCCGGGTCCAGGAGCAGGCGGTCGACAAGGCGCACAAGCGCGGCGACGCGGCCGCGCTGCAGCGCGCCCGGGCCACGCTCGCCCAGCTGCGCACGGCCGAGGCGAGGCGCCGCGTGGACCGCAATCCCGCCGACTTCGGCGCGCGCTTCCTGCTCGGTTCGGCGCTGCTCGACGCCGGCGAGACCGACGCCGCGATCGCGGAGCTGCAGCAGGCCGTCAAGGATCCGCGCAGGAAGACCGAGGCGCTGTTCCTGCTCGGGCGCGCGTTCCAGCGCAAGGCCCTGCCCGACCTCGCGCTGGGCCAGTTCGACAAGGCGCTGCACGCGGCCGGCTCGGGCACGCTCGCGAAGGAAGCCCTCTACGAGATGGGCGAGATCTGTAGCCTTCTCGGCCGGCGCGACGAGGCGCTGCGCCACTTCACGAGGATCCTCGAACAGGACATCGGTTTCCGCGACGTCGCCAGCAAGGTCGAGCAGATGAAGACCTGAGCCGGTGCTGGCGCATCGACCTTCCCAACCCCGCACGAACCCCACGAGCCGGCCGCGCGCCGGCGACCAACCACCGACCGAACGATGGCCCACTGCAAGCAAGCACTCAAGCGCGCCCGCCAGGGCGAGAAGCGCCGCATCGCCAACAAGGCCAAGATGTCGCGCGTGAAGTCCGCCCTCAAGGCCCTGATGGCCGTGATCGCCGCCGGCGACGCCGCGAAGGCGAAGACCATGCTGCCCGCGGTCTGCCAGGCCATCGACAAGGCCGCGCAGACCCTGGTGATCCACGCGAACCAGGCCGCGCGCAAGAAGAGCCAGGCCACGCGTGCCGTCGGCGCGATGAAGTGACGGCGCGCGGCGCGGCGCGGCCGGTCAGTTCTGCAGCAGCTGCAGCGCCGCCTGCGGCTGCGTGTTGGCCTGCGCCAGGATCGAGATCGCCGCCTGCTGCAGGATCGAGTTGCGCGTCAGCGACGAGGTCTCGACCGCCACGTCGACGTCGCGGATGCGCGACTCCGCGGCGCTGAGGTTCTCGGTCTGGATCTGCAGGTTCGCGATCGTGGTGGTCAGGCGGTTCTGCGCGGCGCCGAACTGCCCGCGCACGCGGCTCACCGAGTTGATCGCCGTGTCGAGCATGTTGATGGCGATCGTCGGGCTGCCGCCGGAGCCGATGTTGAGCGTGCCGAGGCCGAGCGTCGACGCCAGCGTGTCGGACGTGCTGAGCTGGATCGTGTCGATGCCGGTCGTCGTGCCGGTGCCGACCTGGAAGGTGATCGTCGAGCCGGTGCCGTCGAGCAGGTGCACGCCGTTGAACGTCGTCGACTGCGCGATGCGGTCGATCTCGTTGATCAGGTCGGCGAACTCCTGGTGGAGCGTCGTGCGGTCGGCCGAGCTGACCGTGCCGTTGCTGGCCTGGATCGCGAGTTCGCGCATGCGGATCAGGATCGAACTGACCTCGTTCAGCGCGCCCTCGCCGGTCTGCGTCAGCGAGATGCCGTCCTGCGCGTTGCGGATCGCCTGGTTCGTCGAGCGGATCTGGGCGCGGAACCGCTCCGAGATCGCGAGTCCCGCCGCGTCGTCCGACGCCGTCGAGATGCGCAAGCCCGTCGACAGGCGGCGGTAGTTCGCCTGCAACCGGTCGGTCGTCGTCGCCAGCGACCGCTGCGCGTTCAGGGATGCGATGTTCGAATTGACCCGAAGGCCCATCTGTCCTCCTCGATGCCTTTGCCGGTGGGGTGCCGAGCCAGCGCGCGGCACCGCGTTGGCCGATCCATCGGCAGCGACTTGAGTCCCGCTGCAGGAATTCTCGCGAATGGACAGCGGATCCCGGACCGGCCTCGGCATGGCGGGCGCGCGCCGGGTGGGTCCCGGGCCCGGTCCCTGAGCGGGGCAGCACCGCCGGGAAACGCGACGGGAACGGGGCCCGGAGCGGGATTCGCGGCGGCCGACGCCGCGCCGTCCGCGTCAGCGTGCGCCGGGCACGAGGCGCGTGTAGCGGTAGTAGGCCTCCAGCGTCAGCGCCAGCAGCGCGGTGCTGTAGACGCGGCCGCCGTCGTCGCCCCAGGCGTCGATCGGGTCCCAGGAGCCCGCGGCGTTGCCGTCGCGGCGCTGCGTGTCGACGACCGCCGGGACCAGCGCCCGCGACCACTCGCGCCAGGCCTGCCCGCCGAACTGGTAGATCGCGTAGCTGCCGTAGTACCAGTAGTAGAAGTCGAGCGAGCCGTCGCTGACGTTCCAGACCGGTCGGCGCGCGAGCAGCCGTTGCGCCGCCTTCTGCATCACGGGCGTCTGCTTCGGATCCTGGCCGAGGAAGAACCGGCTGAACAGGGCCGCCGCGGTCAGCGCCTCGCTGCGGGCCGGCGGGAACCGCTGCGCGTGGTCGCCGGGCTTGCGCGCGCTGGGTTCGCCGGCGCGCTGGTAGCCGCAGTGGCCGTCGGGGCCGGTGCACGAGTCGAGGAACACCGCGGCGGCCTGCAGCGCGCTGCGGTCGACGGTGAGTCCGAAACCCTCGCCGCTGCCGAGCGCCATGATGCACCACGCCGTGACCGACGTGTCGTTGTCGCCGTCGCGCGGCTGGTAGCGCCACGCCCCGTACGGGTTGCGGTGCGCCGCCAGGTAGTCGAGTCCGCGCTGCGCGACGGGGCGCAGCAGCTCGTAGCGCGACAGGCCGTAGGCCTCGCACATCGCGTAGGCCGCCAGCGCGTGGTCGTAGACGAAGTCGCTGCTGGCCGCCTGGCCGAAACGGCCGGTCGCCGGATCCTGCTGGTCGCGCAGCCAGCGCACGGCCGCGCGCACGCGGTCGCGGTGCTTGCCGTGGCGCATCGTGTGGCCATCGCCGAGGAACGCAAGCAGCGCCAGCGCGGTGACGCCGACGTCGTGCACGGCGCTGCCGGGACCGTCGCAGGGATCGCCGCGCACGTCGTGCTTCATGAAGCCGTCGCAGTCCCAGCGCCCGTCCTCGTCCTGGTGGGCGGCGAGCCACTCGAGGCTGCGTACGATCGCCGGGATCACCGGCAGTCCACCGCCGGGCGGTGGGCTGCCATGTCGTCCCCGGCCGTTGCCGCCCGTCCGGGGGCCGAGGATGCCGATCGTCTCGTTCCGGCTCGGCACGGGTTCGAACGCGGTCAGCGTGTCGGTGTCGTCGGCGCGGTCGTTCGGCAGTTCGTCCAGCTCGATGGGCTGGAGGGCCGGATCGACGACCAGCGGCTCGTCGGGCTCGACGAGCGGTTCGGGCACGCGCGGCGTTTCGAGGGGAACGGGCGCGTCGTCGGGCGCGTCCACGGTGACGTGGCTGGCCGGGCGGCAGTTCGCCTCGGCGGGGAACAGCACCCACAGCACCAGCAGGGCCAGTGCGTGGGTCGCCGCGGAGAGCAGCAGCCACGGCGCGTGGCGCAGCTGCTCGGCCATGAGGTCGTGGAACGACTCGGGCTCGGTACGGAGCAGGGGCCTGGACTCGGTCATGGGAGACTCCTTCGAGGTTCGGCGCCGCAGAGGGCTCGGCGCGCAGACGACTCGAGAACGCAGCGCGGGCGCGCGCGGATCAGTCGCCGGCGCAGGAATCGCGCGGCCGGCGCGCGGGGCGCGGCGGTGGGCACCACGTACGCAGCGCGGCCCGCGTCACCAGGGTGCGCGGGCCGCGTCGCCGGCCGCAGGTCGCTCGGACCGCCGCGTCGCGGCGGCGAGAGCCTCCGCCGGTCACCGCACCAGCTTCGTGTAGCGGTAGTAGGCCTCGAGCGTCAGCGTCAGGGTCGCGGTCATGTAGACGCGGCCGCCGTCCTCGCCCCAGGCGCAGATCGGATCCCACGAGCCGTAGAGGTTCTTCTTCGCCTTGTCGCGGTGCTGCGGCTTGATCACGGCGTCGCTGAGCCGCTTCTGCCACTCGCGCCAGTGGCGGTCGCCCATCTGGTACAGCGCGTAGGTCGCGTAGTACCAGTAGTAGGCGTCGATCGTGCCGGCCTTCGGATCCCAGATCGGCGGCTTGCTGAGGATCAGGTCCGCCGCCGCCTTCATGACCGGCTTCTCCTTCGGGTCCTGGCCCATGAAGAAGCGGCAGAACAGGCCGACCGCGGTCAGCGCCTCGCCCTTCTCGATCGGGAACTTCGTCGCGTGGTCGCCGGGCTTGCGCGAACTCGGCTCCCCGGCCTTCGTGTAGCCGTGGCGGCCGGTCGGGTCGCTGACCTGGTCGAGCCAGGTCTTGCACAGGTCCAGTGCGGACTTGTTGATCTCGAGGCCGAAGAACTCGCCGGACTCGTAGGCCATGATGCACCAGCCCGTGACCGACGTGTCGTTGTCGTTGTCGCGCGGCTGGTAGCGCCAGACCGAGTACGGGTTGCGGTGCGACTCGAGGTAGTTGATCGCCTTCTGCGCGACCGGCTTCAGCAGCGAGTACTGCGACAGGCCGAACGCCTCGCACATCGCGTAGGCGGCGATCGCGTGGTTGTAGACGAAGTCGTGCGATGCGTTGGTGCCGAACAGGCCGGTCGTGGGATCCTGCTGCGACTTGAGCCAGCCGATGCCCTTCTTGATCACGTCCTTGTAGGGCCCCGAGCGCAAGGTGCTGCCGTCGCCGAGGAACGCGAGCAGCGCCAGTGCGGTGACGCCGACGTCGTGCACCGCGTTGCCCGGGCCGTCGCAGGGCTCGCCCTCGACGTCGTGCTTCATGAAGCCGTCACAGTCCCACTTGCCGTCCTCGTCCTGGTGGTCCTTGAGCCACTGCAGGCCCGCGTCGATGGCCTCCGCGTAGGTCTTGCCGCCGGCCGCGCGCTTGCCGCCGCCGCCACGGCTGCCGTAGCGGCCGCCGGCGCCGCCGCCGAGGCCGACCGCGCTGTTCCACTGGTTGCTGTCGAACGCCGACTCCTTCTGGTCCCTGTCGGTGATGGTCTCCGTGATCTCCGTGATCTCCGTGACCTCCGTCTCCGTGACCACGACGTCGTCCTGCGTCTGTTCGGGCTTGGTCTCGGGTGGCGGGGGCGGCGGCGGCTCCTCGACCTCCTGCTTGTCGTCCAACGCCATCTCGGCCTGGTTCTTGCCCCTCCGCGAGTCCGCCCCAGGGAGGATCACCCAGGCCAGCAGCAGCACGACGGCGTGGATTGCGATGGAGAGGATCAGCCAGGGCGCGTGGGCGAGCTGCTCGGCCATCATGTCCTGGAAGGACGACTCGCGCCACTGCTCGTGGTGGGACTCGATCTTGATCTTGGTTGGGTCGACTTGCGCCATGACGGCTCCTCGAGGGCTGGGTAGCGGCAAACCCGGCGGGCCGCGCTCGCCCCGACGGCGAGGTCCGTGGCCCGACCGCTGCCGGCCGTGCAACGGCGGCAGCCGGCATCCGGTTCAGGAGGGGGTCCGGAAGTAGAGCGGGGCGCCCGGAACACTGCAACCCGCGAAGTGCACGAGCCGCCGGGATCTCCCGCGCGGGCGTGGCAGTTCGGCCCGGGCCGGCCGGCCGACGGCGGGACTCGGGGCCGCCGCGTGGCGGCGGTGGAGCTTCACCTCAGGTCGGGCACGACCCAGGTCTCCGCGCGCAGCATCGCGCGGTCGATCGCCTGCTGCCGCAATTCGCCGAGGACCTGCCGCTGGCACAGGTTGCGCAGCGCGATCTGCACGTCGGGATCCTCGAAACGTCCCTGCCGGCCGGGTTCGTGCCGGGTGATCCGGGCGACCCGGAAGGAGCCGCCGAGCTCGAACGGCGCCGACACCGCGCCCGCCGGCCCGCCGAGCGCGAAGTCGACGATCTCCGGGGCCAGGGACTCGCGCGACGCCTCGGTGATGCCGGAGATCTCGGTCGAGGTGCCCTTGACCCCCGGGAAGCGCTCGCGCAGCTGCTGGCCGGTCAGCGCCTCCTTGCGCCACAGTTCGGCAGCGGCCGCCGCGGTCGCCGCGCCGTCCCGGCCCTCGAAGCCGACCAGTTCGGCGCTCGCGCGCGGGCCGTGCACGAACCGGGCGATCTCCCGCTGGTAGGTCTCGCGCAGCATGCGCGGCGTCAGCAGCAGGTTGCCCTGCCGGTTGCGCAGGCGGCCGCCGACCGCCAGCTCCTCGGCGATCTGCTGCATCTTGTCGACGCGCCGCTCGCGCACGTAGGTCTGCCAGGTGCGACCCTGGCGCTGCAGCTCCTTGCTGAACTCCTGCCACGTGCCGAAGTCGCGCACCTGCTCAGCCTCCTCGCGCGCCAGTTCGTCCTGGAAGATCTGCTCGACGCGCTCGGGGGGGACCGTGCCGAACGTCTTGGCGGCCTGCGCCATCGCGTGGTTCTGGACCAGCGGCGCCAGCACCTCGCGCAGCAGCGCGAGCAGCTCGGGCGGCTGCAGCCGGCGCAGCAGGTTCGCCTCGGCGGCGCGGAGCTGGCCGGCGGCCAGGGTCAGGAGTTCGCTGCGCAGGATCGCCGTGTCGTTGACGGTCGCGACCACGCGGTCGACCAGGAACGGACGCTGCGGTCCGGCCGGCGGCGCGGGCGGTTCCTGGGCGAGCAGCGCGGCGGCTCCGGCGAACAGGCAGGCGGCGAGGTTCCGCATCGCGGCGCATGATGCTGGGCCCGTCCGGCCCGCACAAGGCGCCGTTGCAAACCCAGCACCGCCGACTTCTGCTCTTGGCCATGTCCAGACGCTCGGGCACCTGCATCGTGGTCGGCGCTTCCTCGGGAATCGGTCTCTCGGTCGCGCGGCGGCTCGCGGTCGAGGGGCGCAAGGTCGCGATGATCAGCAACCGCGAAGCGGAACTGCGCGCGGCGGCGCAGACGATCGACGACGCGCTCGGCCGGCCCGCGGCGTTCCCCTACGCGCACGACGTCACCGACCTCGACGCCGCCGAGGCGCTGTTCGCGCGCATCGAGCAGGAACTCGGCCAGGTCGACGAGCTGCACTACCTGGCCGGCGTGATGCCCGAGGTCGCGCTCGACGAGTTCGACCTCGCCAAGGACCGACTGCAGGTGCAGGTCAACATGCTCGGCTGCATCGCGTTCGGCAACGCCGCGGCGCGGCGGTTCCTCGCCCGCAAGTCGGGCTGCATCGTCGGCATCACCTCGGTCGCGCAGGACCGCGGTCGCCTGGGCCGGCCGGTCTACAACGCGAGCAAGGCCGGCATGGACTGCTACCTCGAGGCGCTGCGCAACCGGCTCTGGCGGCACGGCGTGCAGGTCACCACGATCCGCCCCGGCTTCGTCGACACGCAGATGGCCAAGGACGTCAAGGGCAGGAAACTGCCGGCCGCCGAGGCCGCGCGGCTGATCCTGCGGGCGCGCGACCGCCGCAAGCCGATCGCCTACGTGCCCGGCAAGTGGCGGCTGATCATGTTCGTGATCCGCAACATCCCTTCGTTCCTGTTCCGCCGGATGTCGATCTGAGCCGCCGTACGCCGCAACGCGGCGTCTCACCAACCGACGAAACACACCTTCGACGCCGCTGCGGCGTTTCCTTGGAAGCGGGGACCGACGATGACCACGACCCTGGGCTGGCGCGACGAAGACGTGCGCGGTTTCGGCATGGCGGTGGGCGGCCCGGCGAAGGTGCTGCGGCCGACCACCGTGGAACAGGTCGCCGAGGCGTTCGCCGACGTGCGCGCGCGCGGCGGCACGATCGCGCTGCGCGGCGCGGGCTGCAGCTACGGCGATGCCGCCACCAACGCCGGCGGCCACGTGCTCGACTGCACGCAGATGAACTCCGTGCTCGACTTCGACCCGGCGACGGGCATCGCGGTCGTCGAGCCGGGCGCCACGGTGCGCGACCTGTGGCGGCGGTCGATCGCGCACGGCTTCTGGCCCAAGGTCGTCAGCGGCACCATGTCGGTGACGATGGCCGGGGCCGCGGCGATGAACATCCACGGCAAGAACAACTACGCGCTCGGCACCTTCGGCGACTGCGTGTCGTGGTTCGACCTGCTGACGCCGCGCGGCGAACTCGTGCACTGCACGCGCGAGTCGGACCCGGAGCTGTTCCACGCCGCGATCTCCGGCTTCGGCATGCTCGGCTGCTTCACGAAGCTCGGTCTGCAGACCAAGCGTGTGCACAGCGGCCGGCTGCGCGTGTGGGGCATCGTCGCCGACGACCTCGACCACAACCTGCGGCTGATCGAGGAACTGCGGTCCGAGGCCGACTACCTCGTGTCGTGGCTCGACCTGCACGCACAGGGGGTGGCGCTCGGCCGCGGGCTCCTGCACCGCGCCGACCAGCTGCGGCCCGGCGAGGATCCCGAGGGCCTGTGCTTCTTCGACCCGAACCTGCAGGACGTGCCGACGAAGCTGTTCGGCCTCGTGCCCAAGGGCTGGCTCTGGCCGGGCATGTGGTGCGCGGTGCACCTGAAGCAGGTGGCGTTCGTGAACTGGGCGAAGTTCCGCGCCGGCTGCCGCGAGCAGAAACACTCGCCCTACCTGCAGTCGCACGGCGCCTTCCACTTCCTGCTCGACTACGTGCCCAACTGGCAGTGGATGACGAAGCCCGGCGGGCTGATCCAGTTCCAGCCGTTCGTGCCGTTCGCCGAAGCCTCGCGCGTGCTGCGCAAGATCATCGAGCGCCTGCAGGCGACCGGATTCGTGCCCTACCTCGGCGTGCTGAAGCGCCACCGGCCCGACCCGTTCCTGATGACGCACGCGGTCGACGGGTTCTCGATGGCGATGGACATCGCCGTGAGCCGGAACAAGCACCGCCGCGAGCAGCTCTGGAAGGTCTGCCGCGAACTCGGCGACCTCGTGCTCGACGCGGGCGGCCGCTTCTACTACGCGAAGGACGCGGTGCTGCTGCAGTCGTCGTTCGCGCGCGTGCACGGCGAGCCGGCGGTCGCGAAGTTCCGCGCGCTGAAGCAGCGCTGGGACCCGGACCGGCTGCTGCAGACCGACCTGTCGCGGCGGTTCGGCGTGTAGCGCCGCGCCAGCCCCTTGAGCGGCGCCCGCGCCGCCGTATCCTGCCGGCCACGAAGGGGCGCCAGAACGCTCGGCCCGCCCGGTCCGGTGCCGTCTCGACAGGAGACGGGCCGCTGCCGATGCGGGCGGCAGACCGTGCCGCGGCACGGCAGCGTTCGGGATGCCACGCCCCTGCGGGCCGCCGGCGCTGCCGCGCGGTCTCCGGACCGGCACCCTCCGGCCGGATTCCGTTCTCCTTGCGTCCCCGGCCGCCGTGCCGCGGGGCGCCACCGAAGAAGCGACTACGTGAGTTTCGATTCCCTAGGGCTGAAGGAGCCCATCCTGCGCGGCGTCCGTGCGGCCGGCTACGAGACGCCGACGGACATCCAGGCGCTCGCCATCCCCAAGATCCTCGCCGGCGCCGAACTGATCGGCCTCGGCCAGACGGGCAGCGGCAAGACCGCCGCGTTCGGCCTGCCGATGCTCGACCGCCTCTTCGGCGGCGAGCCCGGTCTGCGCGGCCTGATCGTCGTGCCGACGCGCGAACTGTGCGTGCAGGTCGCCGAGAACCTGCGCGTCTACGCGAAGGCCTCCGGCCTCGCCGTCTGCACCGCCTTCGGCGGCGTCGACCTGTCGATCCAGGAGTCCGCGTTCAAGCGCGGCCTCGACGTGCTGGTCGCCTGCCCCGGCCGCCTGATCGACCACCTCGAACGGCGCAACCTCACGCTCGAGAAGGTGCAGATGGTCGTGCTCGACGAGGCCGACCGCATGCTCGACATGGGGTTCATGCCGCAGATCCGGCGCATCTTCCTGCGCCTGCCGCAGGAGCGGCAGAACCTGCTGTTCTCGGCGACGATGCCCACGGAGGTCGAGGCGCTGGTCGCCGACTTCCTGCCGAAAGCCGAGCGCGTGCAGATCGGGGCGCGCAGCCAGCCGCCGGTGACGATCGCGCACCGGTTCGCCGCGGTGCCCGCGCACGACAAGCAGCTGGCGCTCGAGCGTCTGCTGCACCGCGAACCGGGGCGGGTGCTGATCTTCGTCAACAAGAAGATCGGCTGCGAGCGGCTCGGCAACGCGCTGCAGCGCGCGGGTTTCCCGGCCGACGCGATCCACGGCGACAAGAGCGCCGAGGCGCGCCACGCCTGCCTGCAGGCGTTCACGCGCGGCAAGGTGCGCCACCTCGTCGCGACCGACGTCGCCGCGCGCGGCATCGACGTCGACGACATCGAACTGGTCGTGAACTACGACTTCCCGCTCGCGCTCGAGGACTACATCCACCGCTCCGGCCGCACCGGCCGCGCCGGCAAGTCGGGCCGCGCGCTGTCGCTGGTCGCGCCGATGGAGCGCCGCCTCTACGAGGTCGTCGCGGCGCACCTGCAGGGCAAGGAGGTGCCCCACGTGTCCAGGATCCCGGGCCGCGGCTACGGGATGCCGAAGGGCCGCCCGGGCGGGCGCGGCGGCGGGCGCGGTGGGCGCGGCGGCGGTGGGCGCGGCGGTGGGCGCGGCCGCGCGGCGGCGGCGGGCTGAGAGCGCCGGGACCGGCGTCACCCCAGGATCGACCGCGCCGTCGCCAGCGGGTCGCTCGCCTGCACCAGCGCGCGGAACACCGCATCCAGGCGCGTCGCCGCGCCGGCACCGGCCAGCGCGCGCAGCTCGGCGCCGGTGCCGCACGCGAGCAGCCGGCCCTGGTCCAGCACGGCGATCCTGTGCGCGGTCGTCTCGACGACGTCGAGCAGGTGGCTGCTGTGCAGCACCGCGCCGCCGCGGGCCGCGAACTCGCGCATCAGCTCCTTCACCACCAGCGTCGTCGTCACGTCGAGCCCCGACAGCGGTTCGTCGAACACGAGCAGGCGCGGGTCCGTCAGCAGCGCCGCCGCGATCGACACCTTCTGCAGCATGCCCTTGCTGAACGCGGCCATCGGCTCGTCGCCGCGGTCGAGCAGGTCGAAGCCCGCGAGCAGCCGCTCGCCGGCCGCGCGGATCCGCGCGTCGTCGAGGTCGAACAGGCGGCCCTTCAGCAGCAGGTACTCCCACGGCGTCAGCGCCTCGTGCAGGCGCGCGACCTCGGGCAGGTAGCCGATGCGGGACCGCACCGCCATCGGTTCGGCCCAGGCGTCGCGGCCGTCGACGGTGACCGTGCCGGCGTCCGGGCGCAGCAGGCCGACGATGCACTTCACCGCGGTCGACTTGCCCGCGCCGTTCGGGCCGAGCAGCGCCAGGATCTCGCCCGGCGCGACGCGCAGGTCGAGGCCGTGCAGCGCGACGAGGTCGCCGTAGGCCACGCGCAGTCCCTGGACGGCCAGCATGGCCGGCATCTTGGCGGCGGGCGCGTGCCGGTCGAGGGGCCGCGGCGGAAAAGGCCCGGGCCAGGGGCTTGTGCGGCGGGCCGGTCGGCTGCGTAATCCCCGGCCCCATGCGCTGCTGCCCGTCGTTGGTCTGCCTGTTCCTGCTGCTCGGCGCGTCGTGCGCGCAGGAGACGCCCCCGGTCACGCCCGCCGGCCCGGCGATCGCCTACGAGCCCGCGTTCCCCGCCCAGGCCGGCTTCGACCGCCCGCTGTTCGTCGCCTTCACCGCGGCCGATCCGGCGATGGCCTACGTGGTCACGCAGCCGGGCACCGTGTTCCGCGTCCCGCGCGACCCGGCGAGGGCCGACCGCAGCGTGTTCCTCGACCTGTCGGCGGTGGCCTACCTCGGCCACAACGAGGAGGGCCTGCTCGGTTTTGCCTTCGACCCCGACCACGCGCAGAACGGCTTCGTCTACGCGTTCTGGACCGAACGCACCGGCGAGCGCTTGGGCACGATGGGCGACGGCCGGAAGGTCAAGAGCAACCGCCAGTCGGTCGTGTCGCGCTTCACGGCGGTGGCCGGCGCGGCCGGGCCGGTGGTCGACCCGGCGAGCGAACTGCGGCTGCTCGAGGTGTTCCAGCCGTTCGGCAACCACAACGGCGGCACGATCGTGTTCGGGCCCGACGGCATGCTCCACGTGGCGATCGGCGACGGCGGCGCCGCGGACGATCCGTTCGGCAACGGCCAGAGCCTGCAGGTGCTGCTCGGCAAGGTGCTGCGCATCGACGTGCGCGGCGCCAGCGCCGCGCGGCCGTACGCGATCCCGCCGGACAACCCGTTCGCCGGCCGCGAGGACGCGCGCGGCGAGATCTGGTGCTACGGCCTGCGCAACCCGTGGCGCATCGCCTTCGACCGCGCGACCGGCGACCTCTGGTGCGGCGACGTCGGCCAGAACCGGCTCGAGGAGGTCGACCGGCTCGTGCGGGGCGGCAACCACGGCTGGAACGTCTTCGAGGCGAGCGAGCGCTTCGCGCGCGGCAAGGGGCCCGTGCCGGCCGATCCGATCGCGCCGGTCGCCGAGTACGGGCGCGCGGTCGGGCTGTCGGTCACGGGCGGCCACGTCTACCGCGGCCAGCGCATCGACGGGCTGCAGGGGCGCTACGTCTACGCGGACTTCGTGACGATGCGCGCGTTCGCGGTGCGCGAGGATCGGCGGGGTGGCAAGCACGAGGTCGTCGCGCTCTGCGGCGTGCCGGGCCAGCCGTCGAGCTTCGCCGAGGAGCCGGACGGCGAACTGCTGGTGACCTGCTTCGGTGGCCGGCAGGGGCGGATCTACCGTATCCTGCCGGCCTCGCGCTGACCGGGCGCTGAACTCCGGCCGTCCCGACCCGTTCGTGTCGATCCCGTGCGCACCTCCTCGCTGCTGCTGTCGCTGCTCGTGCACGGCGCCGCCGTCGGCGCCGCCGTGGCGGTGGCCGGCGGCATGCCGGGCCGCGAGGTGCTGCGGCCGCCGCACGTCGAGCTGATGGCCAGCGAGGTGCCGCCGCCCGCCCCGGTGCCCGCCGAACTGCCCGCGGTCGAGGCGGAGGACCCGCTCGCTGCGGAGCCGCTGCCGAGCTACCCCGACCCGGCCGAGCCGTTCGAACCGCCGCCGCCGCGGCCCGAGGCCAGCTGGCCGCTGCGCGAATTTTCGTTCACGGCGAACCCGCGGCTCTGGGCGCCGCCGCCGGAGCCGGAGCCGGAGCCCGTGGTCCCGGTCGTCGCAGCGCCCGCGCCGCCGCCGCCCGAGCAGGGCTTCGTCCAGGCCGTGCCGCTCGCGGACAATCCGCCGCCCGACTACCCGGCGCGGGAACGCGCGCTCGGCCGCGAGGGCACGGTGGTCGTGCGCGTGCACCTCGATCCGCGCGGCCGTGTGCTCGGCGCCGCGCTGGCCGAGCCGTCGCGCCATCCCGGGCTCGACCGCGCGGCGTTGCGCGCGGTGGCGGGCTGGCGCTTCCAGCCGGCGCGGCGCGGCGGCGAGGCCGTCGAGTCGTGGCTCGACGTGCCCGTCGTGTTCTGCCTCGTCGACCGCTGAGGTCCGCGTCAGTGCGGGAAGGCGAGCCCGAGCTCCGCGAGCAGCGCGTCGTAGCGCTCGAAGACGCCTTCCCACCGCCACCGTGCGCGGACCCACGCCGCGGCTGCCGCGCCGACCGCGCGCGCGCGCGCGGGGTCGGCGAACAGTCCCGCGACGGCGCGAATCGTCGCCTCGGCTCCGTCGGCGATCTCGAGCGTGCCCGGCGGCGCGGCGCCGAGCCCCTGCGCGGCCTGCGGCGACGAGACCACCGGCAGCGCCATGCTCATCGCCTCGAGCACCTTGTTCTGCACGCCGCGCGCGAGCCGCAGCGGCGCCACCGCCACCGCGGCGCGGTCGAACCACGGCGGCGTCTCTGGCACGCGGCCCGTCACGGTGATCCCGGGCAGCTCCGCCAGCGCCTGCACGCGCGGGGTGGGCCGGCTGCCGACCACCAGGAAGCGCGCGTCGGGGAAGCGCCCGCGCAGCGCCGGCCAGCAGTGCTCGGCGAACCAGCAGACGCCGTCGACGTTCGGCGCGTAGTCCATCACGCCGGTGAACACGCAGCAGTGCGGGTGCCGCCCGGCGTCGCCCGCCGACGTGAAGTGCGCCACGTCGACGCCGTTCTGCAGCACGTCGGGCACGACGCCGGGGATGCAGCGCTGGAACAGCTCCTTCTCGACCTCGCTGACGACGAGGGAACGCGTGAAACCGCGCGCGACGCGGTCCTCGAAGGCCAGCAGCGCGCGGGCCTCGCGGCCGTAGATCCAGCGTGCCAGCGGGCCGGCGACCGCCGCGTACTGGCGCCACTTGTCCGAGTCGAGTTCGGCGAACTGCATCACCTTCGCGCGCGCCGGCAGGTCCAGCGCGTACTGCGCCATCGACGACGAGTAGACGTGCACGAGGTCGGGCGCGGGATCGCCGAAACCGGCGACCGCGCGCCGCAGCGCCCGGTGCCGGAAGTACGGCAGGGTCAGCGCCTCGCCCGAGCAGAGCCCGCGCAGCGCGAGCAGCTTGCCCAGGCGCCGGTGCAGCCGCGGCGCGGCCACCGCGGCGCAGCGTCCGGCGAGGAACGCCACGCCCTCGGCGTCGCGGGCCTCCTCCTGGAAGCAGCCGACGTGCACCGCAGCGCCCCGCGCGAGCAGGTGCTGCAGCAGATGCCACGTGGTGATGCGGTCGCCGCGGTCGGGCGGCCACGGCACGCGCTGGCACAGGAAGACGACCTTCACGGCTGGCGCCCTGCGCGTCCCGGGCGCGGCGTTGCGGGTGGTGGTGTCGGCTTCAAGCCAGGCCTGCAGGGATCCCGATGGAAGGTGCGCACCGGAACGGCATGTCCCAGTCGGCGGCACCATCGACGAACATCCTGGCCCTCGTCAACAACACCGTCGAACTCCCGACGGTGCCGGAGGTGCTGCGGAAGCTCAACGACGTGATCGCCGACCCCGAGGCGTCGGCCGACGACGTCGCCGAGGTCGTCGCGAAGGACCCCGCCGTCGCGACCAACGTGCTGCGCATCGTCAACTCGGCGTACTACGGCCTGCAGGTGCGCGTCGCGTCGGTGAGCCTCGCCGTGTCGGTGCTCGGCTTCAACATGACCAAGAAGGTCGCGTTGAAGGCCGCGGTGTTCTCGGTGTTCGGCAGGCGCCGCGAGAAGATCCAGCACTTCGACCCGCTCGGCTTCTGGCGCCACGCGGTGTTCACCGGCATCGCCGCGCGCACGCTCGGCGGCAGTTCGACGGCCTTCGCGGCGACGCACGCCGAGGACCTCTACATCGCCGGCCTGCTGCACGACGTCGGCAAGATCATCCTGATGGAGAAGGCCGCCCCGCGCTACCTCGCGGTGCTGCGCAAGGCCGCGCAGCAGCGGCGCAGCGAGGTGCTGGTCGAGCAGGAGGACTTCGGCTTCACGCACGCGGACGTCGGTTCGGTGCTCGCGGTCAAGTGGTTCCTGCCCGAGGAACTCGCGATCGCGACGCGCTGCCACCATGCGCCGTCGCGCGACCCCTTCCACCGACCGCTGTCGTCGCTGATCCACCTGGCCGACCAGCTCGCGTGGCGGGCCGGCAGCCCGTCGACGGTCGGCACGCCCGGGCCGCCGCCCGACGACCAGGTCCACGGGCAGGTGGGGCTCGACGCCGCGCGCGTCGACGAACTGCTGCCGCAGATCCAGCAGGACTTCGCCGCGTCGGAACTGCCTTGGTGACGGCGGGCAGCCGGCGAGGCAGGCCCCCGGCGAGGAACCGCCGCAGGCCTGTCGTCGGCCCGCCGGCGATCGCCTACCATGCGCCGGCCCGTGATCGGGACATCGGCACCAGCATGCTCCCCCTCTCCGCCGTGACCAGCATCGATCGCCTTGTCTGCGCCCCGGGGCGCGGGTGGCGCCGACGGATGCCGCGGAGGTGCCGGTGACCCGCACGGCCCCGGTCGCCGTCGTGATCCTGGCCCGGGACGCCGCCGCGTTCCTGCCGGTGACGCTCGACTCGCTCGCGCAGCAGACCGCGCGGCCGGAACAGGTGATCGTCGTCGACGGCGGTTCGCGCGACGACACGGCCGCGATCGCCGAGCGCGCCGGGGCCACCCTGATCCGCGCGGATGGTTCCGGCGCGGGCGCGGCGCGCAACCGCGGGCTCGCCGCGGCGCGGGCCGAGTACGTGGGGTTCCTCGACGCCGACGACTGGTACGCGCTCGACAAGATCGAACGCTCGCTGGACCACCTGCGCGACCTCGGCGCCGCGTGCCTCGGCACCGACGCGTGGCTCGTCGTCGGCGATCGCGTCGAACGCCGGGCGAACCATGGCCGGGTCGTGCCGGCCGTGCTGACGATGGAGCAGTTGCTGCTGCTCGGCAACCCGATCGCCTGCAGCTCGGTGCTCGCGGCCCGCGCCGCCGTGCTCGACGCGGGCGGCTTCGACGAGAACGACCCGATCGCGCCGTGCGCGGACTACGACCTGTGGCTGCGGCTGGCGCGGCGCGAGCCGATCGCCTATCTGCCCGAACCGCTGACGTTCCGCCGCGTGCGCGGCGGCGCCGCCGGAGCCCCCGCCGGCGACCTGCGCGGCGTCGACCTCGTGCTCGACAAGGTGGCCCTCGCCTACGCGGGCGAGGCGCACTTCCTGAACCTGGTGCGGCGCCGTCGCGCCGGGGTCCGCGTCGACGCCGCGGCGGAGTTGCTGCGCGACGGCCGCCGCCAGCAGGCGCGCGCGCTGCTCGCCGAGGCGCGCCAGCACGCTCGGACCTGGCGGGGTTGCTGGACGTGGCTCCGTTCGCTGTCGCCGCTCTGAACCCGCTCCGATGGACAAGCCCCTGCTCGGTGTGGTGCACCTGCGCGCGCTGCCGTCGGCGGCCCGGCACCGGTCGATGGACGAAGTGCTCGACGCGGCGCTCGCCGACGCCAGGGCGCTGGCGCGCGGCGGCGTCGACGGCCTCGTCGTCGAGAACTTCGGCGACGCGCCGTTCCACAAGGGCGACCGCGACGACCCGGTGCCGCCCGACGTGCCCGCGGCGCTGGCGCTGGCCGGCCACCTGGTGCGGGAAGCCACGGGCCTGCCCGTCGCGATCAACTGCCTGCGCAACGACGGCTTCGCCGCGCTCGGCGCGGCGGTCGCCTGCGGGGCGCGCTGGATCCGCGTCAACGTGCTGGCCGGGGTCTACGCGACCGACCAGGGGCTGATCGAGGGCGAGGCCGCGCGCCTGTTCGCCTACCGGCGCGCGCTGCACGGCGAGGTCGAGGTGCTCGCCGACTTCCTGGTCAAGCACGCAGCACCGCTCGCGCCGGCCGACGTGGCGACAGCGGCCTTGGACCTGGCCGAACGCTCCGGCGCCGCGGGTCTCGTGCTGTCGGGCGCCCGCACCGGCGCGCCCGTCGATCCCGAACTGCTCGACACCGTGCGGCGGGCGGTGGGCGCCTTCCCGATCTGGATCGGCTCGGGGCTGTGCCCGGACAACGCCGCGGTGCTGTGGCCGCGCTGCGACGGGGCGATCGCCGGCACGTTCTGCAAGCGCGGCGGCCGCGTCGGCGCGCCGGTCGACGTCGCGCGCGTGCGGACGCTGGCCCGCGCCTGCCGGCGCGCCGGGCGGTGAAGCCCGGCCCGGTCGGATGCCGATGAGGCCGGCCGATGAAGGTGCTGCTGCTGTCGCCGTCGCCGCCCCACCTGCACCTGGGCGGCATCGCCACGGTGAACCGCTACCGGACGGGCCTGCAGCAGCGCGGCCACCTGTGCGAGGTGTTCGGCAGCACCAGCGAGGGCGTGCTGAAGCAGTCGCTCGAGGGCACCATCGGCCGGTTCCGCCCCGACATCGTGCACGCGCACGACGCGCTGCGCACCGGCGTGCACCTGCTCGGGCTGCGCACGCCGTGGGTGGTGTCGCTGAGCGGCGAGGACCTGCACCACGACATGCTGCTGGAGGACCAGGGGCCGCTCGTCTGCGAGGTGCTGCGCCGCGCCTACCGCGTGCTCGTGCCGAACGAGGTGGCGCAGGCGCTCGTCGAGCAGCGCGTGCCCGAGGCGATCGGCAAGGTCGACGTCGTGCCGCGCGCGGCAGTGCGCCTGCCGACCGGCGGCACCGACCTGCGGCGCTCGCTCGGCATCCCGCGGCAGCGCTTCCTGGTGTTCCTGCCGGGCGGGCTGCGGCCGATCAAGGGCCAGCACCGCGCGATGTCGCTGGTCTGCGTGCTGCGCAAGCAGGGCGCCGACGTCGAGATGATCCTCGCCGGGCCGGACCAGGACGCCGTCTACGCCGGCGAACTGCGCGGCCACTACGGCAAACAGCCGGGCGTGCGCGTGCTGCCGGCGCTGGCGCACGACCGCATGGGCGCGGCCTACGCGGACGCCGACGTCGTGCTGAACACCTCGCTCAGCGAGGGGGCGGCGCCGACGATCCTCGAGGCGGGCATGCTCGGGCGGCCGGTCGTCGCGGCCGACGTGCCGGGCAACCGCGAACTGCTGCGGCACAAGGAGACCGGGCTCCTGTTCGGCGACGAGCAGGAGATGGCGCGGCAGGTGCTCGCGCTGTACCGGAACCGCAGCGCGGCCGGCGCGCTCGGCGTGCGCATCCGCGAGGACTTCCAGCGGCGCTTCGACGAGGGGCGCGAGATCGGCGGCCTGTTGTCGAGCTACGCGGCGGCGTAGCGCCCGCCTACGCCTCCGGCAGCGGCTTCGGCAGCGCCTTGACCGGCCCCTTGGCCGGCGGCGCCGCCGGCTTCGGCCGCTGCGCCTCGACCTCGCCGTACTTCCGGTAGAGCTGCAGCAGCCGCTCGGTCTGCCACACGAGCCCCTGCTTCACCTCGGCGGCGATCTTCTCCTTGGTCGTGCTGCGCACGCGCGGCGCGCTGGCCTTCTCGATCGTCAGGCGCAGGTCGTCCTCGGTCCGCACCGCGAGCCCGATGCCGCTCGGGTCGTCGAGCAGCGCCGCGACGCTGGCCGCGAGGTCCCCGTGGCCGCGCAGGGCCGGGTGGAACACGCCGGCGTCGAACAGCTGCATCAGGTCGACGTGCTGCCGGTTCGTGATGCTGCGCACGGCTGCCTTCGCGGCGGGCAGGTCCTCGAGCAGCGCGTGCAGCGAGTCGAGGGCCGTGTCGTTCCAGCACAGGATCGTGCCGCCGATCTCGAGGTGCTTGCCGAGGGTCGCGGCGAACTCGGGCCGCGGGTCGGTGCGGTCGGCGTGCGCGAACGACGCGGTCTCGAGCCGGCCGTCCTTGTGCAGCGTGTGCGCGGCCCACGCGTAGGGCAGCTGGCGCCACGGCCGCTGGCCCTCGAAGCGCGGCAGCGGCTCGGTCAAGGTCGCGACCGCCAGGAAGTGCAGCGGGGGCGCGCACTGGCGCAGCTCCTCGCGCACGAACGGCTCGACGATCGGGCTCTGCTGCTGGATGCACGCGAGCGTGCGCCGCTGCTTGAACGTGAGTCCGGGGCGCTTGTGGTCGACGCCCGGGAGGTCCTCGATGCCCTCCTGGTAGAGCTCGAGTTCCTGCGCGCGCGTGAGCTCGGGCAGTTCGCGCAGCGGCAGCGCCGGGCCTTCCTTGGTGCACCGGGGCAGGTGCGGGCACGCGAACGGCAGCGTGCAGAAGGTGCCCATCGGCAGCTGCAGCACGTTCTCGTCGGCGATCGCGTTGCGGAAGTGCGGCAGGCGGATGCGCACCTGCTCGACCTGCTTCTTGACCTTGTTGGTGACGTCGGCGCTGCGCAGCAGCTGCATCGGCGGGTAGTCGGCGCCTTCCTTGTGCACGTACTTCGGGCTCACGTGCAGCAGGAACGCGGCGCGCACCGAAATGCCGCAGGCCTCGACGACGTGGACCTGCAGCGCCAGGTCGTTGACGTAGCGGTGCTTGATCTTGGTGCCCGACTTGACCTCGTAGAGGTCGACCTGGCCGTCCTTGTGCAGCACGAGGATGTCGGACCGGACCTCGATGCCGTCGGCGACGAACGTCGCCCCGAACAGCACCGGCGTGCCGGCGGCGAGCTGTTCCTTGGTGACCTCGGCGGCCTTGGCGACCGTCTTCGCCTCGATCGGCACACCCTTGGGGAACACGCTGCGCGCGAGCGTCACGAGCTGCTGCCCGGCCTGCGACATCGCCTTGCGCGTGGCGGGAGGCTCGGCCTCGATCGGTTCGTGGTAGTCGAGCCAGAGCCGCTTGTGGCACTGCTGCCCGGCCTCGAAGAGGTGCTTGTCGAGGTTGCGCGGCGAGGTCGGCGGATCTTGCTTCTTCAAGGCGGTGGTCTCCGGCCGGCGTGGGCCCGGCGGCGGGGGGCGTGGGCTGGCCGCGCCGGCCGGCAGTGTAACGCTGCGACCGCGCGGCTCAACGTCCGCGGCGCATGCGCCGGTAGAGCACGATCAGCACGACGCCGACCAGGGCGCCGGTCACGAGCGGGGTCCAGAGCCGGTCGGAAGGCTGCTGCGCGGTGCGCGGCGGCCGCGCGAACGCGAGCGTGCGCAGCGCGGTGCGGAAGGCGGCCTCGTGCCGGTCGAGTTCGTCGGCCCAGCACGTGAACGCGAGCGTGACCTGCTGGCGCCCGGTGCCCGCGTAGACGTCGAGGCTCGCCGTCGCGCGCGAGCCGTCCTGCGGCACCGACGTGCGGCGGCAGGTGATCGCCGGATGGCGGCGTTCGCCGACGTCCTCGCGGCGCACGTCCCGCAGCTCGTGCCGCACCCGCGTTCCCTCGCCGTGCCGCTGCCACATGCGGGCGAGTTCGGCGCCGAAGTCCTCGGGGATCGCCGCTTCCTCGGCGATCTCGGTCACGAACAGCCACGGGCTCGCGAAGTCGCCGGCGAGCCAGGCGTCGACGGGGCCGACGGCGTACTGGGCGCGCGGTTGCGCCGTGCGCAGGTCGCGCGGCGCGCCGGCGATCTCGGCGATCCGCAGCGCCTCGTTCGGCGCGATCTGCCGCCAGCCCGCCGGCAGGTCGACGCGGAACGTGCCGTTCAGGTTCGTGAACGGCGCCGGGTCCGGCACCGGGG
>VGXW01000033.1 GCA_016873195.1 Planctomycetota bacterium | reverse complement strand
GGGGACCCGACTGACGCGAACACGCTCTACGTGCTGTCGGTGCCGGTGCACAAGTCGACCGACGGCGGCAAGACCTGGACGCCGGGTCGCACGGGCGGCGGGTTCGGCAGTTCGCTGCACGTCGACCACCACGCGCTGTGGATCGATCCGAAGGACGGCAGACATTGCCTGCTCGGCAACGACGGCGGGCTCGCGGTGACCTGGGACGGCGGGGCGAGCTGGGACCACCTCGCGCACCTGCCGATCGCGCAGTTCTACACGGTCGCGGCCGATCTGGCCTCGCCCTACCGCGTCTACGGCGGCCTGCAGGACAACGGCACGTGGGGTTTCCCGAGCCACGGCCCCACCTCCGCCGGCATCAAGCCCACGGACGTCTACCGCATCGACGGCGGCGACGGCTTCTACGTCTGCTTCGACCCGTACGACCCGGACGTGGTCTACTCGGAGTCGCAGTTCGGCGGCATGAGCCGGCAGAACCTGCGCACCGGCGAGCGGCAGGGCATCAAACCGCGCGCGCAGAAGGGCGAGCAGGCGCTGCGCTTCAACTGGAGCACGCCGATCCTGGTGTCGCCGCACGCGGGCCACACGGTCTACACGGGCAGCCAGCACCTGCACCGCTCGCGCGACCGCGGCAACACGTGGACGACGGCGAGCCCCGACCTGACGACGAACGACGCCGAGAAGAAGAAGGGCAACGTGCCGCACTGCACGATCACGACCATCGCCGAGTCGCCGAGGCGCGAGGGCCGGCTCTGGGTCGGCACCGACGACGGCAAGGTCTGGTCGACGGCGGACGGTGGGCAACGATGGAACGACCTGACCAGGCGCTTCCCGGCCGAGGTGCAGGGGCTCTGGGTGTCGCGCATCGAGGCCTCGCCGCACGACGTGGACAGTGCGTTCGTCGCGTTCACGGGCTACCGCGAGGACCGGCGCTCGCCGTTCCTGTTCCGCACGGACGACGGCGGCGAGACCTTCCGCGCGATCGAGCACGACCTGCCGATGGAGCCGATCAACGTGGTGCGGCAGCACCCGCGCAACCCGAACGTGCTGCTGGTCGGCACGGAGATGGGCATCTACGTGTCGGTCGACGACGGGGCCGAGTGGTTCCGCCTCGGCAGCGGGCTGCCGCGCGTCGCGGTGCACGACCTGATCGTGCATCCGCGCGAGAGCCACGTGCTGGTCGGCACGCACGGCCGCGGCATCTGGGCGCTCGACGCGGCGCTGCTCGAGACCTTGAAGCCCGAGCACCTCGGGGCTGCGTTCGTCGCGCTGCGGCCGAGCGACGGCGTGCTGCTGCCGCGCGGCTTCGGTGCCGGCAACGTCGGCGCGCGCGGCTGGACGGCGAGCAACCCGTTCACGACGCCGGTGTTCCGGTACCTGCTGGCGAACGACAGCGAGCAGAAGGTCACGGTGCAGGTCAAGGACGCCGCGGGGCGCGTGGTCTGGAGCCAGGACGGCGACAGCAAGGCGGGTTACCACGAGGTCGCGTGGTCGGGCGGGCGCGGCGGTGGCCGCGGGCCGGGCGGGCCGGGCGGGCAGAGCGGACAGGCCGGCCAGGGCATGCCGCAGGGTTTCCCGTTCGGCCGCGGCGGCGGCGGTTTGCGGCCCGGCAACTACGCGGTGACGATCCAGTGCGGCGAGGCGGCGACGACGATGGCGTTCACGGTGCGCGACCGGCGCGGGCCGGCCTCGGTGATCGGCGGCGTGCCGGGGCCCGGTGGTGCCGGGGACGCAGCCGACGACGCGGAGGAACAGCACGAGTCCGCCGCGCGCTGGCGATAGCCGAGCGGCCCCCGCACCCTCACTCGAGGATGAAGTCCTCGAACGACCCGTCCAGGTCGTCGATCTCGACGTCACCGAGCAGCACCGACTGGATCTCCGCCAGCAGGTGGATGCGCAGCACCGCGTGCTGCTGCTTCTCGGTGCCCTTGCGGAACCCCTCGGGCTCCAGGTGCTCCGCGCGCAGGTCGTTCAACGCGAACAGCGCCAGCCGCGCCGCGTTCAGCGATCCGAGCCAGGCGGCCTCGTGGCCCGTCGGCACCAGCAGCACGTGCGCGTCGAAGTTCGCGAGCTTGCGCACGCCGGCAAGGTCGCGCCGCACCAGCTGCGCGCGCGACAGGAACAGCCGCTCGAGCTCCGGCACCGCGTGCCGCCGCCACTGCGCCTCGTCCTCGGGATCGTCGCAGGTCTCGGGCAAGAGCCGCTCGCGCACGCGCGCGTCCGAACTCTCGAGCAGCATCGGCACGCCCTTCAGCGTCTCGAGCACCGGAGCTTGGAGCCCGCCGAACACCGTGCCCTCGGTGACGCGCGCGTACCACATCAGCGACACCACTCACGCATCGGCGACCTCGAGGCTCGTCAGCAGGTGGTGCGCCTGCAGCTTCTGCGCGTACATCTCGGCCTGCTCGCGCGCGCCGGTCCAGACGATGGAACGGCCGGTCTTGTGCACCTCCAGCATCAGCCGCTGCGCCTTGTCCTGCGGGTAGCCGAACACCTGCATGAACACCTTCGTCACGTAGGTCATCAGCGTGACCGGGTCGTCGTGCACGATCACGTGCCACGGCGGCGCGAGCTGGGTCTCTCCGCGCGTCTTGGTCTCGGTCTGCTCCTTGGTCGCTCCGTGCACGGCGGTCACCGGCCACACTCTAGCCGATCGGTCACGGCTTCAGCAGTTCCAGGCGGTTCGAGCCGAACAGCGGCACCAGCAGGATGCCGCGCTTGCCGTCGAAACCGAGGTCGGCCGGCTGCTCCATGCGGTGCCGGATCTCGGTGCAGTTGCCCTGCTGGTCGAAGCGGTAGGCGCAAGCGCCGGCCCAGCTCGTCGCGATCCAGGCCGCGGCCTTGTCACCGGACGCCGGCAGCCGCACGAGCCCGTCGAGCTGCGCCTGCGGCGCCTTGCCGAGGTCGGTCCGGCGGCCCTGCACGTCGATCTGGTAGAAGGTGCCGTCGCGCCAGCTGACCACGTAGACGCCGGTCGGCAGCGCGACGAGGCCGTTGGGCTGGCCGAGTTCGGCGCCGCGCGCGAGCACTTTGGGCTCCTTGCCCGGCTCGAGCTGCCAGATCGCGTCGGGCCCGGTCGGCGCGAAGTTCGCGTCGACGCCGGTGTCGGTGCAGTAGATGGTGCCGTCGGGCGCCGCGCCGACGTCGTTCAGGAACGAAGCGCCCGGGATCGCCACCGCGCCGAGCGGCGCGCCGGTCACGCGGTGGAAGCGCCGCAGCACGTCGATGTCGGCGACCCACAGCACGTCGCCGGCGATCGCGAGGCCCTTCGGCGCGTGCAGCGTGACGCCGTTCCGGCCGCCCTGGATCCAACGGCGCTCCATGCGGCCCGCGGGCCAGAGCCGCGCGATGTAGCCGTTGCCGTCCTTGGCGGCGGGCGCCCCCACGATGTTGCTGACGTAGTAGAGGTCGGCGGCGCCGTCGTGGATCGCCGACTCGGGCGTGTCGAAGCCCGGCGGGTCGCCGCCGCAGGCGGCCGCCAGCGCGACACAGCAGAACGCGATGCGGGAGCGGGTCTTCACCAGCGTTCCTCCTGGCCGCCCAGGCGCAGGATCCTGCGCCACTGGGCCCTGGTCACGGGCTGCACCGACAGGCGGCAGCCGGGCCGCAGCAGCACCATGCCGGCGAGCGACGGTTCCCGCTGCAGGCGCTCGCGGGTCACGGGCTCGCGCATCGGCCCGACGCACGCAAGGTCGACGGCGTACCAGGTCGGCCGCTGCGCATCGCTCTTCGGGTCGTGGTGGTCGCTGGCCGGCTCGAACGCGCTCGGATCGGGGTAGCCCGCCTTCACGACCCGGGCGATGCCGGCGACCGCCATGGGGTCCGCGCTGCTGTGGTAGAACAGCACGCCGTCGCCGGTGCGGACCTCGTCGCGCAGCAGGTTGCGCGCCTCGCGGTTGCGCACGCCGTCCCAGCAGGTGCGGCCGTCGCGCCGGAACCGGTCGAAGCCGTAGCTTCCCGGCTCGGACTTGAACAGCCAGTAGCGGCGCGGCGGCTTCTGCATCGCGGTCGCGAACGATACGGGCCGCGGCGCGGGCCCGCTACTGCCACAGTTCGCGCAGCGACTTGGCGACCCAGGCCTCGAGTTCGAAGCCGACCGGGCTCGGCGCCGCCGCGGGCAGCACGGGCTGGGCGACCAGCACCGTGCCCGCGCCGCCGTCCCAGAACCGGAGCCGCGCGAGTTCGTCGCCGTCCTCGCGCGCGAGCACGAGCGTCCAGTCCGGCTCGCCGAACGCCGGCTGGCGCAGGTCCACCGCCGCGGTGCCGCGCAGGTCGCGCAGCACGTCGTTGGCGAAACCGCCGACCTCGTCGCACCGTCCTTCGGCGCCCTCGAGCCGCCAGTGCCCGTCCGCGACGCGGAACGTGCGCTCGGCGCCTTGCGTACCGGCCGGCGCCGCGCGCCGGCTCACCGTCAGCCGGCCGACCGCGCCGGGGAGGCGCAGCAGGTCGAGCCTGCAGTAGACCGTCCAGGGCCGCCGCAGCAGTTCGACGGCGGGCCGCGGCACGAGCACGACGGAGCCCGGTTCGTCGGCGCGGCACGCATGCACGAGCGGCACGTCGCCGCGCTGTTCGTCGGCGCCGAGCCAGATCGTCGTCAGCTGTTTCTGCTCGAGCCGGCGCACCGACAGCTGCAGGCGGCCGGCGCCGAGCCCGGTCCGGGGCTCGGCGGCGGCGACGCCGTCGGCGAACTCGATGGCGCGCAGGTTCACCAGCGCGCTGACGAGTTCGTTGACCGGGGTCGCGCCGGCGCGCAACTCGAACGGCTCGAGCAGCCGCCAGTCGCCCGCCTCGGAGACGCGCGAGAGCCGGATCCGGTCGCCGCGTCCTTCGCCGGGGTCGAGCAGCACTTCGCCGAGCTGCGTCGCGACCTCGTCCATCGGCACCAGGATCGTCGCGCGCAGGTTCTGCGCAGCGTTGTCGAAGATCTGCCCGTACTGGCGGTTCTCCGCGTTGAAGTTCACGCCGCGACCCGGGATCTGCCCGAACAGCTGCCCCTGCTCGGTCCAGAGCCGCGCCGTCTGCTCGCCGAGCGCGCCGCGCACGACCACGAGCACGTCCGGCTCGCGCTCGGGCAGGCGCACGGGGCCGGGCAGGAAGTGGTCGGCGCGCAGCGACAGCACCGCCGCGACGAACTGCATCGCGCGCACCGGATCGGCCGGGCCCTGCAGCGGCGCCAGCAGCCGCCACGCCCCGCCCTTCGCGCGCTGCAGGTGCAGCCGTTCCCGCTTGCCGGTCAGCTGCACCGTCTCGACGACGAGTTCGCTGCACTGCGGCTCCATCGCGCGGAACACCGCGCGCTCGCGCAGGTCGTCGAGGCCGACGCGCAGGCTCTCGTAGGGCGCCTGGCCGCCGCGCCAGATGCGGCCGTCGCGGCGCAGGAACCGGTCGTCCTTCGCGACGCCCGGCGTGCCGACGTCGATCTGCACGCGCGTGCCGTCCGGCCACTCGGCGGTGAACACGAGTTCCGGCCGCGAGAGCCCGGTCTCCTGCCGGCCCTGCGCGTCGTCCTGGAACGAGGTCGCGACCATCTGCGCGGAGTCCCACGCGGCGACGATCTGCCGCAGGTGCGCGACCGACACGGCATCGGCGATCGGATCGCTGAGCGCGAAGGCGCCGTCGGCGCCGCGCGACACCTCGATCGCCGGCTGGTCGGCGAACTGCCAGCGCATGCGCCTGCACTCGACGAGCGACCGGCCGTCGAGCACCGCGACCTCGGCGACCGCCTGCGGCGGCGGCTTCTCGTCGGTGAACCACAGCACGGCGCAGAGCGCCAGCGCGGCGAACAGCAGCAGCAGGGTGGTGCGCAGGCCCATCACGATCTCCGGCGAACGTAGAGCACGGCGAGGCCCGCCAGCAGGAACCCGAGCGGCACGCCGTAGAACAAGAGCCAGCGCACGCGTTCGACCTGCGGCGTCTGCAGCAGCATCTGCCGCGGCGCGTACTGGTTGCTCTGGATGTCCATCAGCACGCGCCGTTCCGCCATCCAGTTGCAGACGTTGTAGGCGAGGTCGCCGAAGGCCTCGATGCCGGAGTTGTTGCAGAACGCGCCGGACACGATCACGACCTGGCCCTTCGGCGGCGCGGCCGTCTCCGGCCCGCCCGCCGGGGTCTTCGGATCGACCTCGATCGCGAGCCCGACCAGGAACGGCTGCAGCAGGTTCGCCGGCGGCGCCTTCAGGTCCGGGTAACCGTCGCGGCCCGGCCGCCCGAGCCAGGCGTGGGGCCCGGTCTGCAGCAGCGGTTCGCGGCGCATGCCGGCGGGCGCGCCCGGACGTTCGCGCAGCCCGCGCGCGCCGCCGACCTCGAGCGGCGTGCCTGCCTGCGCGAGGCGCCTCGTGACCGGATGCAGCGCACTCACCTGGAGCTGCAGCCTCGCCACCGCATCGTTGCCGTCGAGGCCCGGCCCGCTCGTGCGGCGCAGTGGATCCGGGATCAGGTGGAACACCGGCAGCTGGCCGAGTTCGTAGCCGAGCAGCTCGCCGAGCTTGCCGCCCGTGGGCCCCCAGCCCTCCCGCGGCGAGTGCACGTAGTTCAGGAACAGCCGCCCGCCGCCCGCGACGTGGTCGAACAGCGCCGTCGCGTCGACGTCGGTGAACTCGAGGTCGGGCTCGAGCACGATCACGAGCGCGGCGTCGCGCGGCACCGCGTGCTCGCGCGAGAACGACAGGTCGCGCACGTCGAAGCCGAGGTTGCGCAGGCCCGCGACGAACCGCCCGTAGGCCGCGCCGATCGTCGGGTTGTCGGTGTTCAGGGTGCGCGAGTAGCCGCGCAGCAGGTAGGCGACCGGCGTGCCCTGCACGAGCAGGCTCTTGAGCGCCGACGACAGCACGACCTCGCCGAGGTAGCGCTTCAGCGTCGGCACCTTCGCCTGCGCCGGCCCGCTCGGGTCGCGCAGCCCCGGCAGGTCGAGTTCGGCGAGGTCGCTGAGCAGCGACAGGCTGCGGAAGCGCCGCTCGCGCCCGGGCATCGCCGCCGCGACGACCACGGCGTCCTCGTTGCCGGCGTAGCCGAACGCCAACGCCGCCGCGCGCGTGCGCTCGATGTCGCTCTGCAGGTCGTAGTCGAAGACCGCCACCGACTCGCCGCCGAGCCACTGGTAGCGCCGCAGCAACAGCCGCGTCAGTTCCTGCAGCCGGCCGCGGATGCGCAGCACCTGCGCCATCGCCTCGTCGGCGGGCTGGCCGACGGGCCGCGGGAAGAACAGGTGGAACTCGACCGCCACCTTCTGCTCGCGCAGTTCCCGCAGCAGCGCCTCGGTCGACGGCGCCACCGAGTTGACCTGCTGCGGCGTCAGGTCGATCAGCGTCTTCAGCGCCGGCCGCGACGCGGTCCAGACCAGCAGCACCCAGACGGCCAGCATCAGCGCCGACCCGAGCAGCAGGTTGACCCGCGCGGCCCACCGGTGCGCCGTCATGCGACCCTCCGGGAGGCCACCGACGCGGTGCACAGGAACAGGAAGAACAGCACGCCGCCGGCGTAGAAGGCCACCTGGCTCGTGTCGATCAGCCCGCGCGCGAACCAGTCGTCGAAGTTGCGGCCGACGTCGAGTTTGTCGAGCAGTTCGCGCACGTAGTAGTGCTGCGCCAGCTCGCCGAGGTTCGCGCGCACCTGCGCGGGCAGCGAGACCAGGCCGAAGTCGAACAGGAACGCGAGCATCGCCGCGAGCAGCACGTTGTCGGTCAGGCTCGACGCGAAGCAGCCGAACGCGAGCAGCATCGCCGACAGCAGGAACATGCCGAGGTAGGCCGCGAACACCGGGCCGAACGACAGGTCGGTCGCCAGGAACGGCCCGTACTCGAGCACGTGCAGCAAGAGGCACGACGGCAGCCACAGCAGGGCGTAGAACACGGTCGCGGCCGCCCACTTGCCGAGCACGACCTCGCCGTCGCGCACCGGCGCCGTCGCCAGCAGTTCGATCGAGCCGGTGCGGCGCTCCTCGGCGAAGCAGCGCATCGTCAGCAGGGCCGGCACCAGCAGCACCATCGCCGTGGTGCTCGGCAGCGTGTAGGTCGCCGACGCGAACAGGTCCGGGTCGGCGCGCACCAGCATCGCGTAGTGCGCCATGCTGCTGAGCTCGTAGCCGCGCCACAGGTAGAACACCACGGCGACGATCCAGCTGACGGGGCTCACGAAGTAGGACAGCAGTTCCTTCTGGAACACGGTGCAAGCGCCCCTCATGCGACCTCCGCGCCGCCGGCCGCGGCGAGTTCCTCGGCGCGGTCGCTGCCCTCGGTGATGTGCGCGAAGTACTGCTCGAGCGTCGGCGCGACGAGGCGCAGTTCGCGCACGGCGATGCCCGCCGCGAGCAGCCGTTCGCCGAGCGCGCCGGTGGGATCCTGCCCGGGCTGCAGCACCGCCGAACACGCCCCGAGCCCCTCGGGCGCCGGCTCCGGCACCGCCGCCGTGCCGGCCACCTCGCGCACCAGCGCCAGCAGCGCGTCCTGGCTGCAGCGCGCCGCGACGCACAGGCGCCGGCCGACCGCCTCGGCGACGAGCCGCTCGGGCACGCCGTCCGCGCGCAGGGTGCCGCGGTGGATCACGAGGATGCGCGTGCTGACGTCCTGCACCTCGGCCAGGATGTGGCTGCTGAACAGGATCGTGTGCTCGGCGGCCAGTTCGCGCACGACCTGCTTGATGCGGCGGCGCTGGTTCGGGTCGAGGCCCGAGGTCGGTTCGTCGAGGATCAGGATCGGCGGGTTGGCGACCAGCGCGTCGGCGAGACCGACGCGCTGCCGGAAGCCGCGCGAGACGTGGCCGACGAGCTTCCGGGCGACCTCGCCGACGTCGGCCTTCTGCATCGCGCGCTCGACCGCGGCCGTGCGCTGCCTCGGCGGCACGCCCTTCAGCGCGGCGCGGTAGCGCAGGAACTCCACGACGCGCAGTTCCGGGTAGATCGGCACGTTCTCGGGCAGGTAGCCGATGCGCTGGCGCGCCGCCAGCGACTGGCGCTCGACGTCGAACCCGTCGACGGTGGCCTGCCCCGAGGTCGCCGGGTGGTAGCCGGTCAGCACGCGGATCGTGGTGGTCTTGCCGGCCCCGTTGGGCCCGAGGAAGCCGACCACCTCGCCGCGCGCGACCTCGAAGCCGAGGCGGTCGACCGCGAGCGTCTGGCCGAAGCGTTTGGTCAGTGCAAAGACGCGGATCATCGACGGGTGCGTTAGCGCTCGGGCCGGGCGGGAGTAACAGCCACCGCGACCTCGAGCGGGCGTGGAAGGGTAGTCGCGGGCCGGCCAAAGGCCAGCACTCGCTGCTCGGCGCCGCCGCCAGCACAGCGCCGCGGTAGGATCCCGCCACCGGAGATCCCATGGAACGATTCCCCTTCCTCGAACTCTACATCCGCCTCGCCCGTGTCGTCGCCGCCGTCGTGGCGGCGCTCGCCGTGCTGCAGGCGTTCAGCGCCTGGGCCCTCGGCTTCTTCGCCTTCCTGGCGACGCTGGTGACCGGCCTCCTGGTGGCCTTCCTGATCCTGGTCGGGGCCGACGTGCTGGCCTGCTTCCGCGCGATCGAGCAGAACACGCGCAAGGGCAGCTGAACGCCGCCGGCCAGCCGGCGGCGCGCGGGGTCACTTCACCTCGAAGTCGGCGTCCTTGATGTCCTCGCCGCCGCCCTTCTGGCCTGTACCGGCCCCGGCCCCGGCACCCGGCGGCGGCCCGCCCGCCATGCGCGCGCTCGCCGCCAGCATCGCCTGCTCGAACTCGCCGATCGCCCGCTTGATCGTCTCGGCGTTCTCGCTCTCGGCCGCCTTCTTGACCGCGGCGATCATGCTCTCGATCTGGCCCTTGGTGGCCGCGTCGAGCTTGTCGCCGTGTTCCTTCACCTGCTTCTCGGCCTGGTAGACCATCGAGTCCGCGTGGTTCTTCAGGTCGACGACCTCGCGCCGCTTCTTGTCCTCGGCCGCGTGCGCCTGCGCGTCGCGCGCCATGCGCTCGACGTCGTCCTTGCTGAGGCCCGAGCCGACCTCGATCTTGACCTTCTGCTCCTTGCCGGTGCCCTTGTCGGTCGCGGTGACCGACAGGATGCCGTTCGCGTCGATGTCGAACTTGACCTCGATCTGCGGCGTGCCGCGCGGTGCCGGCGGGATGCCGTCGAGCTTGAAGCGGCCGAGCGTGCGGTTGTTGGCGGCGAACTCGCGCTCACCCTGCAGCACGTGGATGTCGACGCCGGGCTGGTTGTCGGCCGCGGTCGAGAACACCTGGGACCGGCTGGTCGGGATCGTCGTGTTGCGCTCGATCAGCTTCGTCATCACGCCGCCGAGCGTCTCGATGCCGAGCGACAGCGGGGTCACGTCGAGCAGCAGCACGTCGCTGACCTCGCCGCCGAGCACGCCGCCCTGGATCGCCGCGCCGAGGCTGACGACCTCGTCCGGGTTGACCGAGCGGTTGCCCTCCTTGCCGAACAGTTCGCGCACCATCGCCTGCACGCGCGGGATGCGCGTGCTGCCGCCGACCAGGATGCACTCGTCGACGTCCGACGGCCGCATCTTGCTGTCCTCGAGGCAGCGCAGCACCGGACCGCGGCAGCGCTCGAACAGGTGCTCGCACAACTTCTCGAACTGCGCGCGCGTCAGGTTCTCGGTCAGGTGCTTGGGCCCCGTCGCGTCCATCGTGATGAACGGCAGGTTGATCGCGGTCTGCGACGACGAACTCAGTTCGATCTTGGCCTTCTCGGCGGCCTCCTTGAGCCGCTGCAGCGCCATCTGGTCCTTGCGCAGATCGATGCCCGCCTGCCGGCGGAACGACTCGCACAGCCACTGGATGATGCACTCGTCGAAGTCGTCGCCGCCGAGGTGCGTGTCGCCGTTGGTCGCCTTGACCTCGAACACGCCCTCGCCGACGTCGAGCACGGAGATGTCGAAGGTGCCGCCGCCGAGGTCGAAGACGGCGATCTTCATGTTCTTGCCCTTGGCCTTCTTGTCGAGGCCGAACGCGAGCGCCGCGGCGGTCGGTTCGTTGATGATGCGCTCGACCTTGAGGCCCGCGATCTGCCCGGCGTCCTTGGTCGCCTGCCGCTGGCTGTCGTTGAAGTAGGCCGGCACGGTGATCACCGCGCGATCGACGGCCTCGCCGAGGTAGGCCTCGGCGGCCTCCTTCAGCGCGCGCAGGATCTGCGCCGAGATCTCGGGCGGCGTGTAGTGCTTGCCCATGATCTCGACCTTGACGAGCTCCTGCGGGCCGCCGACGACCTTGTAGGGCACCATCTTCTCCTCCTCGCCGACCTCGGCGTGGCGGCGGCCCATGAAGCGCTTGATCGAGTAGACCGTGTTCGTCGGATTGGTGACCGCCTGGCGTTTGGCCGGCGCCCCGACGAGCCGCTCGCCGCTCGGCGTGAAGGCGACGACGGAAGGTGTCGTGCGCGCGCCCTCCATGTTGGCGATGACCTTGGGCTCGCCGCCCTCCATCACCGACACGACTGAGTTGGTGGTTCCGAGGTCGATACCGACGATCTTCGACATGGTCGCTCCTGGTGGGGGCGGCAGGGTGGCCGCGGCCCATGTGCGGTGCAGCACTTCGCCTGACGCAGGGTAGGGTGCAGCGGGCCGCGCGCGAGCAACAGGCGTGCCCGTGCGGCTTCATGACGCAAGTGAATGCTGCGATTGCACTTGCGATTCCCGTCCGATCCCGGTCGCTGCCAGATTGACGGGGTCAGCTGCGGAAACCCGTGCCAACGTGGCAGGCAACTCAGCGCACGATGCAGGTGCCGAACAGGGTCCGCCGCGGCGGGCCTTCGGCCGAGCCCGACTGCCAGAACCAGTGCGCGCGGCAGGGCCCGAGCACGTCGCAGGCGAAGCGGATCTGACCCAGCGTCGTCTCGTCCAGGACCAGCGTGCCACCCTCCGGCACGGGAACGGCGAAGAGCCCCGTCGGCAGCAGCAGGTAGGCGGTCGCTGCGCTGCCCGGCGCGCGCCCGGGCCACCGCATGCGTTCCGCGAGCCGCGAGCGATCGATGCTCTGGCCGGCATCGCCGGGCAGGGCCGCACCCGGGAGTGCAGCGTGCGCCCGCACGGCGACCCGCGCCTCCGGCGCCCTGCCGTCGAGCGTCACCTCGATGCCCGAAGGTCCGCCGCCCACCGCCGCCGCGACGGCCCACGGCAGCAGGCGGGTCGTGTCGAGCCACCACGACTGCACGGGCACCCCTTCCCGAGCGAAGGGCGGGCACGCGAAGTCCCCCAGCAGGTTGCCGAGCACGGTCGCGCGCCAGCGCGAAACGGGCACCGGCGAGGTCACCTCGAGCGCCGCCACCGCCGTCGGCGGCAGCAGCCGCGGCGGCACGAAGCGGCCCGGAGCCCGCGGATCGCGCACGAATTCGACGACCTCCGGCGGCGCCTTCGGCAGCAGCACGATCGACTCGCTGGCCGGATCCCAACGGCCGAAACCGGCGCCGTTGCCGACCAGCGCGTGCACGGCCGTCGTGTCGGCGAACGCCCGCGGCGAGTTCGGATCGCGCGTCAGCATCGCGTCGAGGCCCACCACGGGCAGGTCCGACGGCGCGAACGGCCGCTGCGTCAGGAAACCCCACAGCGCCGGCTGCAGCAGCGGCAGCTTCGGCAGCCCGACCACGCCGAACGGCCGGCCGGGCCCGGCGTCGGCGGCCTTGGTCAGCAGTTCCTGCTGCACCCTCGCGATCAGGCGGTCCTGTGCGGCGAAGTCCCCGAGATGCACGCGCGAGGCCGTGGCGAGACCTGTCCCGAAGGCCAGCGCACCGAGCCCGACGAGCCACGGCCGACGCGCAACCACGAGTACCGCGACGAACAGCGCCAGCGCCGGCACCGCGTCGAACACGAACCGGCCCGCGAGGTCGTGCGCGGCGATCTGCACGTGCGTGGTGCCGGGAAGCAGCAGGCAGCCTGCCCACGGCAGGCACCACAGGGCCCGGCGGGCTCCGCCGAGCGCGCCGGCCGCGCAAGCCGCGAGCGCGACCAGCAGCCAGACCGACCCCGCCGTCCCGCCGGCCGGCGGCATCGCGAGCTGGCGCAGCAGGGCCAGCGCCCCGCCGACCCGTTCGCCCATCGTGTGCCCTTCCTCGGCAGTCGTCACGACGCCGAGCAGCCCCCGGCGGAACAGCAGGTAGGCGCCGACGAGACCGGCGAACGGCAGGTGCGTGCGCCACGCCGGCCGCGCCCCGCGCAACAGGTCGAGCGCAACGAAGGAGACCGGCAGCAGCACCGCGCCCTCCTTGCTCGCGCACGCGAGCGCCGTGGCGACGAGCGGCAGCCAGCGCCCGCCCGCCCCGTCCCGCCAGCGCAGGAACCCCCAGTACGCGACCGCCGACCAGAACACCTGCAGCCCCGTCGTGCGCGCCGCGATCCAGGCGGCCGGCTCGACCGCCGCCGGGTGCAGGACGACGATCCCAGCACCGGCGAGCCCCGCCAGCGCGGGCCGCGACGGACACAGCCGCGCCGCGGCCGCCGCGACGGCGGTCGCCGTCCCCGCGAGCAGCAGCACGTTGAGCAGGTGGAAACCGAACGGCGCGGTGCCGCAGGCCCAGTTGAGCCCGAGCGTCAGGCTGACCAGCGGCCGGTAGAGGTCGCGCACGCAAAACCACGGCCGCACCCATTCCTCGAACACGCGCCCCCACTGCACGGTCCCCGCGTCGCGATCGAGGTAGTAGACCGTCAGGAAGTCGTCGCTGCGGAAGCCGTGCGCGAGCACGGGCCAGTGCCATCCGAGCGCCAGCAGCGCGGGCAACCAGAGCCACGGCAGACGGGCACGCGAGGACATGGCGGTGCGGAGCCTACCCGCGCGCGGCCCGCGGCACCGCGTCTAACCCGGCCCGAGGATCTCCCGCGCCCGCTCGAGGATCTTCGTCGGGCTGAAGGGCTTCGTCATGTAGTCGTTCGCACCGGCGGTCTTGCCGACCTCGCGGTCGCAGTCCTGCCCCTTGGCGGTCAGCAGGACGATCTTGACGTTCGCGAGGGCCGGGTCGGCGCGCACCTGCGCGGTGACCTCGAAACCGTTGATCTTCGGCATCATCACGTCGAGGAACACGAGGTCCGGCTTGTGCTCACGGATCGCCGCGAGCGCCTCCTCGCCGTTGCGCGCCTCGAACACGAGGTAGTTGTCCTTGCGCAGCACGAACGTCAGCGACCGGCAGATGAACGGCTCGTCGTCGACGACCAGGATCCGGCGCCGGCTCATCGTCTCCCCCCTGTGCCGACGCAGCGGATCACCACGGCCGTGACGTCGTCGCGGCCGGCCTGGCCGCCGCGGAACGTCTGCAGTTCGTGGGCGAGGCCGTCGACGATGCCTCGCGCGGTGCGGCCGTAGGCCAACTGGGTGAACAGCGCCGCGAGCCGCGCGTCGCCGAACATCTCGCCGGTGACGTCCATCGCCTCGGTGATGCCGTCGGTGAACAGCAGCAGGCAATCGCCGGGCGACAACTCGATGCGCCGCGACCGGAAGATCGGTTCGGGCACGAAACCCAGGATCGTGCCGTCGCTGGGGACGCTCTCGACGCGGTCGGTCGCCAGGCGGTAGACGAGCAGGTCGTTGTGCCCCGCGCCGACGAACTCGACCTCGCGCTCGCCCGCGCGCACCGCGACGGCGGCGGCGGTCAGGAACCGCTCGGTGCGCCGCAGGTCCTCGAACATCGCGGCGGCGAGGTCGGCGAAGACGGGCGCCGGTTCCCGGCGCACCGACGCCAGCGTGCGCAGCGTCGCGCGCGCGCTGACCATCATCATGCCCGAAGCGAGGTTGTGGCCCGACACGTCGGCGACGACGACGAGCGTGCGGCCGTCGGCGAGCGGCACGTAGTCGAAGTAGTCGCCGCCGACCGCGCCGCAGGCCTGGTAGTCGGCCGCGACGTCGAAGCCCTGGATCGCCACGGCGCGTTCGGGGAGGATCTGCCGCTGGATCTCGCGCGCGAGGCTGAGTTCCTTGCCGAGTTCGGCGGTCTTGCGCGCGCCGAGCACCGCCCCGAGCATCGCCGCGAACGACTCCGCGACCTGCCCCTCGACGTTGCCGAGCTGGTCCTCCGTCGAGAACTGCGTCGCACGCTTGTCGACCAGCAGCAGCGCGCCGAGCAGCACGCGCTTGTCGCCCGCGCCGTAGGTCACCGGCACACCGAGCATCTGGCCGTGCGCGAGGTGCTCCGGCGAACCGGGTGCGCCCAGGCGCCGTCCCGCGGGCACGGTCTCGGGCACCACGCCCTCGGCGCGCGCCAGCACCGCGGCGAGGAAGCCCTGGTCGGCGGGCTGCAGCGTCTCGAGCGCGGTCCCGCCGGCCGGAGCCGACTCGTCGGCGTGGCAGTGCACGAGCACCTCGCAGACGCCCTGGCCCTGGTGGTTGGCGAGGTAGATCACCTGCTGCACGCTCGCGGCGACGAGGCAGGCGCGGGCGCCGAGCAGCGCGATGTCGCGCTCGTCGGTGCCGGCGGGCAACCGCGGCAGCGTCTCGGTGAGCATCGCGACCTGGTCGAGCAGCAGCAGCGAACTCGCGTTCATGCTCTCCATGTCGCTCTCGAGGCACTCGCACTGGCCGACCATGGCCAGCAGCGACTCCACCAGCGCCGCAACGGCGGCCTCGCGTGCCGGGAAGGACGCGACGACCAGCCCCTGGGGCAGGGTGCAGCGCCGCTCGGCGCGGGCGCCCGCGCCGGCGGTGCCGTAGCTGGCGATCTGCGTGCCGCCGGCGTCCAGGACGCGCACGAGGACTTCGTCGAGCGCTCCCGGCATGGCGGCCAGCAAGGCGTCGGAACCCGGACTCAGCATCGCAGGTGCCTCAGGCCTTGGCGGCCACGCGGATGCCCTTCTCCATGCACAGCACGTTCCAGCCGTTCTCCCGCCGGTAGTCGATCTCGTCCATCACCATGCGCGCGATGTGGATGCCGAGCCCACCGCATGCCGTCGGCATGGTCCCCTCCGCGACCTCGCCCTTGTCGTAGCTCAGCGGGTCGAACGGCGGCCCGTGGTCGCGCAGGCACACCCGCAGCCGGTCCTCGGTCAGCGTGAACGTCACCTCGATCGGCTGACTCTCGTCGAGCCCGTAGGCGTGCCGCAGCACGTTCGTGACCATCTCCTGCAGCGCCAGCAGCACGTTGTAGCGATTGCCCTCGGGATCCTCGTCGAACGGCGCCGACGCGAGCAGCGTCTCGCCGGTCTGCCAGACGAGCCGCAAGTGGTCCATCGGACCGGTGAGCGTGAGAACGACCTGGGCGTGCATGCTGTGGTCCTCGCAGTTCCAGGTCTCTATCGGCCGGCGGTGCCCCTGCGCCTGAAGTGCGGCGGGCCGACCGCGGCGCGCCCCGCGCGTCGGCGGGCGCCAGCACACCCCTGGCGGCCACCGGGCCCGGCGGATAGGGTTCCGGCCCGGCGGCGGTCCGCGGTCCACCATGCCGGTGGCGACGGGCCGCAGGAGGTCCGGTTCGTGCGATTCCCCTGCCGGTGCGCCGGTGCTCCGCGATCGCGGGGTTCCCGGTGGTCCTTGTCCGTGGTCCTGTTGCTGGTCTCGGCGTGCGCGGCTCCCGGTCCCCGGACCGCACCGCGCGACGGCGCCGTGCCCAGGGCAGTCTCCGCGACGACGATCCTCGCCGAGCCGGCCGGCGATCCCGCGCAAGAACTCGAGTTGCTGGCGCGCCACCGCACGATCCCGGCGCGGCTGCGCGCCGCGTTCCTCGAACTGCGCCTCGGCGAACCGGCGGCCGCGATCGACGCGACGGCGGAGGTGCTCTACGGGCCGGTGCGGCCGTCGGCCAACGAGGAGGCGTTCGCGCGCTACCTGCGCGCCCTGGCCTACGCGCGCAAGGGCACGCCCGGCTACGGCAACTACGACCTCGAGCGCGCCCGCGCGCTCGCGCTGGACCCCGAACTGCAGCGGCGCCTCCGGGAGATCGCGCCCGCCACGGAAGCGCCGGATCCCGTCTCGCTCGCCGACCTCGCGGTGCAGCCGCGTTCGGCCTGGCGGGCAGCCGCCCCGAACCGCCGCGACCTCGAACCGATGGGCCGGCCGACGCGGCTGACGATCCACCACTCGGCCGTCTACTTCCGCGACACGAAGACGGCGACCTCCGCCGCGCAGATCCAGCGGATCCAGCGCGACCACATGCAGTCGTCGGGCTGGGCCGACATCGGCTACCACTACCTGATCGACCCCGCCGGCCGCGTCTGGCAGGGGCGCGAGGTCCGGTGGCAGGGCGCCCACGCCGAGGGCCGCAACAACGTCGGCAACATCGGCATCTGCGTGCTCGGCAACTTCGTGCGCGGCCGCACCGGCCAGGCGCCGTCGCGGGCGCAGGTCGCGGCGCTGCGCGCGCTGGTGCAGGACCTGCTGCAGCGCTACGACTTCGGCGCCGACGCGATCTACTGCCACCGCGACTTCAAGCCGACCGAGTGCCCGGGGCCGCTGCTGCAGCCCGCGGTGGTGCAGCTGGCGAGGGAGCTGGGCCAGCGCGGTCCCGCGCGGGTCGCGCACGGGCAGCCCTGACCGCGGCCGCACACGGCGCCGCTCGGGCACCGGGCCTCGCCGTGCCGATAGCGACGGCATGGCGGAACCGCCGAACCCGGCCCTCGGGACGCAACACCTGGCGAACCTGCCGGGCGCGCGCACGAGCTGCACCCTGCTGACCGTGCTGACCGTGTTGCTGGCGTGGCCGTCCCCGCCGGCGGCGCTGCCGGTGCTCGTCCGCCCCGCCTACTTCGCGCTGCTGTTCTGGTTCTTCCAGTGCACCGCGCGCCGCAGCGGCCCCCTGCGCAGCGACGCCATGCGGCTCGTCTGCGCGGGGTTCCTCGTGCTGTGGCTCGCGGCGACGGCGTCCGCCGTGATCCACTTCGGTGGCTTCGAACGCGACCACGCGTTCGCGGTCTGGCTGCGCCTCGCCTGCGATCACGGCGCCATGGCGCTGCTCGGCACGACGCTGCTCGCCTACGGTCTGATGCTGTGGATCCCGCAGGTGGTCGAGAGCCACCGGCGGCTCGGCGCCGACGTGGCGCGGCAATCCGGCGCGCTGCGCGTCGCCGAGACCACGCGCTCGCACCTCGAACAGCGGCTCGTCGAAGCCGACCGGCGCGCGATCCTCGGCGAACTCGCCGCGACGATCGCGCACGACCTGCGCAATCCGCTGACGATCGTCAAGGGCACCGCCGAGTCGCTGTGCCGCCGGCAGCGCGGCGCCGAGGAGGTCGCCGCGCACACCGACGTGATCCGGCGCAACGTCGAGAAGGCCGACCGCACGATCGGCGCCTTGCTGGCACTCGGCCGCCCGCGCGCGAGCGCGCCGGCGCCCGTCGCCGCGCGCGAGGTCCTGCAGGAAGTGCTCGACCTGCTGCAGATCGAAGGAGCGCGGCGGCGGGTCGGCTTCGACCTGCGCGCGCCAGCCGGCGAGGACCCGCCGGTCCACGTCGACCGCGCGCTGCTCGCGCAGGCCCTGTTGAACCTGCTGCTCAACGCCCTGCAGGCCTCGCCTCCCGGCAGCACCGTCGTGCTGCGCACGCGGCGCTGGCGCGGCCGCGCACCGGCGGCCGTGCTCGCGGTCGAGGACCGCGGCTCGGGGCTGCCCGGGCCGGTCCGCGAGCAGCTGTTCCAGCCGTTCTTCACGACCAAACCCGGCGGCACCGGACTCGGCCTGCTGAGCTGCCGCCGGATCGCCGGCGAACTCGGCGGCCGGCTCGGCCTGTTCCCGCGGCACCGCGGCGGTGCGCGCGCGCTGCTGCTGCTGCCCGCCGCGCCAGCTGCGGCGACCACCCCGCAGGCCGAGGAGGCCGCATGCCGGGCCGGCACCTGCTGATCGTCGACGACGAACCGGACCTGCGCTGGGTGCTGCGCGGGCTGTTCGAGGACGCGGGTTTCGCGGTCGACGAGGCCGGCGACGGCGACGAAGCGCTCGCGCGGCTCGCCGAGCGGCCGTTCGACGTCGTGCTCAGCGACGTGCGCATGCCGCGGCTGCCGGGCACCGAACTGCTGCGCCGGATCCGGGGCAGCGACCCCGATCTGCCGGTCGTGCTGCTGAGCGCGGTCGAGGACCTCGCGACCGCGGTCGGCGCGATCAAGGAGGGCGCCTACGACTACCAGGCCAAACCCTACGACCCCGAGCGCCTGCTGCTGTCGGTGCAACGCGCGGCCGAGCAGCGCGCGCTGCGGGCCGAGGTGCAGCGGCTGCGCAGCGCGGGCGCCCGCCCGGCCGACTTCGGCAGGAGCCGCCTCGCGCGGCAACTGCGCGCCGACATCGAGCTCGTCGCGCCGCAGACGTCGCTCGCGGTGCTGCTGTGCGGCGAGTCGGGCACCGGCAAGGAGGTCGCCGCGCGCGCGATCCACGCGCTGTCGCCGCTGGCCAGCGGCCCGTTCGTCGCGGTCGACTGCGGCGCGCTGCCGGAGCCGCTGCTCGAGAGCCAGCTGTTCGGCCACCAGAAGGGCGCCTTCACCGGCGCCGACCGCGCGCGGCCGGGCCTGTTCCAGATGGCGCACGGCGGCACGCTGTTCCTCGACGAGATCGGCAACCTGCCGCTGCCGCTCGAGGCGAAGCTGCTGCGCGCGCTGCAGGAGCGCGCGGTGACCCCGGTCGGCGGCACCGAGCCCGTGCCGTTCCACGCGCGCCTGCTGTGCGCGACGAACCGCGACCTCGCCGGCTCGGTGCGGCAGGGGACCTTCCGCATCGACCTCTACCATCGGATCGCCGAGTTCGTGCTGCAGCTGCCCGCGCTGCGCGACCGTCCCGAGGACGTGCCGCACTTCGCGCGCCGGTTCCTCGCCGAAGCGAACCAGGAGATGGGCCGCAACGTGACGGGGTTCACGGCGGAGGCCGAACTGCTGCTGCAGCGCCGGCCGTGGCCGGGCAACCTGCGCGAACTGCGCAACGCCGTGCGCCGGGCCGTGCTGTGCTGCGGCGCCAGCGAGATCGACGACTGCGACCTCGGCGCGGCCGGCGGTGCTGGTCCGGGCGGCGCCGAGATCGATCCCGGCCCGGCCGGCGGCGGTTCGCTCGCCGACCGCGTGCGCGCCGCCAGCGAAGCGCTGGAAGCGCGGATCCTGCAGCAGACCCTCGCCGCCTGTGGGGGCAACAAGGCCGCGGCCGCGCGCGCGCTGCGCATCGACTACACGACCCTGCACCGGAAGCTGCGCCGGCACGGCCATCCCGGCTGATCCGCACCCACCATGGCAGGACCGCCATGGTGCTGCCGCCCCACCCGGGGCCGCGCCACCGGGCTCCGGTCGCCGGCCAGGGGCGCGGCCTCCGATGGCAACGGCGCGCCTCGGGCTGCCGGCGGGCGCCCCCACCTGGCCCGTGGGTTGCGAAGCAGGGCACGGGCACTCGTCGTGGGTGCTCCTGGACACCCTGGCAGCCGCTCGCGGCCGCGCCTCCACCCGGGCGCGGCCGCGGGTCTGTACGGCCGCGTGCAACCTGCCCGCCGACTGGTTGCCGCCGCAGGCCGGCCTACTATCTGCGCCATGCGCGGTCCGCTCGCCTGCCTGCTGTGCCTCTGCCTCGGCGGCTGCGGCGACCCCGGAACAGCGCGCGGCGGCGCGGGCCAGCCCCGTCCTGCCCAGCCGCCACCACCGGTCGAACACGACTTCGGCGTGATCCCGCACGGCGAGGCGCGCCAGTTCGACTACGTGTTCGACGTGCGCCGGCTCGGCATCGACTGCGTGCCGCTGCGCGCCCACCTCGACTGCTCGTGCGGCCACGCGACCCTGCTGCTGCGCCACCGCAACGGCACCGAGCGCGCTCTCGACGGCTCGCCGTGGTCGACGAACGCCCCCACCGCCGACGAGACGCTGGTCGCGCGCGTCGTGATCGACACGCTGCCCAAGGACCCGGTCGACCTGCCGCCGACGACGGTGCGCGGCCACGTGCTGCTGCAGCCCGTGCACGACCGCGACGGCTCACAGCGCCTGCAATGGCCGCTCTTGGCGCGGTTCGGCATCGAGTGCCCCGTGCTGCTGCAGCCGTTCGCGGCGCTGGACTTCGGCCGCGTGCCGCAGTCGAGCTCGCCCGAGCTGGTGACGACGCTGCGCGGCGACGCCGCGCATCCCGGCGTGGTGTTCGGCCCAGCCACCTCCAGCGACCCGGCGATCGAGCCGGTGCTCGAACGCGCCGGCGACCACTGGCTGCTGCGCGCCCGCTGCCGCCCGAGCACCCCCGGCAACCACGTTGCGCTGCTGACGATCGGCACCGACCTGCCGTCGGGCTACTGCGTCAACGTCGGCGTGCAATGGAAGGTCGTGCCCGACCTCGAGGCGTTGCCGATGGCCAAGCTGTCGCTGCGGGCCGACCTGCGCCGCGAGCAACGGCCCGACGAGGCCAGCAGCCAGTTCCTGCTGCTGCGCGACCACGATCCGGCGCGCACGGCCGGATTCACGGTGCACGAACTCGTCGACGCCGACGGCCGCGACGCGCGCGCGGTCTTCGCGGTCACCTTCGCGCCGGTGCCGACCGTACCGGGCCAGCAGCGCATGTTCGTGCGCTACCTCGGCGGCCATCCGGCGGGCTTCCGCGGCAGGATCGTGCTGACCAAGGGCGGCGCCGCCGGCCCGTTCCTGTCCGTCGAACTCGTCGCGTTTCCCACCAAGGCTCCATGATCCGGACCTGCCTGCCCCTCTGGTTCTTGCTCGCCGCCTGCGGCCGCCCCGCCGACCCGCCGGCCGCGCCCGCGGCGATCGCGGACCGGATCCGCCTCGTCGTGTCGGGGTCGCTGCTGGGCCGGCTCGAACCGTGCGGCTGCGCTGGCGGCCAGCTCGGCGGCCTCGCGCGCCGCCTGCAGCACCTCGGCGAACAGCGGAGCCACGATCTGCTCGTCGAAGGCGGCGACCTCGTCGCGGGCGCGACCGAACTCGACCTGCGCAAGGCCTACACGGCGCTCGCGGTGCTGTTCGACATGCAGCACCCCTACGATGCCCTCGGCGTGGGCCGCAACGACCTCGCGCTGCCGTTCGCCGAGTGGTGCGCGCTGCTGCAGGGCCGCCCCGTGGTGGCGACCGACCTGCGCTGTGCGGAGCCCGGCTGGCCCGGCGTGCCGTTCGTCGAGAAGGACGTGCGCGGCACGAAGGTCCGCATCCTGTCCTTCACCGTGCGGCTGCCCGCGGACGCGCCGCGCGACGGCGCCCCGGTGCGGATCGTGCCGCCCGTCGAGGCCTACGCGCTCGGCCTGCGCGGCGCCGACCCCGCGACGCTGCGCGTGCTGCTGGTGCACGACGGCGACCTGCGCACGCGCGAGCTGGTGACGGTGCTGCAGCCGAAGCCCGACCTCGTGCTGTGCTTCGACCACGGCTACACCGATCCCGGCCCGCGGCCGGAGCGCCTGGACGGCGTGCCGATCGCCTTCCCGGGCACGCGCGGCCGCATGCTGCTCGACCTCACGCTCGCGCGGCTGCCCGAAGGTCCGCGCCTGGGCCAGGAGATCGTGCCGCTGGTCGGCAGCAGGACGCTGCCGGGCGGCGGCGGCGACCCCGACGTCAAGCAGATGCTGCTGAGCCACCGCGAGCAGGTCCGCGCGGACTCCGTGCTCGCCGCGATGGCCGAGCAGCGGCCGACCGCGAACGGCTCGACCTACACGGGCTCGCGCGCCTGCGAGTCCTGCCACCCGACCGCCTACGCGGCGTGGCAGAAGTCGCGCCATGCACAGGCCTGGCAGACGCTCGAACGGGCCGAGGCCGAGCCGAAACGCTACGGCTGGCCCGTCACCGCGTACCCCGATTGTGTCGGCTGCCACGTGGTCGGCTACGGCGAACGGTCCGGGTTCGTCGGCCCGGCCGCGACGCCGCACCTCGCCGCGGTGGGCTGCGAGACCTGCCACGGCGCGGGTCTCGCGCACGTCGAGTCGGACGGCGAGGTGCGGCTCGGCAAGGTCGGCGCGGGCACGCCGTCGCCGGCCTGCGTCGCCTGCCACGACGCCGAGCAGTCGCCCGACTTCGTCTACGGCGACCGCTGGCCGAAGATCGAGCACGCGCTCGAGCCGGGCCAGCGCCGGGCCCCGGGGCAGGGCGCGCCGAAGTAGCCGTTCCTCACTTCGCCGGCGGGCCCACCGGGCCGCAGTGCCGGTCGAGCCAGCCGCACATCTCGGCGAGGCACTGCAGCACGTTCTCGCGCGCGCGGTAGCCGTGGCCCTCGTGCGGCAGCAGGCAGAGCCGCGCCGTGCCGCCGTGGCCCTTGATGGCCGCGAACAGCCGCTGGCTCTGCAGCGGGAAGGTGCCCGAGTTGTCGTCGTCGGCGCCGTGGATCAGCAGCAGCGGCTCGCCGACGCGATCCGCGTGCGCGAACGGCGACATCGCCGCGTAGACTTCCGGCGCCTCCCAGTAGGTGCGCTCCTCGTTCTGGAAGCCGAACGGCGTCAGCGTGCGGTTGTAGGCGCCCGACCGCGCGATGGCCTCGGGCGGCCGTTGCCAGCCCGGGCCGCGGAAACGCGCCCTCAGCGCGCCGCGATGCGCTCGAGCGCCTCGCGGTGCTTCTTCGCGAACGCCTCGCGGAAGTCGATGTGGTCGACGAAGTCGAGCCGCGTGTCGGAGGAGCGCCGGCTCAGCAGTTCCGCGTCGACCAGGTTGAACACGATCTCGCCGAAGTCCGCGGGGCCCCGGATGCCCCAGCGCTCGAACACGAGCGCGGCCATCGGGCCGAACTGGTCCGCGGCGTACTCGCGGATGCCGCCCAGCAGTTCGGGGCCGCCGACG
>VGXW01000032.1 GCA_016873195.1 Planctomycetota bacterium | reverse complement strand
CCCCCAGCCCCTCCGCCGCCGCGAGATCCGGCGCCAGGAACCGGTCCCCCTCCAGTCCCCTCACCACCTTCCGCAACCGCCGGTACACCGCCGCCACGCCCTTCCCTGGCCGCAGCCGCTCCCCGAGATCCAGCCCCTGCGCCGCGCACAGCACCTCGATCCCGAGCACCTTCGCCGCGTTCGCCACCACGCGCTCCGCGTGCCGCGCCGCCGTCACCCCCATCGACACGTGGTCCTCGCGGTTCGCCGAAGTCGGGATCGTGTCCACGCTCGCCGGGTGCGCGAGGCTCTTGTTCTCCGAACACAAAGACGCCGCGACCACCTGCGGGATCATGAAGCCGCTCTCCAATCCCGGGTTCCGCGCCAGGAACGGCGGCAGCCCCGAAACGTCCGGGTTCACCATCTGCTCGATGCGCCGCTCGCTGATGTTCGCGAGCGTGCTGACCGCGATCTTCAGGAAGTCCATCGCCTGGCTCACCGGCTGGCCGTGGAAGTTGCCGCCGCTGACCACCTCTCCGTTCCCGAACACGAGCGGGTTGTCGGTGACCGAGTTCGCCTCCGTCACCAGCACCTCCAACGCGTACCGGATCCCGTCCTTGGCCGCCCCGTGCACCTGCGGCGCGCAGCGCAGCGAGTAGGCGTCCTGCACCTTCTCGCAGTCCGCGTGGCTCACCATCACCCTGGAACCCTGCAGCAGCGCCCGCAGGTTCGCCGCGGTCGCGAGCTGCCCCGGATGCGGCCGCAGGGCATGCAACCGCTCCTGGAACGGCTTCTCGCTGCCGCGCAGCGCCTCGACCGTCATCGCGCAGGCGACGTCGGCGGCCTTGCACAGCAGCATCGCCTCGTGCACCACGAGACAGCCGATCGCCGTCATGATCTGCGTGCCGTTGATCAGCGCGAGCCCTTCCTTCGCGCACAGCCCAAGCGGCTCCCGGCCGAGCCGCGCCAGGGCCTCCGCCCCCGAAACCACCGCGTCGCCGTCGTGCACTTCGCCGTAGCCGATCAGCGGCAGCGCCGTGTGGCTCAGCGGCGCCAGGTCCCCCGAGGCGCCGACCGAACCCTGCGACGGGATCACCGGCACGAAGCCCCCGTTGAACAGCGCGATCGCCTGCTCGAGCAGCAGGAGCCGCACCCCCGACGCACCGAGCGCCAGGTTGTGCACGCGCAGCGCGAACGCGAGCCGGCTCTGCTCCCGCCGCAGCGGTTCGCCGACGCCCGTCGCGTGGCTCAGCAAGAGGTTCTTCTGCAGCTGCGCCAGCTGCGCGTCGGGGATGCGCACGCCCGCGAGCTTGCCGAAGCCCGTGTTGACGCCGTACATCGTCGCACCCGCAGCGACTGCGCGCTCGACCACCGCGCGGCAGGCGCGCACCCGGTCCACCGCGGCGGCGCCGAGTCCGATGCGCGCTCCGGGCCGGCTCAGGGCGACCAGGGTCGACAGGGGCAGCGACGGTTCGCCGAGCTGGATCGTGGGCATCGGGCGAACCTAGCCCCGGCCCGGGCCGCCGGCAAGCGAACGGCTACCCGCGCGAGGTCGACTCGACCTGCAGCGGCGGCGCCGAGGGCACCAGGAAGAAGCGGTCGACCTTGACCTGGAAACGGCTGCCGTCGTCGCGCGCGAACGTGTAGCTGCCCTCCATCGTGCCCCACGTCGTCGGCAGCGGGCAGTAGCTCGTGTAGGAGTAGCTCTCGCCGAGCGCGAGTCTGGGGTGCTCGCCGACCACGCCGCGGCCGCGCACCTCTTCGCGCCCGCCGTCGCTGTCCACGATGATCCAGTGCCGCGAGAGCAGGCGCGCGGTCGGCGCGCCGACGTTCGTCAGCGTGATCCGGTAGCCGAACACGTGGTGCCGGGCCTCCGGCTCCGACTCGTGCGGCAGGTACTGGGCCGCCGCGTGGACGCGGAAACCCTCCGTGGTGGTGTCGGAGTGGGGCGAACGGTTCATGGGTCGGCTGACAGCAGCGCAGGATAGACAGCGCGCCGGCGATTGCGAGGGGGCGTCGGCCGGCCGCTAGTGCCCGTGGGCACGCTCCGCGCGCCGGAACGTCAGTTTCCCGTCGGCCGAACCGAGTTCGAGGCGATCGCCCGCGAGCTTGCCGTTCCACGTGTCGGCCTTGCCATCGCCGAGCAGCTTCGCCACGACCACCACGGCGGCCGAAGCGGCATCGAAGGTGTAGGTGCCGTGCGCGTGGCCGTGCGTGCGGTCGGCGCGCGGCGGCAGGCCGACGTCGACCTTGTCGCCCGTGGTCTCGAAGGTGATGTGCATGCCCGGGCTGCCGTCGGCCAGTTCCTGGTTCCAGGCGCCGTCGAGCGGGTGGTGGCCGCCGCAGGCGGCGAGCAGGGCGAGCGGGAGCAGTCGCAACAGGTGGCGCAGCATCGTGGATCTCGTCGGTGGAGCGCGGGATCGTGGCGCCGGGCGCGCGCGGGCGCAAGGCCGGCGCGCCCGTCACTTCTCGACGAACACCATTGCACCTTCTTGCCGCCCTGGTCCTCGGTGAGCGTGATCCTGCCGCCGGCCAGCATGCCGGTCTTGACCTCGTCCCTGTCGCCCTTCTTCGTCGTGAACGACAAGGTCGTGCCGTCGAGCTTCCAGGTGCCCGACGCGTTCCTCTTCTGGGTCGTCGGCAGCCCCGCGTCGAAGCTCATGGTGACCGTGCGGTCGGCCTCGAGCACGATCGAGCCCGCCATCTTCCTCTTCATCTCCGCGACCATGTCCGGCGGCGCGTCCTTCATGTCCGCCGCGAACGTCGCGAACACCGCCTCGACGTCGTCGGCTCCTTCGTGCGCGCACGATGCCGCCGCTCAGCCCGCGGCACCAGCCTTGCCGCAGCACTTCTTGTGTTTCCTGCCGCTGCCGCACGGGCACGGCTCGTTGGGGCCGACCTTCCGGTCGAGCCGCTTGAAGGGCCGCGGCTTCACCTCGACGCCGTCGACGAAGTACCAGGTGCCGTCCTCCTTCTGGAAGTTCGCGACCTCGTGGTGGGTGACGTCCTCGCCGTTGATCGTGTAGTAGGCCTTGAAGTCGACGAAGCCCTCCAGGTCGTCGGGCCCGCCGTCCTGCACCGACAGCACCTCCAGGCGGTGCCAGGTCGCGCGCTTGCTCCACTGCTCGGTCGCGTTGCGGTCGACGAACTGGCGGCCGGCGGGCGACTGGCTCTCGACGATCCAGTCGAGGTGGCCCAGCGCGTAGGCGGTGTAGCGCGACCGCATGAGTTCTTCCGCCGTCGCCGCCTTGCGGCGCTGCTGGATCACCGGTTCGCAGCAGTCGGCGTAGTCCACGCCGCTCGTGCACGGGCACTTCATCGGCGCGACGGTAGGGAACGGCCCGGCGACGGTCAACCCACGGTCCCGCCGGGCGCGCCGAGCAGGCCGGCGACGAGTTCGAGCGTGCGCAGCGTGGCGCCCTGGTTCTCGGCGATCACGCGCGTCGCGTCGGCCCCGAGTCGTGCTCTGCGCGCCGGGTCGCGCAGCAGCTGCGCCAGGGCCGCGGCGAGTCCGTCGCGATCCGGCACCTGCACCGCCGCGTCCGCCGCGAGCAGCAGTTCGACGTCGCGCCGGAAGTTCGCCGTGTGCGGCCCGAACAGCGTCGCCCGGCCCTGCGCCGCCGGCTCGAGCATGTTCTGGCCGCCGTGCGGGATCAGGCTGCCGCCGACGAACGCCACGTCGCAGGCCGCGTAGAAGCGCTGCAGCTGGCCGATCGTGTCGACCAGCACGACCGTGCGCTCCGGCAGCGGCGGCAGCGCCTCGGCGACCGAACTCCAGCGCAGCACCTCGAGGCCGAGGCCGGCGACCTGCTCGGCGATCGCCGCGGCGCGCTCCGGGTGGCGCGGCACCAGCACCGTGCGCAGTGGCTGCGCCAGGCCGGACGAGGCGGCGCCGAGCGCCTGCAGCAGCCAGAGCTCCTCGTCGGCGTGCGTCGAGCCGGCGACGACCACGAGTTCGCCGCGCGGCGCGAGCCACGGGCGGAGCCGCGCGGCGGCGTCGGCGTGGCTGCCCATCACGACGCTGTCGTACTTCATGTTGCCCGTGACGTGCACGCGCGCGGGGTCGACGCCGAGGTCGAGCAGCCGCTTCTGGTAGGCGCGGTCCTGCACGCAGTAGGTGCTGATCAGATCGAGCTGCGGCAACAGGCCACGCGCGAGCCGGTAGCCGCGGAAGGTGCGCTCGCTGATGCGGCCGTTGATCACCGCGACCGGCACGTCGCGCTTGCGCGCCGCCTGCAGGAAGTTCGGCCAGATCTCGAGTTCCATCAGCAGCACGCAGCGCGGGCGCAGCCGGTCGAGCGCGCGCGCGGGGAAGCGGCCGAAGTCCAGCGGATAGAACACGACCGGCAGGTCCTTGTACTCCTGCCGCGCGACCACGTGGCCGTTCGGCGTCGTCGCCGAGACGACGAGCTGCAGGTCGGGGCGCTGCTGCCGCAGCCGCGCGACGAAGTGGCTCGCGGCCTTGACCTCCCCCACCGAGACGCCGTGGATCCAGACGACCGGGCGCCCGCCGGCGGGGCCCGGCACGTAGCCCATGCGCTCGCGCAGCCCCTTGCGGTAGCGGGCGTCGAAGGCGAGCCGCCAGAGCAGCACGGGGCTGTAGACGAGGAACGCCAGCAGGAACAGCGGCTGGTAGATCCCCATCGTGAGCCAGCCGCGCAGACGGCTGCGCGGCACGGGCAGGGCAGCGCTGGTTCCGCCGGCGGAGGCGTTCATCCGTCGAACGCGGGCGCGCAGCACTTCTTGTACTTGATGCCCGAACCGCACGGGCACGGGTCGTTGCGGCCCGGCCGGGCCGCGCCGGGTGGCAACCCCTTCGGTGCGGGCTTCGGCGGCGGCGGCATCGCCGGCGCGAGCCGGCGCTGGGCCTGCAGGGCCCCCGCGGCGGCGACGGCGGCAGCCGACGGCGCGGCGGGCGGTGCGGGCGGAGCCGGCGCGGCGGGCGGCGGAGCGGCGGACGGCGGCTCCGCGGCCGGGGCCGCGCCGGAGCCGGCCGGAGCCGCGCCTTCGGGCGGCGCCTGCTGCAGCACGAGGCCCTCGGGCGTCACGCGCAGCACGAACCGCTCGCCCTTCGCCATGCGGTCGAGCACCTCCTGCGGGATCTTGCCGGCCGCGATCAGCTGCTCGAACAGCGCCTGCAGTTCCTCGGGCGTGCGCGGCATCTGCATCTGCGGTTCGCGCCGCGGCGCCTCGCGGCGCAGCCGCCCGGTCAGCATGTCGCGGATCGTGTCGGTCGCCTCGTGCTTGTAGACGAAGCCCGTGACGTGGTCGGCGACCTCGCTCTTGAGCAGCTGGAACTTCTCGAAGCCCTCCTTCTTGTACTCGTTCTTCGGATCGATCTGCGCGTAGCCGCGCAGGCCGATGCCGGTCTTCAGCACCTCCATCGCGTACAGGTGGTCCTTCCACTTGTTGTCGATCGTGTCGACGACGAGGAAGCGCAGGATCCCGTCCCAGTGCTCGCCGTAGTCGGCGCCGCGCGCGTCGTGCAGCTTCTCGACGCGCTCCATGATCCAGTCCATCAACTGTTCGCGTCCGACCTGCTCGAAGCCCTGCAGGTCGAGCGCCTCGCCGCAGCGGTGCACGAGCCACTTGCGCAGCTCGCCGAACTCGATCGGCTGGTCCTTGTTCGCCGAGCAGCGCTCGACCACCGGCTCGAGCACCTCCTCGAACATGCCGAGCACCTTGTCGCGCAGGCCCTTGAACTCCAGCGCCTCCTGGCGCTGGCCGTAGACGAACTTGCGCTGCTTGTCCATCACCTCGTCGTACTCGAGCAGGTGCTTCCGGATGTCGAAGTTGCGCGCTTCGACCTTCTTCTGCGCCTTGGCGAGGCCGCGCGTGACCATCGGGCTGTCGATGACCTCGCCGGGCTTGAGCCCCATCTTCTCCATCATCACCTTGACCCAGTCGCGGGCGAAGATGCGCATCAGGTCGTCGTCGAACGACAGGAAGAACTTGGTCTGGCCCGGGTCGCCCTGGCGGCCGCAGCGGCCGCGCAGCTGGTTGTCGATGCGGCGCGCCTCGTGGCGCTCGGTGCCGATCACGTAGAGGCCGCCGAGCTGCACGATCTCGTCGTGCTCGCGCGCGCACTGCTCCTTGAGCCGCGCGAGCAGCGCCTGCGCCTCCGGCGCTTCGGGCTGCAGTCCCTGCTGCGCCAGTTCGGTCTACAACAGGGCCTCGGGCTTGCCGCCGAGCACGATGTCGGTGCCGCGGCCGGCCATGTTGGTCGCCACGGTGACCATGCCCTTGCGGCCCGCCTGCATGACGATCTCGGCCTCGCGCGCGTGCTGTTTGGCGTTCAGCACGTTGTGCGGCACGGCGACCGCGGTCAGCGCCGCGGAGATCGTCTCGGACTTCGCGATCGAGGTCGTGCCTAGCAGCACGGGGCGGCCCTTCTGGTACTCCCCCTGGATCTCGGCGACGATCGAGTCGAGCTTGCTCTTGCCGTCGAGGTAGACCTGGTCGTTGGCGTCCTTGCGCACCATCGGCCGGTTGGTCGGGACCGAGACGACGTCGAGGTGGTAGATGCGCGAGAACTCGGCGGCCTCGGTCATCGCCGTGCCGGTCATGCCGGCGAGCTTCTTGAACATGCGGAAGTAGTTCTGCAGCGTGATCGTCGCGAGCGTGCGGTTCTCCTCGCGCGGCGGCAGGCCTTCCTTGGCCTCGACGGCCTGGTGCAGGCCGTCGCTCCAGCGGCGGCCGGGCATCAGTCGGCCGGTGAACTCGTCGACGATGATCACCTCGGGGGCCTCGTCCTGGCCCTCGGGGCCCTTCTTGGCGGCGACCACGTAGTGCTTGTCCTTCTCGTAGACGTGGTGCGCGCGCAGCGCCGTCTCGAGCAGGTGCGGCCACTCCATGTAGGCCGGGTCGCTGTAGAAGCTGCTGACGCCGACGAGCTTCTCGGCGCGCTCGATGCCGGCCTCGTTGAGCAGGCACTGGTGCTCCTTGAGCTTGATCTCGAAGTGCTCGTCGACCTTGAGCTGGCGCGCGATGCGGTCCGCGAGCAGGAAGCGTTCGGTCGTGCCCTCGCTCTCGCCGGAGATGATCAGCGGCGTGCGCGCCTCGTCGATCAGGATCGAGTCGACCTCGTCGACGATCGCGTAGTTGAGGCGCTTCTGCACCTGTTCGTCGGTGCGCCACTTCATGTTGTCGCGCAGGTAGTCGAAGCCGAACTCGTTGTTCGTGCCGTAGGTGATGTCGCACGCGTACTCGGGCTGGCGCGCCTGCGGCGGCATCGACGACTGGATCGCGCCGACCGTGAGCCCCAGGTACTCGTAGATCGGGGCCATCCAGTCGCGGTCGCGTTTGGCCAGGTAGTCGTTGACGGTGACCACGTAGACGCCCTTGCCCAGCAGCGCGTTGAGCGCCGCCGGCAGCGTCGCGACGAGCGTCTTGCCCTCGCCGGTGGACATCTCGGCGATCTTGCCCTGGTGCAGCACGGCGCCGCCGATCAGCTGCACGTCGAACGGGCGCAGGCCGATCGTGCGCGTGGCCGCCTCGCGCACGAGCGCGAACATCTGCGGCAGCACGTCGTCGAGCGTCTTGTCGCCCTTCTGCACCTGCTGGCGCAGTTCGGCGACGGCGGCGACGAACTGCTCCCTGGACAGCCCCTTGGCCCAGTCCGCGAGCGCGTTGGTGGCCTTGACGACGGGTTGGAAGGTGGCGAGGGCGCGCTGGTTCGCGGAGCCGAACAGCCCCTGCAGGGCCTTGCCGATGCGCGCGGGGATGGAACCGATGTCGATCTTCATGACGGACGGATGGGAATGCGGATGGGAATGCGGATGGGAACGCGGGAACGGAGCGACGGCGCTCCGGCGACCGCGCAGCGGCGGTCGCGGGCTGCGGGCGGGCGGCGCGGATCGCTCGCCTAGGGCGCGCGCGGCGGCGGCAGGCCGTGCCCGGTGACCGAGCGCGTGCGCGGCAGCGGGCGCGCCGGCGGCGGCGGACCCGGGCGGCGGACCGGGCGATCGACCGCGGCGGCGGCCCGCGGCTGGCCGGCGGCGGGCGGCGCCGCGAGTTCGTCGCGCAGCGCCGCGGCGATCGGCACGGCGCCGTCGGGGGCCTGCGCGCGCGCGGCCAGCGCGCTGCAGAGCACGAGCAGCAGCACGGCGCCGAACCACTGCACGCAGCGCGACCGCCCGGCTTCGTTCATCGGCGCCCCTCGCTGTTGCGCCGCACGCGGCCGATCATCTCGAAGAGCAGCGCCTCCGGGAACGGTTTGGCGAGGAAGCCGTCGGCCTTGGCGATGTCGGCCATCGAGATGCGGGCGGCGCTGTTCAGCAGCACCGGGATGCGCCGCGTGGCCGGCTCGGCGCGCAGCTGCTCGAGCACCTGCAGCCCGTCGAGTTCCGGCAGTTCGTAGTCGAGGATCACGAGGTCCGGCAGCAGGTCCTGGGCCGCGCGCACGGCGCTCTTGCCGTCGTGGACCTTGCAGGTGTGGAAGCCGCGCCGCCTCAGCAGCGTCTCGAGCGCCGCCGCGAGGTCCTCCTCGTCGTCGACGATCAGCACGAGCCCGCGGTACGCCTGGCCCGTCCCCGGGTCCGTGCCGGCCAGCAGGCGGCGCAACGCGGCGCACGTGTCGAGCCCGGCCGCGGCGAAGTCCGCCTCGATGCGTTGCTTGAGGTCGCGGTTGAAGCTCCGGACCGCCACCCACTGCGCGTAGTCGGGGTAGTCGGACTTGATCTCCATCTGGTCGTGCGTGTCCACGGCGAAGTAGAACTCGCCGGCGACCAGGTACTCCTGCAGCACGAGCTTCATGAACGGGTAGTTGCGGTTGCCGAGCCGCAGGCTGAAGCGCTGGCACGGGTGGCCCGGGACCGTCTCGAGCTGCTCTCTCTGGAACATCGCCAGCAGCGAATCCGGGCCTCCCGTCGCGGGCAACTCGACGGCCCGCCGCGGCCGGCCGGTGCCGTAGGCATGCTCCTGGTAGATCGCGACCGCCCTGCGCACGACCTCGAGCGTCAGCGCATGGAGCCTCATGCCCGGAGCTCCTGCGGCGCCGCGCCGGGCAGCGCGCTGCCGCGCAGGGCGCGGATCGTCGTGCCCGCCGCCGCGAGCAGCGTGCGCAGTTCGCCGACGATGCGCACCATCAGGGCCGGGTCGGTGAACTGCGCCGTGCCGACCTGCACCGCCGAAGCGCCCGCGCAGACGAACTCCAGCACGTCCTGCGCCGAGCGCACGCCGCCGACGCCGATCACCGGGATGCGCACGCTGCGCGCGCACTCGTAGACCATGCGCAGCGCGACGGGCTTGATCGCCGGGCCCGACAGGCCGCCGATGCCGCGCGCGAGCACCGGCCGGCGCCGCCGCCAGTCGATCGCCATGCCGATCAGCGTGTTGATCGCGGTGAGACCGTCGGCGCCGCCCTGCTCGGCCGCGCGCGCGATCGCGACGATGTCGGTCACGTTCGGCGACAGCTTCGCGAACACCGGCACCGAGGCCGCGCGCTTGACGGCGCGCACGGCCGCCTCGGTGAGCCGCGGGTCGGTCGAGAACAGGAGCCGCCCCTCCTGCACGTTCGGGCAGGACAGGTTGACCTCGAGCGCGTCGACGCCGGCGGCGCTGAACCGCTCGGCGAGTTGCACGAACTCGCCGACCGACTCGCCGCCGATGTTGACGATCACGCGCACGCCGCTGTCCGCCGCGAGTTCGCGCATCCGCGGCAGCGTCTCGGCGAGGAAGTGGTCGGCCCCGTGGTTCTCGAGGCCGATCGAGTTCAGCATGCCCGACGCGGTCTCGTGGATGCGCGGCGGCGGGTTGCCGGGCCGCGGCGCCACGGTGACGGTCTTCGACACCAGGGCGCCGACCTGCCGCAGGTCGGCGAACAGGCGGCCCTCCCACCCCGACCCGAACGTGCCCGACGCGCTGAGCACGGGATTGCGCAGGGTCAGGGAGCCGAGGGTGGTCGTCAGCACGGAGGCAGCCGGGGCGCAGGGGCGCAGGGGGGTCGCGGGGCGCTCAGGATACCGCCCGCCGCGGCCGCGTGCGATCCTCGCGCCACAGCAGCAGGAACAGGGCGATCGCGCCGACGGTGATGCAGGAGTCGGCGACGTTGAAGGCCGGGAAGCCCCACGCGACGGGCCACGTGCCCGTGAAGTAGAGGAAGTCGCGCACCGTCCGGTCGGCGCGCACGAAGTTGTCGTAGAGGTTGCCGAGCGCGCCGGCGAGGATCAGCGACAGCACGAACTGCTGCACTCGCGCCGCCCGGTTGGTGCGGCGCAGGAACCAGAACAGCCCGACCACGGCACAACAGCGCAGCACCATCAGCGGCACCGTGGCGCTCTGCAGCAGCCCCCAGATCGTGCCCGGGTTGCCCCAGCTCACCAGTTCGAGCCGCAGCACGGAATCGAACACGAGGTGCTTGCGCGCCGGTTCGGGCACGGCGGCGTATTCGCGGTCGAGGAAGCCGAACACGGCCGCCTTGCTCCAGAGGTCGAGCAGCACGAGCAGCGGCCACGGGACCCAGAACCACCACTTGCCGCCGAACCCCAACGCCTCGCGGGCCGGCTCGGCTGGTGCCTGGGCGGGGCCTGCACCGGGCGCGCCGGGCCCGGTCACGCGCTCTCGCGGTTGCGTTCCTCGACCTCCTGGTGCCGCACGCAGAAGCGCGCCCAGGGCAGGTACTCGAGGCGAGCCTTCGGGATCCAGGGGTCGATCGCCTTGGCCTTGCCGGCCTTGCCGATCTTGCCGGCCTTGCTGACCTTGCCCGTCTTGACGTCCTTCTGCTTCTTGAGGTTCTCGCTCTCCTCGAGACAGAGCGGACAGACGCCGAAGTCCCAGTCGCCCTTGCCGGCGGCGCGGTCGAGGGCCTCCTCGATCAACTTGATCGTCTCTTCCTCGTTCTCGATCAGCCCGAGCATGAAGCCCTGGTCGTAGTTGTCGGTGCCCTGGTCGGCGAGATGGTCGACCGACGCGTCCTGTTCCGAAGCGCGCAGCGCCTCGTCGCGCATCGACCCCACGTCGCCGCGCAGCGACGCGAGCTGCTTCTCCAGCACCTGCTTGTACTTGGCCAGTTCCGTCTTGGTCGGCTTCGGCATGGGCAGTTCGAACTCGGCGATGGGTCGGCGACTTGGATCCGGCGGCGCCCTGCCGCCGGTCTGCCCCGCGGAGGCGGAAGGACCGACCGCCGCGAAGGGGCGAGGACGATACGTTCGCCCTCCCGGGTGGTCAAGGCGCCGCGGGAGCAGTTTCGGCGGTCCGCCACGCGATCTGGAGCGATCCGGAGCTTCGCGCCGCACCCGCCCTGGCCCGCCGGCGCGCGGGCGCTTGCAGCGCGGCCAGGACCGCCTAGCCTCTGCGCCGTGCCGGCGGCAACCAACCCGACCGGCCAGCGCGCGCTGGCCGACTTCCTGGTCTACCTCGGCGTCGAACTCCAGGTGTCGCCGCACACCGTGGCGGCCTACCGGCGCGACCTGCGGCGGTTCCTCGCCGGACACGCGGCACTGCCCGGGCGGGAGGCGATCGACCGGCACCTCGGCGAACTGCTCGCCACCCACGCGCCCGCGTCGGTGGCCCGCGCCGCCGCGGCGATCCGCGGCTTCTGCCGGTTCCTCGCCGCCGAAGGCCTCGCCGCGCACGACGTCGCCGAGGGCCTGCTCGGCCCGCGGCTCGAGCAGAAGCTGCCCAACGCGCCGAGCCGGAAGGCCGTCGCGAGGCTGCTCGAGGTGCCTGCCGACGGCCTGCTCGGCATCCGCGACCGGGCGCTGCTGCACGTGCTCTACGCGACCGGCTGCCGCGCCGGCGAGGTCGTGGGGCTGCGCACGACGAGCGTGATCCCGGAGCACCGGCTGCTGCGCGCGTTCGGCAAGGGCAACAAGGAACGGCTCGTGCCGATCGCCGACGTGGCCCTCGACTGGCTGCGGCGCTACCTGACCGAGGTGCGCCCGGCGCTGCGCGCGCGCGCGGCGCAGGACCCGGGCGACGTGCTGTTCCTGTCGCGCACGGGCCGCCCGCTGGACCGCGTGCGCGTGTTCCAGGTCGTGCGCGCGGCCGCCGCGCGGGCCGGCCTCGCGGTCGCCTGCTCGCCGCACGCGCTGCGGCACTCGTTCGCGACCCACCTGGTCGCCGGCGGCGCCGACCTGCGCTCGGTGCAGGAGATGCTCGGCCACGCCTCGCTGCAGACGACGCAGGTCTACACGCACGTCGACCACGAACGGCTGCGCAGCGTGCACCAGCGGCTGCACCCGCGCGGCTGATTCCGCGCCGGGACCCGCGCCGGGACGCGCGCCGGGACCCCGGCCTCAGCCGCCGCCGAGGGCGATCACGTAGAGCGTGTCGCGATCGGGAGCGGCGGACGACGGCAGCACCGCCACCGCTCGGCCTGCCTGCAGCACGGCCCGATCGGCCGGATCCGCCTCGCAACGCAGCAGTTCGTCGCGCGCGAGCACGGCGAAGCGCGCGCCCGGCCCGAGCGGTGCCGCGGCGCCCGCGAGGCCCTCGCCGAGCGGCGCCAGTGCGACGCCCGGATGGGCGTCGGTGGACGGGTCGCGGTGGTGGTTCGGCCGCAGGTAGTAGGTCAGGCAGTCGATGCCGCGGCCGGCGATCACCGCGAGCCGTTCCGTCCCGGCCGCGCGCAGCACGGCGTCGCGCGCGCCTCGCCAGTCCGGCCGGCCGCCGCCGTGCACGGCTGCCCGCAGTCCCGTGTCGACCGCGAGGTCGGCGCCGATGCACAGGCCGGCCAGCGCCCCTGGCAGCACCCAGCCGCGCGCGCCGCCGAGTGCCTCGACGACCTTGTCGAACCAGGCGAGCGCGGCGACCGCCGCGAGGCAGCACAGCGGCACGACCGCGAGCAGCCCGTCCGCGGCTGCCACGGCCGCGCCGAGGCAGCCGGCGAGCAGGCCCAGCGCGAGCGGCGCCGCGGCGGCGATCGCGAGCCAGGCGGCCGCACCGCGCGCGTCGCGGCGCAGCGGCAGCAGGCAGGCGACGGCGGCGGCGAGCCAGACGGAGGGCCGACCCGCCGCGACCCAGCCGGCGACGAGCTCGAACGGAGAGCGCGCCGGCCCGGACGCGAAGCCAGAGCCCAGCAGCACGGCCGCGGCCACCAGCAGGCCGGCGGCGGCGACGGCCGGCAACCGCCTGCGCCGGACGGGCGGCGCGTGGCCGAGTTGCGCCCCGAGCGCGAGCGCGAGCCCGGCACCCCAGCCGGACGCATCGCAGCCCGCGGCCAGCAGCACGCAGCAGCCCGCGCCGATCGCGCCGCGGCGCCTGCCCGTGTCCAGCGGTGCCGCGACCATCCCGGCACCGAGCACGGCGAAGAACAGCGCGGCGACCTCGCCCGACGCGCTCTGGCTCTGGGCCACGTGCCACGGATGCACGGCGAGCAGCGCCGCGGCCAGCAGCGCGGCGCGGCGGCCGATCGGTCGCTCGGCGACCACGGCGACGAGCGGCACCGTCAACACGCCGGCGCACGCGAACGGCAGCCTGAGCCAGCCCTCGCCGTGGAACGGCAGCGCGCCCACGTCGAGCAGCCAGCGCAGCAGCAGGTGGCAGAGCGGCTGGCAGCTGTCGTCGCTGGCCAGGAACCCGCCGGGCCCGGCCAGGGGGCTGGTCGCCGCGCGCCACGTCGCCGCCTCCGCGGCCGACAGCGACCACTGCTCGAGGTTCCACAGCCGCAGCCCGATGGCCAGCAGCACGATGCCGAGCAGCAGGCCGAGCTGCACCGGCGACCACCGGTCGCCGGCCCGCGCGCGCTCGCTGCGCAGGAGCAGCTGCTCGCTGATCGGGACGAACTCGGCCTCGTGCGGGGCAGGGGCGGACATCGCGAGGTGGTCGGTGCGCCGCCAACATAGTCGCCGCCGCGACCGGCGCCACGGACTCTTCTCCGGGGCCGGGCAGCGGTTCCGGGCCGCCCGTTTGTGTTCGCCGCCACGGTGCTGCATCGTACCCCGGTGCTCGCCGTCCACCCGTCGCCGCCGCGACCCCAGCACCTGCAGGCCCTGGTGCTGGCCCTCTGCTGTGCTCTGCTGTTCCTGCGCGACGCGCTGCTGCCCGGGCGGGCCCTGGTGCCCTATCCGCCCGAGCAGATGGGGATCGTGCGCGCCGAGGCGCTGGCGGACGGCAGCTTCGACCCCGGCGACGCCCGGCGCGGGCTCGCCTGCGGCGGCGACAAGTACCTGCAGTCCCTGTGCTGGGACCGCGTCATGCAGCGCCGGTTCCGCGCCGGCGAGTTCCCGCTGTGGACGCGCGACATCGCCGGCGGCGCGCCGTTCGTGCCGCAGATGGCGCAGGTCTACCAGCCGATCAACGCGCTGTTGCTCGTGCTGCCGAGCGAGCAGTGGTACGGCTGGTGGTACCTGGTGCACCAGGTGCTGTTCGGCTACTTCGCCTGGCGGTTCCTGCGCCGGATCGGCTGCGCGCAGCCCGCGGCGCTGCTCGGGCTCGTCGCGGCCGGGCTGGGCCTGTGGACGCAGTGCAAGCTGCACCACAACGTGATCCTGACGGCGGCGCTGCCGCTGTGGCCGATGCTCGGTGCGGTGCACGAACTGGTCGCCGGCGCGGTCACCGGGCGGGCGGCGCGGCGAGCGGTCGCCTGGCTCGGCGCCTGGACCGGCATCTCGTGGCTGTCGGGATTCGCGGTGGTCAGCCTGCAGGTCACCTACCTCACGGTCGGTTTCGCGGCGTTCGCGTCGGCCAGCCGGCCCCGCGGTGAACGGCTGCGCGCGCTGCTGCCGGTCGGCGCCGGGCTGCTGCTCGGTGGGCTCCTGTCGTCCGCGCAGATGATCCCCGTGCTGCAGGCCGCCGCGATCTCGGCGCGCGGATCGGGCTGGGACCCGGCGTTCCTGGCCGCGCACGGCCTCGAATGGGACCACGCGCTCGCGGCGCTGTGGCCGGACCTGCTGAGCTGGTCCAGCGATCCGTTCTACCCCGATCCGCACGATCCGTTCGGCGACGTCACGCGCATGCCGTGGAGCCAGCTGGTGCTGCTCGCGCAACCGACCAGCCAGGTCACGGGGGCGCCGTTCCAGAGCTGGGCCGAGACGTCGTTCGCCGTCGGCACGCTGCCGCTCGCTTGCGTGCTGCTGGCGCTCGGCGACCGCTCGCGCCGCGGGCTCGTGCTGTTCTTCGGGCTCGCGGGCCTCTGCGGCTTCGGCTTCGCGACCGCGGACGAGCCGTTCCTGTCGCTCGCGCGCTTCGTGCCGGGCATCGCCTCGGCGGACCTGCGGCGCCTCCTGTTCACCGTGGCGATGGCGCTGGTCGTGCTCGCGGGACTCGGCGCCGACCGCCTGCTGGCCGGCGCGCGGCGCTGGCCCGCGTTCCTCGTGCTCGGTCCCGCCGCCGCGGGCGCGCTCGCTGCGCTGGCCTGGTTGCAGGGCGACCTCGCGCGCGGCGTCGCCGGTCTGATCGCGCTCGACGGCGACCACCCGTACGTGCGGGCGGCAGCGGGCGACGCCGGCGCGATCGCGGCGAGCATCCGCGCGGCGATGGCGCCGGGCGAGCAGGACTGGAACGGGTTCCACCTGCACGCGACCGCACTGCGGTCGCTGCTCGCCGCGGCGCTGGGCGCCGTGGCGCTGCTGTGGCTCTGCGGGCGAGCCCGAGCCGCGGCACTGATCGCGCTGACCGCGCTCGAACTGCTGAGCTTCGGCTTCGGCCCGGTGCAGACGGTGCCCGCGGCGCGCGTGAACGCCGCCCCCCTCGCGGTGGCGCCCATGTTCGCCGCCGCCGAACCGAACGGGCTCCGCCCGCGCCTCGGGCGCCTCGCGCCCGCCACCGAGGCGCGTGAATCGTCGTGGTATCCCGGCAACCTGCCGGGCTTCCACGGCCTCGAGGACGCGACGGGCTACAACCCGCTGCCGGCCGCCCGCTTCGAGGAGTTCTTCCGCGCGATCGAGCCGGACCGCGCGGGCAAGGCCGACGTCGCGTTCGGCGGCGGCGGCACCGGCGTCGGCGCGTTCCACGATCCCGCGTCGCTCGCGCATCCGCTGTGCGACCTGTTCGGCATCCGCTTCGTGCTGACGCGCGAGCCGCTGCCGCCGGGCCCGCACCTCGCCGACCGCACGCCGCCGGGCACCGGCGGCTACCGCCTCTACGAGCGGCTGACCACGCTGCCGCGCGCGACGTTCGTGCGCGAGATCGACCGCGTGCCGGACCGCGCCGAACGGCTCGCCCTGCTGGCCCGGCCCGGGCGGGACGTCGCGCGCCGCACCGTGCTGGAGCACCCGGGCGCCGTGGCCCCGGCACCGAAGCCCGCTTCGCCCGCGCGCGTGACCGTCGTCGCGCACGCGGACGAACGCGTCACCGTGCGCGTCGCCACCGAGGCCGACGGTTACCTGCGGCTCGCCGATCCCTACGATCCCGGCTGGCGCGCGACGGTCGACGGCTACCAGACCGAGGTGCTCGCAGCCGATCACTACCTGCGGGCGGTCTACGTGAAGGCCAGCGATCAGGAGCAGGAGATCGTGTTCACCTACGACGGCGCGCGCACCGTCTGGCCGCGCCACGTGAGCCTGCTGGCGCTGCTCGCGATCGCCTGGCTCGCCTTCGTGCGCCCGCGGAGGAGGACGTGAACGACCGCCGCGCGACCCTGGTCGCCGTGTTGCTGCTGTTGCTGCAGCCGCTGCTGTGGCTGTGGCCCTGCTTGATCGGCGACCGCGCGTTCGTGCCCTACGACGTCGCGCAGTTCCCGCCGGCGGCGCTGCAGCTCTCCGCCGAGCAGCGCGCCGAGCTCGCGCGCGGCGACAACAAGGACGTCACCGAGGTGCCGGTCTGGTTCCTGCCCGAGCTCGAACTCGCGCGCGACGAACTGCGCGCGGGCCGCTGGCCGCTGTGGAACCCGCACGCGCGCACCGGCGCGCCGCTGCACGCGCACGGGCTGCTCGGCCTGTGCTACCCGCCGAACTGGGTCGTGCTGTGCGCCGACGATCCAGCGGGCCGGCTCGGCTGGCTCGCCTGGCAGAGCCTCGCGATCGCCGGGCTGCTCGCTCTCGGTCTCTTGCGCGAGGTGCAGCTGTCGGTGCGCGCGGCGTGGTTCGGCGCGACCCTGTTCCAGCTCGCCGCGCCGATGGCGGCGAACGGGTTCTTCTGGATGCGGCTCGCGAGCCTCGTGTGGCTGCCGGGCCTGTGGTGGGCGCTGCTGCGCCTGCAGCGCGCGCCCGCCCTGCGACCCGGTCCGTTCGCCGCGGTGGCGGTGACCACCGCGATGCCGTGGCTCGCGGGTTTCCCGCCCTACGCGACGGCGACCACCGTGCTCGGCGGGATCCTGTGCGTGCGCCTCGTCGCCGAACGGCTCGGCGTCGAGGGCTCGCGCGCGGCGCGCCGGCTCGGGTGGCGGCTGCTGGCGGCGCTCGCCTGCGGCGCGCTGCTGGCGATGCCGCAGGTGCTGCCGTCGCTGCTGTTCTTCCCGCAGAGCGCGCGCTCGATCGACCCGTCGTTCGCGCAGCTCGCGACCGCGCAGTTCGAGGGCTACGGCCTGCTCGGCTACCTGCTGCCCGACGCGCTCGGCCACCCGACCGCGGCCTCGGAACTGCCCTACGGCAAGCAGCCGCTGTGTTACCTGTGGAGCAGCCTCGGCGGCGCCGACGGCCGGCGTCTCGAGCCGAACTTCAACTACACCGAGTACGCGGTGTTCTTCGGCACGCCGGGCCTGCTGCTGGCCGGTTACGGCGCCGTGCGCGGCCGCGGCCACCTGCGCTGGTTCCTGATCGTCACGCTGCTGCTGCTGTTCGGCCTCGCGCTGCTGCTGCCCGGTGCCGGTCTGCTCTACCTGCTGCCGGTCGTCAAGAACGTCTTCCCGATGCGCTGGCTCGCGCCCGCCACGCTGCCGTTCGCCTGGCTCGCGGCGATCGGGCTCGACCGGCTCGCGCAGGCCCGACGGCGCAGTCTGCTGGGTCTCGCGACGGTGGCGCTCGGGCTCGCCGCGGCGGTGCCCTGGCTCGCGGCGCGGCCGGCCGCGCGCCACGCGGAGCAACCGGCATGGCCCGTCAGCGAGATCGCGCAGCGCTACACGAACCCGGGCCTGGGCATCGAGGTCACGGCGGAGGCGGCGCGCGCCCACCTGCAGGCGGGCGCCGCGGACGGCGTCGACCGCGTGCGGGCCGCGGTCGACCGGCTCGCCGCGAGCGGCGCGGAGGCAGGCTGGATGCTGCTGGCCTGCGGGGCACTGCTGGCGGCGATCGCGCTCTGCGCCGGGCGGCCGCGCGCGCGGCGCTGGCTGCTGCGCGCGCTGCTGCTGCTGGCGGTCGCCGAGCTCGGCGGCCACGGCCGGACGCTGCTGCGCGGCATCGCGCAACCGAGCCCGGTCGACACGCCCGTGCACGCGTTCCTGCGCGAACGCGCCGCGGGCACCCGCGAGCAGGGCGGCTTCACGATCGCGCGCGGCAGCCCCGGCGAGTCCCTGCCATCGCAGCTGCCGGCGGGCCAGCTGTTCGTGCCCGGCATCCGCGACCTGCACGTCTACTCGCACGCCGACGCCCGCGCGATGGAGCCGCTGCAGCGCCTGCTCGGCGGCGAGTTCGGGCGGCGGCACTGTGCCAGGGGCTATCTCACGACCGCGCTGCCCGACGTGCGCACCCGGCCGATGCCGGGCGAGGACCCGCGGACGCTGGCGGCGCCGCCGTTCCCGCACCCGCTGCAGCACCCGCTGTTGGACCTGCTCGGCGTCCGCTACGTGCTCGCGACGCAGCCGCTCGCGCACGCGGGCGAGCGGGTCGGCCCGACCCTGCGCGGCCCCGGCGGCGAGTTCTTCGTCTACGAACGGCCGGGGCCGCTGCCGCGCGCGTTCGTCGTATCCGAGCTGCGCGTGCTGCCCGACGACGAGGCCGTGCTGCAGGCGCTCGCCGATCCGCAGTTCGAGCCGCGCGCGCGTGCCTTCGCCACCGAGGCCGACCGGAAGGAGCCGACGCCAGCACGCGGGCCGGCCGGCCCTGCGCGCGACGTGCGCTTCGTCGTCGACCACCCGACCCAGGTCGTGCTCGACGTGGCCGCCGGCGAGCCCGGCTGGCTCGTGCTGACCGACACGTTCCTGCCCGGCTGGACCGCGACCGCCGGCGGCCGGCCGGTCACCATCCTGCGCGGGAACCACAGCCAGCGCCTCGTGCCGGTCCCCGCCGAGGCCACGCAGGTCTGCTTCCGCTACGCGGCTCCGGGCCTCGTTCCGGGTCTGTGGCTGGCGGCTGCCGCGACGCTCGGCCTGCTGCTGCTGGCCAGGCGGTGGCGGCGCAGCGCCCCCGCGGCGCCGGGTGAGCCGTAGCTCAAGCCCACGCGGCGGCGCCGTCGAAAGAACGACGTGCGCCATGCCACGCCGAGCGAGCCGGGGGCTCTGGAGCGGGCCCCGTGAGCCTCTACGGTTCAGGTCGCCGCGAGGGCATCACCGCCGCGCTGTCGATCGCCGCCGCGACGCTCGCCGTGCACCTGCTCGCGGCGCTGGCGACCGGCGCGGCGCGACCGGCCGATGCGGCTGCCGCGGCGGCCTTGCCGGGCCTGGGCGGCCTCTTGTGCTACCGGTTCCTGCGCGCGCAGGGCCGCAGCCGGTTCGCCGCGTTCCTGGCCGGCGCCTGCTACGCGCTGTCGCCGTGGCTGCTCGCGCAGTCGAGCCTGCCGCGCGAACAAGTCGCCGGGGCCCTCGCGCCGCTCGCGCTGGAGGCGGCCGCCCGCTGTGGGCGGCCCGACCAGCGGCGGACCTGGTTGCCGTGGTTGCCGCTCTGCCTCGCCGCGCCGTTCGCCGGCGGCGCCTGCCTCACCGCATGGCTCGCGGCGGTGCTGGCCTGCGGCTACCTGCTGCGCACCCTCGCCGGGTGCTCAGCCGACGAACGCGCAGCGCTCCGGACCCACCTCGGCGCCGCCGCCGCGCTGGCCGCCGTCGCGGCCGGCTCGCTGTGGGCCATCGACCCGTTCGGTCCGTGGCTGAGCGTGCCGGCGGCGCCGACCGCCGCGATGCCGCTCCACGCCGGCCGCGATTCCACCGCCGTCGACCTGCCGTCGCTGCTGCGCTTCGCCGGTCCGGTGCTGCTGGTGTTCTGCGCGCTCGGCGTGCTGCGCCGCCAGCGCCACGCCAGCGTCTGGCGCTGGCTGGCCCTCGCCGCCGCGGGCGCCCTGCCGTCGTGCGCGGCACCGTGGTACACGATGCCGGCGACCGGGCCGCTGGCTGCGCTGCCGGCCGCATCGTGGTGGCTCACGCTCGTCGGGGTCACCGTGCTCGGCGCCGCCGGCCTCGACGACTTCCTCGACCTGCCGCTGCGGCGGCGCACGGCGCTGCCGTGGCTGCTCGCGCTCGCGGTCGCCGGTGCGCCGCTGGTCGCGCTCGCCTCGCGCGAGCCGGCGCGCGAGTGGCCGCTGACCGCGACGGTGCTGCTGTTCGCGCTGCTGCTGCCGTCGTGGCGCCGGATCGGCATCCTGCGCTTCAAGAACGTGCTGGCGACCGCGACCCTGCTGGCGCTCGCGGTACCGGCCCTGCAACTGCTGCCGGTGGCCACCCCTGCGTGGCGAGCCGCGCCCGCCGGCGAGACCGCGCCGGGTGCTGGCACCGGCGCGCTGCAAGCCCTGCTGCAGCGGCCGCCGTGGCACTACTCGGGGCTGGCTCTGGTGTTCGCCGCCTGCATCGGTGCTGCCTGCGTGGCCTGCTGGCGCAGCCGCAAGGCGAGAACGACGCCCGCGAGCGCTGTGGCCGCCATCAGGAAGAAGGCCAGGCCCGCGTCCACGCGGTAGACATAGCCGCCGAGCAGGCCGCAGACGAACATGCCGAGCCCCGCGTTCGCCGCGCCGAGCAGGCCCTGCGCGGTGGAGCGCCGCGACGGATCGACGCGCCGTTCCAGCGCGCGCAGCGAGCCGAGGAACGTGCAGGTGAAGCTCAGCGCGTGCAGCCAGTTGGTCGCCAGCAGCACCGGCACCGACGACGTCGCGCCGATCACGAGCCAGCGCACCGCGGCGCCGAGCCCGCCGATCATCACCAGCGTCGTCGGCCGCAGCCGCTCGATGCTGCCGCGCGCGAACCAGAACAGCACGATCTCGGCGAGCACGCCCTCGGTCCACAGCAGGCCGGCCGTGCTCTCGGCGATGCCCTGGCCGCGCCAGTGCACGGTCGACAGGTTGTAGTAGGTCGCGTGGCTGCCCTGGATCAGCGACGACGCGACCAGCAGCAGCACGAACGGTCTCGACCGCAGCAGCAGAAGGATCGGCGCGCGCTCCGCGGCGGGCGGGGTGGTGACGGCCGGCAGCGCCGTGGCGGCGACCGCCGTGGCGCCGAGCAGCGCCAGCAGGAGCCACAGCACCACCCGAGCGCCCGTGCGTTCGACCAGCAGGCCGACCGGCAGCAGCACGAGCAGGAACGACAGCGAGCCGACCAGGCGCACGCGCCCGTAGGCGAAGCCCTCGCGCTGCGCGGCCTGCAGCGCCAGCGTGTCGAGGATCGGGTGCATCGGCGGGTAGGCGCAGCCGAACAGCAGGGCGCAGCACCACAGCCCGAGCAGCGAGCGCACGCCGGCGAAGGCCGCGAAGGTCACGGCGCTGAGCAGCGCCAGCGCGACCAGCACGCGCGCGGGCCGGCCGTGCCGGTCGACGCGCTGCGACCACAGCGGCCCGGCGACCGTGCGCGCGATCGTCAGCGCCGACAGCACCAGCGCGATCTGCGCCTCGTCCAGCCCGCGCTCGTCGCGCAGCCAGACCGGGAAGAACTGCATGTAGACGCCGAGCACCGCGAACGACGCCGTGTAGAACACGGCGAGCCGCGCCCACGGGCTCGGCCGGCGGTCGGTCGGCGCTCCGGTCACGCGCGCATCGTGCCGCGCCCGGTGGCGCCACGCTACCGTTGCACGAACACGCCGTCGTTCTGCTCGGCGAGCCGCCGCAGCAGGTCGGCGCCCTGGCCCTGGCCCGTGAAGATCGTGTGGATGCGGACCTTCGCGTAGCGGTTGGCCTCGCGCACCACCTGCAGCAGCCCTTCGGCGTCCTGGATCTCGCCCGCGGTCGGCTCGCCGTCCGACAGCACGAACAGTTCGTCGACCTTGGTCTCGTGCTGCTGGCCGTAGGCCAGTTCGCCGATCTGCAGCGAGCGCGCGAGGCCCTCGTAGAGGTTGGTGCCGCCGTGCGAGCGCAGCCGGCTCAGCAGTTCGGTCAGTGCGCGCGCCGCATGCGGCCCCGCGCGCACCGGTGCTGGCGTCCACAGGTGCGCGGTGCCGGCGAACGTCCACACGGTGAACGACGCCTCGGGGTCCATCATCTGCACCGCCAGCGCCATCTGCTCCTTGGCGGCCGCGAGCCGCGTCGTCGCGCGCTCGCTCTCGCCGCCGGCCGCCGTGCCCGCGACGCCCGCGCCCATGCTGCCGCTCGTGTCGACCACGAAGGCGATCGCGCCGCCGCTGACCGGCACGCCGAAGAACTGCGCGCGCGTGTTCTGCGGACGGTCCTTCGGCAGCGTGGCCGGCACGACGATGTGGTCCTGCTCCTGCGCCCAGAACCGGCGCCAGCCCGCCACGTCCTCCGCCGCCAGCAACGCCCCCGTCATGCCGCGCAGCAACTGCCACGCGCGGTCGCGCAGTTGCGGCGACGCGCGCCGGTTGACCGCGCGCAGCAGCGGATCCGCGGGCGCCTTCGCGCGCTCCAGCGCGTCGAGCAGCACCGGGATCGCCTCCTTGTGCGGGAACGCCTCGACCAGCGCGAGCAGGTCCATGTCGGTACGCCAACCCGACGTGCCGAACTGCCGCAGCGCCACCGCGAGCGCCGCCGCGCGCTGACCGGGCTCGAGCTTCTCGCCCCCCGTGCGCAGCAGCGCGCCGACCAGCCGCACCAGCGCCTGCGAGACGACGGGGTGCCGTTCCACCTGCACCGCCGCGAGCGCCGCCGGCAGCGACTCCGGCCGCCGCTGGAAGTCGAGCGCCTCGGCCGCGGCGAGCCGCACGCGCGGATCCGGGTCGCGCAGGGCTGCGCCGATCGTGCTGCGGAACACCGGCAGCCCCTTCATGCCGAGCAGCCGCAGCGCCGCCACGCGCCGCCCGGGCCCCACCGCGAGCCCGCCCTCGCCCTGTTCCTCCTCCTCGCGCCGCGCTTCGGCCAACAGCGGCACCCGTTCGCCCGCCGCCGCACGCAGCACGAGGAACCACGCGCCCTGGTGCTCCATGCGCATCAGCGACCAGTGGCCGATCTCGCGCAACTGCAGCGCCTGCAGGTCGAGGAACGACGATTCGAGCCGCGCCGCGGCGACGCCGAGCACCGCGTCGGCGAGGTCCGTCGACGGATGCGACTCGGCGAAGTAGAGCAGCTTCTGCAGCACGTCGAGGTGCGTGAGCCGTTCCTCGTCGCGCGAGCGCAGGAATCCGCCGCGCCGGCAGGGAGCCGCGTAGGCGGGCTGCAGCCCGGCGCTCCTGCGCAGGATGCCCGACGTGCCGAGCCGGCCGCACTCGAACTCGCGCGCCCACTCGCGGATCGCGGTGGCCGCGGCGGCGGCGACCTCGGCGGGATCGGGCTCCTGGGCCGGCGCGGCGACGGCAAGGCAGGCCAGGGTGAGGGTACGCAGCGGCGCGAACGCTCGCATCGGGATCAGGGGTTCGGAACCAGAGGGCGACGGGATGATAGCGGACCGGGTGCAGGTCGGGGGTGGGGTGGGGGCGGGGTCGCGGCGGGAGGCGGGGCGCGGCAGCGCGGGCCGCGGCGGCCCTTGCGTCGCGGGCGCGGATCGCCGATAAGCGGGCCGTCCACACGGGGGCGATCGGTTTCGACCGGATGCCGACACGGCCTGGGTGGCGCGCCGAGGGCCGGAGACCTCGTAAATCCCGCCGGAAAAACTCAAGTGCCAACACGCACTACTCCCTCGCTGCCTAAGAACTAGGCAACGACGCCGAGGTCCCTTCGCCTGCGAGGGTCCGAGGCGACACACAGCAGGCTGGTCGCGGACGGCTGCTCGGCCCGTACGCGGCGAGACCCAGTCGGGCTGGCCGCCGGCGATCCTGTTCG
>VGXW01000031.1 GCA_016873195.1 Planctomycetota bacterium | reverse complement strand
GGGGGGGTCTTCACGATCGCTCTGTACGATCGCGGCCGCCGGCGGCTGCTGCTCGTGCGCGACCACCTCGGTTCGCGCTCGCTGTTCTGGGCCCGCTGTCGTTCGGGCGTGCTCTTCGCGTCGACGGTGCGGGCCTTGCTCGCCACCGGTCTCGTCGCCAGGACCGTCTCGCCCGCCGGCGTCGACCTCTACCTCGCCGGCACCTGCGTGCCGCACCCCGACACGATCCTCGAGACCGTCAAGGCGCTGCGCCCCGGTTACGCCACGGTGTTCGAGAACGGCACGGTCCGGGAGCACGAGTACTGGCGATTCGGCGAACTGACCGAGCAGTACCAGGTCGCCGCGGCGGACTTCCGCGAGCGGATCAAGCAGTGCCTGGTCGATTCGATCAGGATCCGGGCAGCCTACGGGAACCGGCCCTACGGCGCGGTCCTCAGCGGCGGCGTCGACACGAGCGTCATCGCGGCGGTGCTGGCGTCGCTCGGGTCGGAGCAGCCGCTGCAGACGTTCGCGATCGGCTTCGAGGAGGGGGCTTTCGACGATTCCGGGCTGCAGAAGATCATGGTCGACAGGTGGCGTTTCGCGAACCACACCCACCGGTTCGCGGCGAGCGAGGCGGCCGACGCGTTCGCGAGCGTCGTCAGGAACCTCGACACGCCGGTCAACAACTCCTCCGCGATGGGGACCTTCCTCTGCATGCGGCTCGTGAAGTCGGCGGGGCTCGACGTCGTCTTCGAGGGCGAGGCCGCGGACGAGATCTTCTGCGGCGGCGGCGGCGTCGTGGGCGAACAGTTCGTCCGGCTCTTCACGTGGCTGCCGCGGTGGTTTCGCCGCGGCACCTTCGGCCTGCTCGGCGGGTCGCTGCAGATGGACCGCACCGGCAGGTGGGCCGCGATCCGGCGCCTCTGCCACCGGATCAGCATGCCGGAGATCGAACGGATGCTGACCTGGCTGCCGCTGTTCGACCGGGAGTCGCGGCGGCGTTTGCTCGCCGGCGACTGGCGGCGCGCCGTCGGCGGCCAGGACGAACTCGCGTCGGGCAGGTACTACATGGAGCCGGCGCGGTTCCGCGACGCGCTGAACCTCTACCAGTTCGGCGCCTGCAAGACCTACCTCGCCAACGACCTGCTCTACAAGAACGAGCGCATGGCGGCGGCCAACGGCGTGGTCAACCGGACGCCGTTCATCGACCACCGGCTCGTGGAGCTCGGCTTCACGGTGCCCGGCAGGTTCAAGATCACGGGGCGCAGTCCCGGTTCGGCGCAGAAGAAGAAGATCTACCGCGAGGCGATCGCCGGCATGATCCCGGACGAGATCCTCTGGCGCAGGAAGCTCCGGGGCTTCAGCCAACCGGTCGTCACCTGGATCCGCAACGGCCTGAAGGAGCTCGTCATGGACACGCTGCTCGGCAGGCGGACCGCCGAACGCGGCATGTTCGACCGGACGTTCCTCGAGCGGATCGTCATGGAGCACATGAACGGCGTCGAGAACCGGCACAACCTGATCTGGTCGGTGTTGACCCTCGAGTCGTGGCTGCGCGAGTTCGTCGACGGGCGCTGACCGGCGCACGCCGGCTCGCGCACGGCCGCGGTCACGGGCGCGGCCGGCAAGGCCCGCGACCGTGCGCCGCCGGTTCCGCCACCGCCGGCACGAGCCGCGTCAGGTCCACCGGGACCGCGGCCGCCGCGGCGACGCGCCGCAAGTAGTCCTCGCGCGGCACCTCGTAGGCGCCGAGCGACCCGAGATGCGAGGTGACGAACTGCACGTCGAACACCACGATGCCCGCGGCGAACAGCGAACGCACCATGACGACGAGCGCCACCTTCGACATGTCGGTGACCCGGTGGAACATCGACTCGGCCGCGAACAGCCCGCCGACCTGCACGCCGTAGATGCCCCCGGCCAGTTCGTCGCCGGCCCACACCTCGAGGCTGTGCGCGCTGCCCTGTTCGTGCAGCCGCGCGTAGGCCTCGAGCATCTCCGCGATCACCCACGTGCCGCCCTTGCGGCGGCGGCCGCACTCGGCCATCACGCGCGGGAAGCAGCGGTTCCACGTCAGCGAGAACCCGCCCGCGCGCAGCGTCCGCCGCAGGCTGCGGCTCACGTGCAGGTGCGCGGGGTCGAGCAGCGCGCGCGGATCCGGGCTCCACCACAGTGGCACGTAGCCCTCCGCGTACCACGGGAAGATGCCGCTCTCGTAGGCGAGCAGCAGCCGTTCCGTCGACAGGTCGCCGCCGACCGCGACGAGACCTTCGCGGTCGAACTGCCGCGGGTCGGGAAAGCGCAGCGGCGCGTCGGGCCGCAGGAACGCCGGTTGCCGGCGCAGTCCCTTCACGGCTTGTCCTTGAGCCGGCGCAGCGTCGTGTTCTGCTCCTCGCGATCCGCGACTTCGAGCAGGTCGACGTCGCCGTCCTCGCGCTGCCTGAAGTAGACGCGCAGCCCCAGCGACGCGCGCAGCGACCAGGTGTCCTGGCCGCCGAGCTGCTTGACCTCGAGGCCCGGGTAGGCGTGGCCCTCGGTGCAGAACAGCAGGATCGCCTGCAGCGTGCGCTCGACCGACCTGCGGTCCTTGCCGGCGAGCGACTTGTAGAACGACGGCAGGAAGTGGGGCAGCCGGAAGCGGCGGTCCTCGGCCGGGGCCGGCGGCGGCGACCGGCGCCGGCGGCCCTTCGGCAGCAGGGCCTCGAGCTCGGCATGGTCCTCCTCGAGCGCCCGCAGCCGCGACTGGTTGTGCGCGAGCTGGCGGCGCAGGGCTTCGTCGGCCTGCCGGAAGCCCTCGAGTTCGTTCTCGAGCTCGCGGATCCGCAGCTGCAGATCGCGCCCGGCATCGGCGCGGGCCGGCCGCGCGGCCGGGGGCTGCTCCGCCGCGGCCCGTTGCCTGGACACGGCGGCCTCGCGCTCGGCCTGCTGCAGGCGGCGCGCCAGTTCGCTCTCGCGTTCGCGCGCGCGCGCGGCGCCCGCGCGGGCGCGTTCGAGTTCGTCGCGCAGCCGCACCAGTTCGGCCTCGCGCAGCGCCAGCAGGGCCGTCGAATCGGCCTCGGCGCCGGGCGGACCCTCGGATTCGCCGGCCGCCGCCGGCGGCAGCGTCGGCTCGACCGGCCGCAGCAGTGCCAGCACCTGGTCGAGCTGCTCGCCGTCGCGCAGCTCGGCCAGCAGCGGCGCGAGCACGCGCCCGGGGGCCCGGTCGATGCGGAAACCGCCCTTCGGCGTCAGCCCGAGCCGGCGCGCGAGTCCGCGCAGCGCGCGCACGGGCACCAGGTGCTCGAGCAGCAGCGCGAGCGGCAGGTCGCCGCCCTTGGCGAGCACGCGCTCGGCGAGCCTGCGCAGCGGCAGCGGTTCGCTCATGCAGCACCTGTCGGTCGCGCGGAGGTCATCGGCGAGCACAGCGTAGGCCACGCCGCGCCGGGCGACAATTCTGCGTGCCCGGGCGCGCCGGACTCAGCGGCCCGGCCCATCGGCCCGTTCGGGCGGGTGGATCGGCACCACCGGGTAGCGGCTCCAGCCCATCTCGTCCCACGCGCGTTCGGCCGCCTCGCGCTCCTCCGGCGTCAGCGCCGGCGGCGCCTGCCAGCTGCGCCAGACCAGCCACTCGACGCCGTCGAACGGCGCGCCGACCAGCGCGCAGGTGCGCCACAGCACGAACGACGGGAACATGAACACCGACAGGACGTCGCGCGTCTCCTTGGGCTGCGAGCGGTAGGCGATCCAGGAGACCGGCATCACGGCGACGTCGACCGGTATGCCGACGAGGAAGCCGACGCTGCCGCCCACCGTCGCGGGCAGGCGCGTGAACCAGGTGCGGCCGTGGTGGCGGTCGACGATCTCGCCGGTGTACTGGACCACCGACGAGCAGCCGCACAGCAGCGCGGGCAGCAACAGCGCCGCGCCGGCGCGCGCCGTCACTTGCCGGCGCGCTTCGGTTCGCGGCGTGCGAACGACATCTTGTCGATCTTCCACTTGTCCTCGAGTTCCGCCGGCGGCGGCTCGTACGAGTTCAGCAGGCGTTCGTTGGTCGAGTTCGCGATCTTGAGCTCGCGCAGCTTCCAGATCGGCTGCAGGCTCGCCGTGCCGCTGCCGGGCCGCGCGCTCGACTCGCAGTTCCACATCACCGCCCACAGGAACTCGAGCGGCAGCGCGAGCGCCTTGTTCTTCCAGGTGACCTCGGCGACGTAGTCGACCGCCTGCTGCTTGCCGCCCAGGCTGACGGTCTCCTCCTTCGGGTCGGCGATCGAGAAGTCCGACGTGGTCAGGTTCTGCCGCGCCGAGGCCATGATCTGCTGCTCGAGGTACATGCGCGGCTGCTGGATCGCGATGTCGTTGCCGCTGATGCGGTTGTTCGCCACGATCTCGACCTTCTTCTGCAGGCTGCCGATCTGCTCGACCAACCCACCCGGCCGCCCCGCCTCGGTGATCGCCTTCCGGCACGCTTCGATCTCCTGCTGCTGCGCGTAGCACCACCAGCCGCAGACGGGCAGCGCGACCAGGCAGATCAGGATCAGCACCTTGTAGAGATCCATCTCGCGCAGGTTCATCAGCGTACCTCCGGGGCGCCCCCGCCGAACGGATCGAACGAGTCCTTCACGCCCATGCGGTAGATGTAGTACGCGCCGCTGGTCGACCCGTCGCCCTTGAACAGTTTCTCGTCGGAGCGTTTCTCCGTGCGGCCCTCCGGCTCCCGGAACGGCGAATCGGGCTTGGCGTACTCGGCCTCGATCGCGCGCACGACCGCGCCGTCCCTGTCGCGGAAGTCGCTGTTGCGGAACGCGACCACGAACTCGAGGTAGCGTTTGGGCGTCTTCATGTTCAGGTCGATCTTGATCATCAGGTAGCGGCCGAGTTCCGGCTCGGCCGCCTTGAACATCTGCGCGAAGCGCACGAGCACCGCGAGCCCCGATTCGAGCTTCACGTCCTCGTAGACGCCCGACTCCTTCTGCAGCTGCTGCGCGACCGCCTCGAGCTTGCTGCGCACCAGCGCGATGCGCCGGTGCACCGGCGTCGCCTCCAGTTCGGTGACGAGATCCTTGTAGCGGTAGTCCTTGCCGCGCGACTGCTCGAGGCGGAACTGCTGCGGCTTCTCGAACCAACCGCCCGCGAGCACCGAGTTCAGCATGCCGTGGAACTGCCTCGGCGCGTTCGGTTCGGCCGGGTTCTGCCAGGTGCGGCCGATCTGCAGTTCGAGCATCTGCAGCTCGCGCGACAGCTGGTGGCCGTACAGGAACAGCGCGAGCAGGCCGACCAGGCACGCGATCGCGAGCGGGAACTTGACGCGCTCGAAGCCGCGCCGGAAGGCCAGATCCTCCTGCCGCAGGTCGAAGCCTGCCGGCCCCCCGAACCTGCCGAGCGCGATGCCGACCGCCGTCGCGAGGCGCGGGCCGAGGTCGGCGGCCGCTTCGGGGTCGAGGTCGTGCTGCAGGTGGCCGAGCACGTCGAGTTCGCGCGGCTCGACGCCGAACACCTCGCGCAGCAGCTCGCCGAGGCCCGGCGTGCGCGCCGCCCCGCCCGTGATCCACAGCGCCTGGATCCGGCTGGCCTTGCCCGAGGCAGTCAGGTAGCGCACGAGTTCGCGCGCGAGCCGCTGCAGGAACGCCGTCTGCGCCGCCTCGACCTCCTCGAAGGTCACGGTGACGGAGCGCTTGCTGGGCGCGGCCGGCGCCGCTTCGCCACCGGTGGCCGGCAGCGCCTCGTCGACCTCGAGCCGGCGGTCGCCGCCGGTCGCGAGGCACTCGCGCACGGCGTCGCGCGCGGCCGCCGCCGGCAGGCCCGTGCGGCGAGCGATCTCGTCGACGATGGCGCCGTCGCCGAGGCGCAGCGCGCGCATCTCGACGAGGTGTTCGCCCTCGACGAGCAGCACCTTCGTGCCGCGCGCGCCGAAGTCGACCACGGCCGTGATCGGCGCCGGCGCCGCGGGCGCCCCCGGTGCAGCAGCCGCCGGTTCGGCCGCGGGCGCCTCGAACGCGCCGGCCCAGTGGGCCGTGCGCCACAGCGCGAGCGTGTCGAGGTCGACGGTCTCGGGCTCGACCGAGCGAGCCGTCAGCGCCGCGATCTGCGCGCGCAGACCCTCCTTGGGCACCGAGCCGACGAGCACGCGCGTGCCGTTCTCGGCGGTCGGCCCGAGTTCGTGGAAGTCGACGACCATGTCGTCGACGACATGGCTGTGGATCTCGCCCTCGATCTCGGCCTTCACGACCTTGCGGATCGCGTCGTGGCCCTTGAACGGCAGTTCGATCGTGCGCAGCACGGTCTCGCAGCACGGGTAGGCCAGGTGCACTTCGCCGCGCATGCCGGAATCGAGCGCCGCGCGCGCCGCGTTGGCGACCGCCTCGGGGCGGGCTGCGGCCGGATCCAGGGGCTCGACGTGCACGCGCAGCAGGCGGGTCTTGCGGTAGCTCCCGTCGAGTTCGACGACCTTCACGGCGGCCTCGCCGGGGTCGATGCCTACGGTCCTCACCATTCGTTCACCTGTCCTGCCTTGGTCTGCTGTCGGCGTCGTAGCGCGCGCACTGGGCCTCGGTCAGCAGCACGCGCAGGCGCTGCTCGGCCCGGCTGCGCGCCGCCAGCAGCTTGTTCTGCAGGGCCGCCGGCAGCTGCGCCGCCTCCGCCGAGCTGAGCGCCTGCAACTCCTCCTCGCGCGCGGCCTGCACGACGAGGCGCAGGCTGCGTTCCTGGGCGCTGCTGAGCCCGTAGCGGCGCACGATCTGGCGCACGTAGTCCTGGTCCTCCTGCACGTAGGCCGGGACCCCGACGTCCCCGTCGAAGGCCGCGCGGGCGCCCGGGATCGCGAGGCCGACGTTCATGCCGGCGGCGAAGCTTCCCAGAGCGGCGCCGAGAATCCAGAGCCGCGCCCGATTCACCTGCCGCCGCGCCCCCTGCGCCCGGCGGTCGCGCCGCCGTCCTGGATCCGCACGTCGAGCCGGTCCATCTCGCGCTGCACGTCGCCAGGCGCGGCCTGCAGCGAGTCGCCGCGCCCCTCGCCGAAGACGCCGGCGTGCCAGAGCAGTCCGAGGCCGAACAGGACGGCCGCCGCGACCAGGAGCCGCCGGCACAAGCGCGCGACGCCGGCGCCGAGTTCGGCCTCGCGCAGTTCGGCGCGCGACGGCAGCCGCCGCGCGGCGGCGAGCACGCCCGCCGTGAAGCCAGGCGGCGGCGCGAACGCGGCGCCGGTCGCCGCGAAGCCGGTCCGCAGCCGCTGCAGATCCTGGAGCAGACGCCGCAACTCGGGCTCGGTCTCGAGCCGCGCGCGGAACGCCGCGGCGTCGGCCGCGGTCAGTTCACCGTCGCAGAAGCGGTGCAGGAGCCGTTCGTCGGTGTGGGCAGTCATCGTGGACCTCCAGTGGGGCCGGCCGGGCCGTTCGGCACGAGTTCCGGATGCAGGCGCTCGAGCGCCTGCTTGAAACGCTGGCGGGCGCGGAACAGACGCGATTCGACCGTGCCGAGGTTGCACTGCAGCACCGCGGCGATCTCCGTGTAGGAGAGGTCCTCGTACTCGCGCAGGATCAGGATCGTGCGGTACTTCACGGGCAGCGAGTCGACGATCTTCCGCGTCGCCGCCGCGAGTTCCGCGCGCAGCAGCGGCGCGTCGGGACTCGCCGCCGCGTGGTCGCGGGGGCCCAGGTCGAGCACGGCGTCGTCCTCGACGAGCCGCAGGCGTTTGCGGCTCGCGCGCGACATGTGGTCGGTCGCCGCGTTGACCGCGATGCGGTAGAGCCAGGTGTAGAACGCCGACTCGTGCTGGAACGTGTCGAGCTTGCGGAACACCTTCAGGAACACCTCCTGCGCCAGATCCTCGCACTCGGCGGGGTCGCGGCAGTAGCGGCTCAGCAGCCGGAACAGGCGATCCTTGTAGCGATCGATCAGGGCCGCGAAGGCGGGCTCGCTGCCGTCGAGCACGGCAGCGATCAACTGCTGGTCACTGGTCTCGGCGTTCTGCTTCAAGGCGTACACGTGCGCCTTGGAGGGGCGTCCATGCGGATTCTTCCCTGGCCGTGGAAGCTCATTCCGGCCGCCCCAACAGGTGGCCCATCTTGTCGCGCTTCGTCTCCAAGTACTTCTGGTTGTGTGGGTTGGGAGCGCACTGGATGGCCAGTTGCTCCGTGATCTCGAGGCCGTAGCCCTGCAGCCCGATCAGCTTCTTCGGGTTGTTCGTCAGCAGGCGCAGCCGTCGCACGCCGAGGTCGTGCAGGATCTGCGCGCCGGTGCCGAACTCGCGCTCGTCGGGCCGGAAGCCGAGGTGCACGTTGGCCTCGACGGTGTCCATGCCCTGGTCCTGCAGTTCGTATGCGCGCAGCTTGTTCGCGAGCCCGATGCCACGGCCCTCCTGGCTGATGTAGAGCAGCACGCCGCGTCCCGCGCCCTGGATGCGCCGCATCGCTTCGCGCAGCTGCTGGCCGCAGTCGCAGCGCAACGAGCCGAACACGTCGCCCGTCAGGCACTGCGAGTGCACGCGCACGACGACCGGCACGTCGATCGGCGGGAACCGGCCACTCTCACCGACCCGATCGATGCCGACCGTGAGCGCCACGTGCGTGCGGCCGTCGACGCGGCTCCGGTAGGTGTGGCAGTCGAACTCGCCGAACTCGGTCGGCATCCGGGCGACGGCGACGCGTTCGATCAGCCGCTCGCGCCGGCGGCGGTACTCGACCAGGTCCGCGATGCAGCCCATCTTGACGCCGTGCCGCTGGCAGAACCCCTCGAGGTCGGGCACGCGCGCCATCTCGCCGTCGTCCCTGATGACCTCGCAGATCACGCCGGCCGGGCGCAGGCCGGCGAGCCGGCACAGGTCGACGATGCCCTCGGTCTGTCCGGCGCGCACCAGCACGCCGCCCTCGCGGGCGCGCAGCGGGAAGACGTGGCCGGGCCGGGTCAGATCCTCGGGCTTCGCGCCCGGATCCACGGCCACCCGGATCGTGCGCGCCCGGTCCTTCGCCGAGATGCCGGTGGAGACGCCGACTGCGGCCTCGACCGAAACCGTGAACGCCGTGCCGAACCGGGACTTGTTCTCCGTCACCTGCATCGGCAGCTGCAGCTGGTCGCAGATCGGCCCCTCGAGGGCGAGGCACACGAGGCCGCGGGCCTCGCGGATCATCATGTTCACGAGTTCGGGCGTGACGAACTGGGCGGCGCAGCAGAGGTCGCCTTCGTTCTCGCGATCGGGGTCGTCGACCAGCACGATCGGGCGACCGGCCTGCAGTTCTTCGAGCAGGTCCGAGATGGGTGCAAACGTCATGCGGGGCAGCGCTACGCGGGGGAACGGGCCGCGCAGTCTAGCCGCGCCGTGCCCCGGGCCGAGTGCCGAACCGGGTGCCGTACATCTCGACGGTGCCCCGCGGACTGCTGGTTCCTGCCGCAGTCGGGGCTGTCGCCTCCGCCGGGCCGCCGCCGCGGGCCGCCCATGGCATGGCGGGTACAAGTCCCTGTCTCGACCGCAGTTGTTTTTTTCTTCAGCACCTCCGCCCGGCTCGCCGAAGCGGGGGCGGCAACGGGGGGAGCGGCGTGCAACCGTGAAGAAGGGCAACTGGGATGAAGCGCACCGTGCTGGAAGTGATCTGCGGCCTGCTGGCCCTGGCCTCGATGGCCTGGTTCCATCACCAGCTGGTCCGGCTCGAGCTGCAGCAGGTGGACGTGAGCGCGCTCGAGCGCAAGGTCGAGGATGCGGTGGCGGCGGCCGGGGACACGCGCGACCTGCAGCAACTGCGCCAGCAGATCCTGCAGCAGACCGAGGCGCGCATGGCGTCGCTCGAGGTGCAGCTCGCGAACGTCGCGGCCGGGTCGACGGACGCGCGCCAGATCGAAGGCGAGCTGGAGCGCGCGCGCCTGGAGGTCACGGTGTTCCGCAACCAGCTGGCGACCGACTTCGAGCGCACCAAGGCCATGGTCGACGCCTACATCACCGAGGTGCGCCGCAACGAGCAGGACGCGGCCGCGAGGCTGTCGCAGACCCAGACGGCCGTGGCGGCGATCGCGAGCCAGCTGCACCGCGACCCGACCGAACTGACGAAGTCCATGCTGCTGCCGACCGTGCAGCTGAACGGCACCGACACCGTGGGCTCGGGCACGCTGGTCTTCTCGGGCGAGAACCCCGCCACCGACCGCGTCGAGAGCTACGTGCTGACGAGCCACCACGTGGTGCGGAACATCCTCAGCGACGCGCCGCGCGCGGCGAGCGACGGCTTCGACGTCAGCATCTACCTGCCCGGCGAGAAGCTCGTCGTGAAGGGCAAGATGGTCGCGCACCAGCAGAAGATCGACGCCGCGCTGGTGCGGCTCTGCACCGACCGCGTGCTGCCCAACGTCGCCAACGTGCTGCCGCGCGCCGAGTCGGGCCAGGTGAAGGTCTGGGACCCGGTCTGCGCCGTCGGCTGCCCGCTCGGCAACGATCCGGTGCCGAGCCACGGCGAGATCAGCTCGCTGCGCAACGAACTCAACGGCGCCAACTACTGGATGATCAACGCGCCGACCTACTTCGGCAACAGCGGCGGCGGCATCTACCGCGCCGACACCAAGCAGCTGATCGGCGTGTTCAGCAAGATCTACACGCACGGCAAGGGCGCGCCCGTGGTCGTGCCGCACATGGGCCTCTGCACGCCGATCGAGCAGATCTACCAGTGGCTGGCGGCCGAGAAGCTCGACCACCTGCTGCAGAGCAACGCCGTCCGCCGCCCGGACCTCGGTTCGCTCGCGGCGCCGCTCAGGTGAGCCGGCGCGCGCGCGACAGCCGGCGCAGTTCCGCCGCGTCGACGCCGTCGGCCAGGGCGCGCGCGAGCCACGCGCGCGCCGCGTCGGGCCGGCCGAGCCCCTGCAGGTAGCGCAGCTTCGCCGCGTGCAGGCGCGCCTCGGCGGGCCGCTCCGCGAGCGCGGCGTCGACGAGTTCGAGCGCGCGCTTGCCGTTCTGCCGCGCCGCGAACAGCTCGGCCATCCCGAGCAGCACGTCAGGCTGCCCCGGCGACGATTCGAGCGCCAGCGCCAGCAGGTCCAGCGCATCGTCGGTCTCGCCGAGGCGGCGCTGGGCGACCGCCGCGAAGAACAGCGCGGGCCAGAACTCGGGCTGCAGCCGCTGCCAGTCCTGGAAGTCGCGCAGGCAACGGCGCGGGTTGCGGCCGCGCTGCGCCTGCTCCACGGCCCTGGCGAAGGCCTTCTCGAACCCCGGCACGTCGATCTGCAGCAGCGCGCGCACGGCGCGGTCGCGCGACTCGAGGTCGAGCTGCGGGAAGCGCAGGCCGCCCTGCAACTCCGCGCGCGCCTCGCCCGGCAGCCCGCAGGCGAGCAGGCACAGGCCGAGGTGGACCTGGGCCTCGCCGTCCAGCAGACGGCACAGCTCCCGCAGGGCAGAGGCCAGGGCCCGCGGCGGTCGCCGCGAGGTCAGCACGGCCTGCAGGCACTCGAGCAGCACGCCGGCACCGCGTTCGTCGTCGTCCCACTCGGCGGCGCGCACGACGCGCTCGCGCAGCCGCCGCAGCCCGCGCAGGACCAGTTCCCAGCCGTCGGCCTCCCGATCCTCGGCGAAGCACAGCTGGGCCAGGTGCGAGAAGAAGTCCGGATGCCCGTCGACGGCCAACCCCTTCTGCCAGAGCTCCCGCGCGCCGGGGACATCGCCGCGGCGCACCATCAGGATGCCGAGACTCTCGAGCCCGCGCGGCGGCGGCGGATCGAGCCGCGACGCGTGTTCGAGCCAGGCGAACGCGCGCTGGTCGTCGCCCATGTCCGTCAGCTGCGCGGCGACGGCCACGCAGGCTTCGCCGTCGAACGGCGAGGCCGTGTAGCAGCGGTCGAGGAAACGCCGCACGGCCTCCCGGTCGAGCCGCCGCCCGTCGAGCGCGAGCGCGGCGGTCGTGTTGGCGACGCGCAGCGCGAGGCCGAACGACGGATCCAGCGCCAGCGCGTCCGCGAACGGGCGGATCAACGCCTCGCGATCGTCGGGAACCGCGATGTCGAGGTCCCCGCTGAGCAGCATCGCGTTGTCGAGGCCCTGCAGGAAGTGCCGGAACGCGGCGCCGTCGCCGGTCAACAGGCCGCGCGGTGGCTCGCGGTACGGCAGGTCCAGCACGCGCGCGAGGTGGCGCGCGAGGCGCAGCAAGGTCGGCACCGGATCCAGCAGCGGCACGGTGCCGCCGACCTTCTGCGTGACGGTCCCGTCGGCCTCGTCGCCGTCGTCGCGGTGCACGTGGAACTCCACGCGCAGCCCCCCGTCGACGGGATCGAGCTGGCCGCTGACGACCGCCTCCACGTCGAGTTCCGCCGGCACGAGTTCGAACGCGGTCTCGCGGTCCGGCAGATCCTCCATGACGACCCACTTCACGGGCCCGTTCTCGGCGGCGGTCTGCAGTTCGAGCACGGCGGTCGGCCCGGCGCGCCCGCGGTTCAGCACCTGGTGCACGAAGTCGGGCAGCCGCCGCGCGAACACCCCGGCGTCGAGGCCCCGCCACGCCGCACCCGGGCTCGCCGCGAGCGGCAGGAACATCACCTCGGGCGAGTCGGTCTGCTCGCGACGATCGGGATGTGCGACCATTCGCAGCGAGCCGCTAGCCGGGCGGCCAGCCGAAGTCGCGGCCGCCGAGCACGTGCACGTGGAGATGGAAGACGCTCTGGCCCGCGCCGGCGCCGCTGTTGACCACGACCCGGAACCCGCCGTCGGCGAGGCCGAGCCGCCGCGCGAGGGCCGCCGCGGTCTGCAGCAGGTGGCCCAGCAGCGCGGTGTCGCCGGGCCCCGCATCGGCGAGCCTGGCGATCGGGCGCCTGGGGATCACCAGGAAGTGCGCCGGCGCCTGTGGGGCGGCGTCGCGGAAGGCGATGCAGTGCTCGTCCTCGTGCAGCAGCTGCGCCGGGATCTCCTTGCGCAAGATGCGCGCGAACACGTTGGTCGGGTCGTAGGTCAACGCTGCGGTTCCGTGGCTCTCGTGGCCGTGGGGTGAAGGTAAGGCGCGCGCCTCGTGGGTCTCAAGACTCGGCTCCGAAGATCCGGCGGCCGCGATGCGGCCCGGCAGAACCCCCGCCCGCCCATCGCGATCGGGCCGCCGGGCAGCTACCCTGCGCGCATCGTCCGGGCCGCGCCGCCCGCGAGCTCCGCCCCCGCATGCCCCTCCGCATCCGTCCGTTCACCGTCGCCGTCGCCGGTGGCTCCGGCAGCGGCAAGACGTCGTTGACGCGCGCCCTCGTCGCGGCGCTGGGCACGGACCGGTGCGCCGCCCTCGACCACGATTCCTACTACCGGGACCTGTCGCACCTGCCGATGGCGGCGCGCGCGGCGACCAACTTCGACCACCCGCAGAGCCTGGAGAACGGACTGCTCGCGCGCCACCTCGCCGACCTGCGCGAGGGCCGGCCCGTGCAGCGGCCGAGCTACGACTTCGCGACGCACTGCCGCCGGCCCGAGACCACGCTGGTCGAACCGCGCCCGATCATCCTGTGCGAGGGCATCCTGCTGCTCGCCGTGCCGGAACTGCGCGACGCGTTCGACCTGCGCGTGTTCATCGACACGCCCGCCGACGTGCGCGCGCTGCGCCGCGTGCTGCGCGACATCGTCGAGCGCGGCCGCACCGTCGAGTCCGTCGTGCACCAGTACCTGGCCTCGGTGCGGCCGATGCACGAGCGGTTCGTCGAGCCGGCGCGCGCGACGGCCGACGTCGTGCTCGGCTGGCAGCACCAGCCGCACGAGTGGGCCGCGACGATCGTCGCGGTATTGCGCGGGCGCCTGGCGCGCGACGGGCGCGCCGGTCACTTCCTGGCCGCGAGTTCCTCGTGACTCGGTAGCGTCGCCGCCCGCGGATCCGGACCGCACGCCGGCGTCGGTGCGGCGGAACCTGGGACTCACCGCACCCGCAGACCCGCCGGCGCCAGCGCGTAGACCCGCGGCCGGCCGTCGTCCGCGAGCGCGTCGCGCACGAGCGCGAGCACCTCGCCGCAGGCGCCGAACCGCGCCAGCACGGCGCGCAGCACCGCCGCGTCGGCGCCGGCCGCGACCTGGGAATCGAACAACGAGCCGAACAGCGTGGCGGCGAGGTTCTTCGGTTCGGGCAAGTGCACGACCTCGACGTCGTCGCCGAGCGAGGCCTGCTTGCGCACCATCGCGACCGCGTCGCCGAGTCCGCCGATCGCATCGACGAGCCGGTTGTCGACCGCCTGCTGGCCCGACCACACGCGGCCGCCGGCGATCGCGTCGACGCCTTCCTTGGCCATGTTGCGCGACGCCGCGACGTTGGCCAGGAACCGGTCGTAGACGTCGTCGACGAAGCCCTGCATCTTCGCGCGCGCCGACTCGCTCCACGGCCGGTCCATCGCGTCCATCAGCGGCCCCTCGTCGAGGCAGACCACGTCGTTGCGCACGCCGAGCCGCCGCATCAGGGCGCCGGCCTGGAAGCGCATGCCGAACACGCCGATCGAGCCCGTCAGCGTCGTGACCTCGGCGAGGATCGGCCGGCCGATCGTCGTGATCCAGTAGCCGCCCGAGGCCGCGAGTTCACGTTTCGAGAACACGACGGGCTTCGCCGCCGCGAGCCGCACCAGCGCCTGCCGGATGGCCTCGCTGGCGGTGGCCGAGCCGCCCGGCGAGTTCACGCGCACGACGACGGCCCTGACGAGCTCCGCCGCCGCGAGCTTGTCGATCTCCTTGACCGCGACGCCGCTGACCATGCTGCCCGCCACCGGCTTGTCGCCGTCGACGATCTGCCCCGCGAGGTGCAGCACGACGATCTGCGGATCCTCGATCTCGGCCTCCTTCTTCTGCCGGAACAGGTTCGACAGGATCGCCATGACGTCGCGGTTCTGCGCCTTCTTCTTCGGCGCCGCGTCGGCGAGTTCGAACTGCTGGTCGCCGCGCAGCGCCGCGATCGCGTGCCGCGGTCCGCTCCACGGCACCAGCTGGTCCACGAGCCCCAGTTCCCTGGCCTCGCGCGCGGTGATCAGCCGCTGTGCCTGCAGCGCGCGCACGCGGTCCTCGCCGAGTTTGCGTCCCGCCGCGATGCGCCGCACCAGGTCCTGGTTCATCGACCGCAGCATCGCCTCGTAGTGCGCGCGCAGGTGCGGCGACATCTCGGGCAGCAGGTAGGGCTCCACGGCGCCCTTGAACGCGCCCACGCGCGTGACCTCGACCTGCACGCCGAGCAGGTCCAGCGCGTCCTTCATGTGTATCACCGCCAGCGCCGGCGAGCGCAGGTCGAGCGTGCCCATGTCGGCCAGCAGGATCCGGTCGCACAGCGCCGCCAGTTGGTAGTCGACCGTGCTGCCGTTCTCCAGGTAGGCGACGATCTGCTTGCCCGCCGCGCGCACCACGCCGACCGCGCGCTCGAACTCGCGCACTTGCGGCATGTTGAGGGCGAAGTTCCCGGACAGGTCGAGCAGCACCTGCGTCTCCGGGACCTTCGCCAGGCCCTCGATCGCCTCCAGCAGCGGGAAGAACGGTTTCGGCGGCGAGCCCCCGCCGCCCGTCAGCAGGCTCGTCACGTCGAAGGCCATCTCGGCGAGGTCCTCGTAGCTGCCCTCAGGCTTGACGAACGGGATCCGCAGCTTGTCCGCCGCCTTCGCGGCGTCCTTCGCCTCGGTCTTCGCCCCGGCCTTCGGTTCGGCCTCGGCGGGCTCCTGGGCCAGCAGGCCGGCGGCCGAGCAGCCGAGCGCGGCGGACAGGAGCAGGGAGAGGATGCGGGGAGTGGACTCGAAGTTCATACGGTGAGGTTAGTCGCGCCGGGGGAACGGACGAAGAGCGGGTTCGCGGAGCGCGCGAAGCGGTGGCGTGGCCGAACGCCGGCCGATCCTGTCGCCTTGCCCCCCTGGTGTCGCCTGCTAGAGTCGCCGCCCCGGGCGCCCGTAGCTCAGTTGGACAGAGCACCGCTTTCCTAAAGCGGGGGTCGCAGGTTCGACTCCTGCCGGGCGTGCCACGCCGGCGCCGCGGGCAGCGCGCAGCCCCTCCCGATCGCGCACTCCGCCGCCCTCTTCACCCCGCTCCGGCGCCCACCCCGCCCGCACCCGGCGCCGCCGCCGCCCAGTCTGCTTCCCCCTTGCGTCTTCCCCCTTGCGTCCTTCCCCTTGCGTCGCCTGCGCGCCCACGAGATTAGTGCGGAATCAAGATGTCGACAGGCACTGCTGCACGACCGGTCCGAGGCAACCCGCGCGCGCGGCGTGCAGGGCCTCGCGATCCGCGTCGCGCGCGCCCTCAACAAGCTCTGGAGCCGCCGCGGCAAGGTCTTCGCCGACCGCTACCACGACCGCATCCTGAAGACGCCGCGCGAGGTCAGGAACGCGCTCGTCTACGTGCTCGGCAACGGCGGCAGGCACGCCGCCGAAGGCCGCGAAGTGCGGGTCGACCAGGCGATCGACGTCTTCAGTTCGGCGCCGTGGTTCGACGGCTTCCGCGAGCGGGATCGCCTGCGCTGGCGCGGCCTGGAGGACGTGCCCGAACCCGTCGCGCCGCCCCGCGCGTGGATGCAGCGGTCGCGTCGCGTATCCTCGCCCGGCAAGCACCATGAAGCGAGGTCACAAGCAGCTGCTCGTCGTCGGCGACCGCGTGCTCGTCGCGCCCGAGAGGGGCGAGAGCAAGACCAAGGTCGGCCTGTTCCTGCCGCCGGGCGTGCTCGAGAAGGAGGACGTGCGCGGCGGGATCGTCGTGGCGCTCGGCCCGGGTCAGCCGCTGCCGCCGCCGCAGGAGGAGCAGGAGCCGTGGAAGCAGGAGTACCGCGCGGGCCGCTTCATGCCGATGCAGGTGCAGGCCGGCGACTACGCGCTGTTCTTCCGCAAGGCGGCGATCGAGATCACCTTCGAGGACGAGCAGTTCCTGGTCGTGCCCTACGGCGCGATCCTCGTGCTCGTGCGCGAGGGCCGAGCCAAGGACCGCAAGGTGCCCGACGAACTGCCGCCCGAGATCTGAGTCCCGCGCGCCGCAGCGCGGGATCAGAAGTAGTACCACTCCGTGGTGTTCGAGATCGAGCCGCCCGAGGTGGCGCCGCCGAACAGCTGCACCTGGCCCTGCGGCGTCAGGAACATCGCCGCGCCGGCGCGCGCGCTCGTCAACGCCGGACCCGCCGAGAAGCTGTTCGTGGCCGTGGCGAAGATCTCCGTGCTCTGCAGCGGCACCGGGTTCAGGATCGTGCCGTTGGCGCCGCCGGCCAGCAGGAAGCGGCCGTTGCCGAGCGCCCATCCCTTGTGGTTGCCGCGCGCGGTCGCCATCGACCCCACGGCGGTCCACGTGTTCGCGACGGCGTCGTAGACCTCGGCCGCCCCCGTCGGCGTGCCGAAGTTCGTCAGCGTCAGCGCGCTGATGCCGCCCGCGAGCAGCCAGCGGCCGTTGCCGAGGTCGACCGGGTCGACCATCGAGCGCGGACCCACCATCGACGGGCCCGCGGCGATCGTGTTCGCGACCGGATCGTAGAGGTCGCACGAACTGCGCACGGCCGGCAGCCAGCCGATGATGATGACGCTGTCCCACGAGATGCCGCCGGCCAGCAGCACCTTGCCGTCCGGCCGCGTGAACGCGGCGTGGGCGGCGCGCGGCGTGCGCAGGTTCGGCCCCGCGGTCCACGTGTTCGTCACCGGGTCGTAGAACTCGGTCGCGTCGGTCGCGTCGCGGATGGCCGACAACTGCGTCGGCGTCACCGTCATGGCCCGCAGGCCGCCGGTCACGAACACGCGGCCGTTCGCGAGCAGGGTCGCTGTGTGGCCCATGCGCGGCACCAGCATCGGCGCGCACGCGGTGAACGTGTCGGCCACGGGGTCGTAGATCTCGCACAGCGCCTGCGGGTCGTTCGCCGTGTCGACGCCGCCCGTGATCAGCCAGCGCCCGTCGCCCAACCGCGTGGCGCCGTGCAGCGACCGCGCCGTGGTCATCGGCGGGCCGAACTGGCAGGTGTCGGTGCGCGGGTCGTAGATGCTGGTCGTCGCGTGCGCGATCTGCGACAGGAGGCCGCCGCGGCCGCCGCCGGCGACCATCCACGTGCGGTCGGCGCGCGGCAGCACGGTCGCGAACGCGCGGTCGTCCGGGAAGCTCACGACGCGGTCGCGGAACCTGCCCGCGACGCCGAGCCGGAACTGGTTGCCGTTGCTGAGCCGGTGCAGGATCGTCGGCGTGCCCAGGAACGTGACCGCCTGGAAGTAGATCGCCAGGTCCTGGAACTGCGGCACCGCGCCCATCGCGAGCGGCCCGATGCGCAGGTGCCCGTCGAGCCCCATGTAGCCGAACCAGGCCGACTGCAGCAGGTCGGTGCCGATGTCGAGCGAACGCGGGTCGTTGGGGTCGAACAGCGCGATCGGCGTCGGGCCGGGCGAGAACGACGGCACCACCGCGGCGAACTCGAACGGGTAGAGGCCCGGGTGGACGTCGAACGAGAAGGTCCCCGGCGTCGACCCGCCGACGACGTCGAGTTCGAGGTTCTGCGCCGACAGCGGCGAGGCGAGCAGGAGGCAGCACGTCAGTGCCGCAGGGCAGGGGACAGGGTATGGCATGGTCGGGAGGTTCGGGGGGTTGGCGACGATCATCGCCTGGGAGAGCCTTCCGCGTCAGGGGCTCCTCGGGGCTCGCTTGCGCCCGTCCGGCGCCACCGGTCTACTGCGTTGCCTCACCGACGGATCGCCATGCCCATCTACACCCGCACCGGAGACGGCGGCGACACGGGTCTGTTCGGCAACCGCCGCGTGCCGAAGGACCACCTGCGCATCGAGGCCTACGGCACCGTCGACGAACTCAATGCGCTCGTCGGCCTGCTGCGCAGCGAACCGCTGGAGGCGGACCTCGACGGCCAACTGATGAGCATCCAGCATGCGCTGTTCGAGGTCGGCGCCGACCTCGCGACGGTCGGCGGACGGGCCTGTCTGCCGCGCGTCGAGCCCGCCATCGTCGAACTCGAGCGCTGGATCGACGCCTCCGAGGCCGAACTGCCGGCGCTGCGGTCGTTCGTGCTGCCGGGCGGCAGCCGCACAGCGGCCCTGCTGCACGTGTTGCGCACGGTGGCGCGCCGCGCGGAACGGCGCTTCTGGACGCTCGCGCGCGAGCGGGCCCCCGGCCCGGCGGACGAGGGCGTGCCGGAGCAGATCGGCGTCTACCTGAACCGCCTGTCGGACCTGTTCTTCTCCTGGGCCCGCCGCGCGAACCGCAGGGCCGGCTTGTCCGACGTGCCGTGGCACCGCGCCCCGCCGTAGAAGCGTCCGGAATGGAGCCGCCGCGTCGCGGCGGGCATCTCAGACCGGCCCGGCCGCCGTGCGGCCCAGGCGGCAGGCCCGGCGCAGCCACATCATCGCCCGCTCCACCTCGCGCGGCCCCGTGACCGGGATCTCGACGAACTCCCGCGAGTGCGGGTCGCCGTCGTCGGGCATGCGCCTGGCGCCGATGATCTTCAGCGCCTCGGTGACCTGCGGCGGCGCGAGCTTGACCACCACGCCCTTCTTGCCGAGGTAGGCGAAGACCTGACCGCGGACGAAGAAGCTGTCCTTCCCGTCCTTCTTCTCACGGTTGACGTCCTTCCAGGCGCAGAGCCGCTCGACGATGGTGGCAAGTGGGTCCATGGGGGCGAGCAGCATACCCACGTGCCATGGCCGACGCCAAGCCTGCGGCGGCAAATGCCGCGCGGCGGACCCCGTTCAGCGGCGCAGGAACAGGTTCTTCGTGACCAGCAACGCCATCGCGGGGAACTCGTCGAGGCGCCGCCGCAAGTATTGGATCGCCATGTCCCAGCCGAGCGCGAACGGCACGTAGAGGCGCGCCGTGACCCCCTTGCTGCGCAGGTCCGCGAGGAACCGGTCGCGCGGCACCCCGTAGAGCATCTGCACCTCGTAGCGGTCCTTGCCGGCACCCACGCGCGGCACGACCTCGTCGAGGAATCGCCGGACGTAACCGTCGTCGTGCGTCGCGAACTCGACGTAGTGCCCGCGCCGCAGCAACTTCTCCGAGAGCGTCAGCAGGCGCTCCTTCATCGTCACCTTGTCGGTCACGGCGACGTCGGCGGGCTCGCGGTAGATGCCGATGACCACGCGCACGCGGATTCCCTTCGGCAGCGCGTCGAGGTCCCGCTCGGTGCGGTCGAGCCGCGTCTGCAGCACGCAGCCGACGTCCGAGTGGCCGGCGGCGTGCAGTTCCTGCAGCAGCCGCAGCGTGTAGTCGGTCCACTGGCGCCCTTCCATGTCGACCGTGGTCAGGACCCCCTTGCTGCGCGCGTGTTCGACGATCGCGAAGATCGCCTCGCGCGTGCCCCTGGCGTCGCCGCCGCGCTGCATCGGGTGGATCGTGTAGGACGACGGCTTCATCGACAGGGTCGGCCGCGCCGCGGCGGACAGCGGCGACGCGGCGATCGCGTCGACCATCCGCAGGTAGGTGTCGCGGTTGGCGTGGGCCCGTTCCTCGGTGTGGATGTCCTCGGCCAGCAGGTCCAGCGTGGCGACGAGCCCTCGCTCGCGGTGCAGGCCGTGCACGACGTCCATGGCCTTCTGCAGCGAGTCGCCGGCCACGTACGGCTTGGCGAAGAACCGCACGAGGAAGGCGGGAATGACGCGGATCAGGGGGTTCACGGCGGGCGGCCGATCATGCCGGGGCCGGCGCGCGAATCCAATCCGCCCAGGAACCGGCGCGAATGGGCCCGCGAACCGAGGCGACCGTAGCCCTAGAGCCAATGCCGCCGGCGAGACCAGCGCAACATGCCGGCGGCGACCACCACGATCAGCAAGAGGCACGCGGGGTAGCCCCACCACTGGCGGAGCTCGGGCATGGAGTCGAAGTTCATGCCGTAGATACCGACCAGGAACGTCAGCGGGATGAAGATCGTGCTGATGATCGTCAGCAGCTTCATCACCTCGTTGAGCCGGTGGTTCAGCGTCGACAGGTGCAGGTCCATCAGGCTGCTGGCCAGTTCGCGGCAGCTCTCCAGCAGGTCGAGCAGCTGCACGACGTGGTCGTGCACGTCGCGCAGGTAGGGGTGCACCTGCGCCGAGAAGTGCTTCGCCTCGCCGCGCGCGAGGCTGCTGGTCGCCTCGCGCAGCGGCCAGATCGCCCGCCGCAGCACGAGCAGGCGCCGCCGCAGGGCGTGCAGTTCGGGCACCGCGGCGGCGCCGAGCTGGCCGCCGAGCACGCCCTGCTCGACGCGCTCGAGCCGTTCGTCGAGATCCTCGACGACCGGGAAGTAGGCGTCGACCACCGCGTCGAGCAGCGCGTAGGCCAGGTAGTCGCTGCCGTGCCGCCGCAGCCGGCCGCCCGGGTCCTGCAGCCGCTGGCGCACGAGCCCGAAGCAGTCGCCGGGCCGCTCCTGGAAGGTCAGCACGAAGCCGGGGCCGACGAACAGGCCCAGCTGCTCGGTCTCGTCGGCGTCGGTCGGATCGACCATGCGCAGCACGAGGAACAGGTGGTCGCCGAAGTCCTCGACCTTCGCGCGCTGCTGCAGGTTCAGCACGTCCTCGAGCGACAGGCGATGCAGGCCGAAGCCGTCGCCGACGGCGCGCAGCGTCGCCACGTCGCCGAAGCCGGTGACGTCGATCCACACCACCGGCGCGCGGTGGCGCAGTTCCGCGAGTTCCGCGACCGACACCCGCCGGGCGGGCTCGAAGTGGCTCGGGCCGTAGCAGATCGCCGTCAGCGCACCGGGCGCCGAAGCCGGAGGAGCCTGCAGCGTCCCTGGCGAAGCGCCGATCGGCGTCAGCACCCGGCGGCGTTCCCGGCGCCGCGCGGGACCGGGCTTCTGGTTCGGCTCGTGCACGCGCGCATTTCACGACACCGCGGGGGGACGGCGCCAGCGGCGGGCCCGATTCCGGGCGCGGCAGCCCGCGGTCACGGCAGGCTGGACAGCACCGCGGCGGCGAGCGGCACCGCGGCGCGCTCGACCCGCTGCGGATCCGCGAGCATCTCCCGGAACGGCGTGAACTCGGCCACCAGCAAGTCGCGGCGCACCTCGAGGCACAGCGTGCGATCCGGGTAGTCGGTCGCGAACTGGTGCGCGAGCGTCACCGGGTGCAGCGAGTAGGCGCCGTTGGTGTCGACGTCGAAGCCGGCGGCCGTGAACTCGGCATGGGCGCGTTGCGCGAGCCCGGCCGCCGCCATCTCGCGGCCGTCGGGATCGTGCGTGATGAGATCCACCGCGGCGCGCAACGGCCAGGTGCCGATCCGGTCCGCGGCGTAGGCGGCGTGCAGGTTGGCCACGATGTTCTCGTCGACCGGCACGTCGACGCTGCGCGGCGCGAAGCTGTGCACGAGCAGGCCGAGGCCGCCGTGGCCGCAGACGGCGGCGAACGCGGCAGTGACGGTCTCGCGGTAGACGGCGTAGCGCCGCAGCAGCAACTGCCGGTCCTGCTCGTCGCGCACCCACGGCGGCAGGCCCGGCGTCATTGCGCCGGCCGGCGTGCCTGCCGGCACCGTCGCCGCGTCGATGCGGCGGTTGCAGTCGACGAAGGTCCGCGGCAGGAGGCAGCGCACGACGATCGCCTTGCGCCTCGGCTGGGTCCGCACCACGCGCTCGGCGACGGCGCGGGCGAGTTCGGGCGCGCCGACGTCGGTGTTGACGAAGAAGAAGTCGCGCAGGTCGGCGGGATACTCGCCGCGCAGCGCCGCGCGCAGCGCCGCGAAGTGCCGCTCGCGGGTGGCGCCGTGCGAGACCTCGAGCAGCAGGTCGGGCGGCGTGGCAGGATCCGCGGCGCCGCCGCGCACGTACTCGACCTCGCAGATCCCTTCGTGCGAACGGATCGTGTCGGACATTCCGCATGGGGATACCTCGCGCGGCGGGCGGCGCAAGGCCCGCACTTCTGCGCAGGAGTGCGTGCCCGAGCTACCTGGGCCGGAGTTCCAATGGCTGTCCGGTCGCCTCGAGCACGAACTCCTCCGTCGTGCCCTCCGGCCAGGTGAGGCCGAGGCGATACGTCACGCCATTCGCCGGCACGAACGGGATCGACACGATGCCCTCGGCGTCGGTGCACAGGCCCCCCCAGCGCTTGTGCACGGCGTTGCCGAAGCGCTGCAGCATGGTCTCGACCGGATCGGCGGCGCCTCTCCTGCTGTGGCCGCGCGATTGCAGCGCCGCGCCGGCGACCGGCTTGCCGTCGTGGCCGCGCAGCAGCACCCGCATGCGCTGCAGGGGTTCGAGCGCGATCCGCGCTTCGCGCAGGCCCGGCGTCAGGTCGAGGCTCGCTGCTCCGTAGCCCGCCGGCGACACCGCGAGCAGCGCCCACCGGCCGGGCACCGCCCGTGTTCCGCACCGGCCCGCCGGATCGACCGGCAGGCACACGACCGAATCGCGCACCAGCACCTCCTGCATGTCGACTCGCGCCAGGTAGACCATGCCGCCGCGCGCGGGGCCACCATCGGGCTCGACGACCAGCAGGCGCAGGTCGGCCGCATCGTGCAGCACGTCGCCGCGACCGGGCGCGCCCGGCGCGACCTCGGCCGGCAGCTGCCGCTCCGCGAGCGCGGGGAACAGCGGGAAGGTGCGCGTGCTGCCGGGCGGAGGCACCAGCGTGAGCCGACTCGAGTGCAGGATCGCTGGCACCTCGGGGAAGGAGAACGAGCCGTCAGCCGCCACCATCGCCAGGAAGATGCGCGGGTCGTGCGTGAAGCCGCCGCGGTCGGCCATCAGCACGCAGACAGCCACGAGGTGGGCCACGGTTCCGGCGGGCACAGGGCCGCAGTTGCCGCGCAGCGGTTCGGCGCTGGCGCAGGTGAACTGCAGCCACGGACGGCCCGACGCGGCGGCGTGACTGTCGTCTTCGTAGAACCGACCGCCGGTCCAGCCGCCGGCGACCATGGGGCGGCCCGGCGCGCACGCGAACAGCAGCAGTTCGCCCTGGCTCCCCGCCTGCAGCGGGTCGGTCGCGTGCGGCACGGTCACCGTGGCGCGCCCGTCGGCCCCGGTGTTGCCGAGGTCGCGCAGGCGCCCCGCGGTGATGCCGCCGAAACCGTCGAACTCCCAGGTCTTCTGCCGCACGACGCGGTGGCGGATCGGCACGCCGGCGAGCGGCGCACCGCTCTCGTCGACCGTG
>VGXW01000030.1 GCA_016873195.1 Planctomycetota bacterium | reverse complement strand
GCCTGCGCGGCCGCGGCGGCGGCGGCTACCCCACCGGCCGCAAGTGGCGCCTCGTGCGCAATGCCTCGGGCGCGCAGAAGGTCGTGATCTGCAACGGCGACGAAGGCGACCCGGGCGCGTTCATGGACCGCATGGTGCTCGAGTCGCTGCCGTTCCGCGTCATCGAGGGCCTCGCGATCGCCGCCTACGCCACCGGCGCGCGGCAGGCGATCTTCTACATCCGCGCCGAGTACCCGCACGCCGTGCAGCGCGTGGGCGCGGCGCTGCTGATCTGCCGCGAGCGCGGGCTGCTGCGCCACGGCGACTTCGAACTCGTGCCGACCGTGGCGCGCGGCGCCGGCGCGTTCGTCTGCGGCGAGGAGACCGCGCTGATCGCCTCGCTCGAGGGCGAACGCGGCATGCCGCGGCTGCGGCCGCCGTACCCGGCCGAGCAGGGCCTGTCCGGCCTGCCGACGCTGGTCAACAACGTCGAGACGCTGGCGATGGTGCCGTGGATCGTGCGCCACGGCCCCGAGGCGTTCGCCGCGTTCGGCACCGGACGTTCGAAGGGCACCAAGGTCTTCGCGCTCGCCGGCAAGGTGCAGCGCGGCGGGCTCGTCGAGGTGCCGATGGGCACGACGATCCGCACCATCGTCGAGGAACTCGGCGGCGGCGTCGCACCGGGCCGCAAGCTCAAGGCCGTGCAGATCGGCGGCCCGTCGGGCGGCTGCGTGCCCGCCGAACTCGCCGACACGCCGGTCGACTACGAGTCGCTGCTCGCGGTCGGCGCGATGATGGGCTCCGGCGGCTTCGTCGTGCTCGACGACACCGACTGCATGGTCGACGTCGCGCGCTACTTCCTGCAGTTCACGCAGAACCAGTCGTGCGGCCGCTGCGCGCCGTGCCGCATCGGCACCAAACGCCTGCTCGAGATCCTCGACCGCGTTCGCACCGGCCAGGGCCGCGCGAGCGACTTGAAGCTGATCGAGGACCTGGCGCCGCAGATCCAGGCCACGAGCCTCTGCGGTCTCGGCAAGTCGGCCCCCAACCCGGTGCTGTCGACGCTGCGCTGGTTCCGCGCCGAGTACGAGGCGCACCTGCGCGGCGAGTGCCCGGCCGGCCGCTGTGCTGCGCTGATCGTCTACACCGTCACCGAGTCGTGCATCGGCTGCACCGTCTGCGCGCAGCACTGCGCCAGCGAGGCGATCCCGGTGACGCCCTACGAACGGCACACGATCGACCCGGTCCGCTGCAACCGCTGCGGCGTCTGCGTCACCGTCTGCCCCGTGCACGCGATCGAGGTGCGCAAGGCATGATCACCTTGCGCATCGACGGCCAGCCGGTCACCGTGCCCGAAGGCACCACGGTGCTCGAGGCGGCGCGTTCGCTCGGCCTCTACGTGCCCTCGCTGTGCCACCGGCCCGGCTTCGACTGCGCGACCTCGTGCATGGTCTGCGTCGTGCGCATCGACGGCGGCAAGGGATTCACGCCCTCCTGCGCCACCACCGTGCGCGAGGGCATGCAGGTCGAGTGCGAGGCCGAAGCGGTGCGGGCCGCCCGGCGCAACTCGCTGCTGCTGCTGCTGACCGACCACGCCGGCGACTGCGTCGCGCCGTGCCAGCTCGCCGACGACCGCCACGCCGACCTGCCGCGCATCATCCGGATGGTCGGCGACGGCGACCTGCGCGGTGCGGCCGCCGCCGCGACCGCGGCGGGCTTCGACCTCGACCACCTCGCGCCCGACGCCGTGCGCCGCGCGCAGAAGGCCTGCCGCCGCGGCCGCATCGACGAGGGCGTCGCGATCGACCGGCTGCTGCGCTTCGTCGCCGCGCACCGCGACGCAGCGCCGGCCGCAGACGGGCCCGCTCCCGCACCGCTGCCGCCCTACCGCCCCTGGGCCGTGCGCCTGGGCAAGATGACGCCCGAGGAACTGCGCACGCTGCAGGGCGACGCTCCGGCCGGCCCGCAGGTTCCGCTCGCCGACGCCGCCGCCGGCTTGTCGCCCGCGGAGGCGCGCGCCGAGGCCCAGCGCTGCCTGCACTGCGACTGCCGCGCCGCGCCGACCTGCGTGCTGCGGCAGGCCTGCGAGGCCTACGGCGTCGACGTGTCGTTGATCCCGGCCGGGCGGCCCGAGCTGATCCGCGACCTGTCGCACCCCGAGATCCTGTTCGAGCCCGGCAAGTGCATCCGCTGCGGCCTCTGCCTGCAGGCCGCCGCGCGCGCCGGCGAGGCGCTCGGCATCAACTTCCAGGGCCGCGGCTTCGACATGCAGGTCGCGGTGCCGTTCGGCGAGCCGCTGGGCAAGGCGCTCGCGAAGTCGGGTCCCGCGTGCGCGGCCGTCTGCCCGACGGCGGCGCTCGCGCGCAGGTCCCCGGCCGGCTGCGGCGGTGGCGGCGGCTGCGGGCACGGCGGGCCTGAGCCGCTACAGTCTTCGCCCCCCCGATGTCCCAGAGATCGAAGCCGCGCGTGCTGCCCGCCGATCCGGCGCAGCCCGAAGCGTTCGCCGCGGCGATCGCCGCCGGCGCCGACCTGCTGCGGCAGGGCCGGCTCGTCGCCTTCCCGACCGAGACCGTCTACGGCCTCGGCGCCAACGCGCTCGACGCCGAGGCGGTGCTGCGCATCTACACGGCGAAGGGGCGGCCGTCGTTCAACCCGCTGATCGTGCACCTCGCGGCGGCGGACTGGCTCGATCGCGTGGCGCGCGAGCTGCCGCCGCTCGCGCGCGAACTCGCGGCGAGGTTCTGGCCCGGCCCGCTGACGCTCGTGCTGCCGCGCGTGCCGGCGATCCCCGACGAGGTCACGGCGGGTCTCGACACCGTCGGCGTGCGCGTGCCGGCGCACCCGGTGGCGCAGGCGCTGATCGCCGCGGCCGGCGTGCCGGTCGCCGCGCCGAGCGCGAACGCCTACACGCGCGTGTCGCCGACCACGGCCGCGCACGTCGTGCAGCAGATCGGCGACCGCGTCGACCTCGTGCTCGACGGCGGCCCCACGCAGGTCGGCATCGAGTCGACGGTGCTCGACCTGTCGCGGCCGGAACCGCAACTGCTGCGCCTCGGCGGCGTGGGCCGCGATGCGCTCGAGTCCGCGATCGGCGCCCCGCTGCGCGTCGCCGACGCGCGGCCCGGCGACGCGCCGCGCCCGTCGCCGGGCCAGGGGGAACGGCACTACGCGCCGCGCGCGCGGCTGCGAGCGTTCGGGCCGGCCGAGCGCGCCGCGGTCCGCCAGTCGCTGCGCGACGACCTCGCAGCCGGCGTGCGCACGGGCCTGCTCGCGTTCGACGTGCGCGGTGCGGTCGGCAGCTGCGTGCGCCGGCTGCCGCGCGATCCGGCCGGCTGCGCGCGCGAGCTCTACGCGGCGCTGCACGCGCTCGACGACGCGGGCTGCACTTCGGCCTACGTGGAGCGACTGCCGGCGGGCGCTGCCTGGGAGGCGGTCGCCGACCGCTTGCGGCGGGCCGGACTCACCGAACCGTAGCCAGGCACCGGGGCCCGGCCGCCCCCCGAGCGCCACCTTGTGCGCCGCGCTACGCTGGCCCACAGACGCCCGTGAACCTGCCGCGATCCCCTGTGCCGCTGTTCCCGCTGCCGGGACTGTTCCTGTTCCCGCACCAGGTGCTGCCGCTGCACATCTTCGAGCCGCGCTACCGGCAGATGGTCGCGGACCTGCTCGACGGCCCGGGCCGGCTCGTGATCGGCACGGTGCTGCGCGGCGAGAAGGAGAGCCCGGAGCACGCGCCGGCGGTGCTGCCGGTCGCCGGCTTGGGCGAGATCCTGCGCCACGAGAAGCTGCCCGACGGGCGCTTCCACATCTGGGTTCTCGGCCTCTGCCGCGTGCACCTCGCCGAGGTGCCGAGCGACCGCCTCTACCGCAAGGTCCAGGTGGCGCCGTTCGCCGAGATCGCGGCGGCCGACGCCGAAGCGGCGCAACTGGCGAACGAACTGCGCGGGGCGACCGCGGCGCGGCTGAACCAGCCGCTGCCGCTGCCCGACGACACGCCGGCCTCGGTGCTCGCGGACCTGCTCGTGCAGACGCTCGGCGCGCCGCAGAGCGTGGTCGAACGGCTCTACCGCGAACCGTCGGTGGCCGTGCGCGCGCGCCTCGCGCTGCGCGAAGCCGCGCGGCGCAAGCGGCCGCGCGGCGACAAGGCAGGCGGCGAAGCCGGCGGCGGCGAGGCCTGACGGCCGCGCGTAGAATCGCCGCCCGCGAGGTGTGCGATGCGAGCGATGTGCCTCGCCGGAATCCGGTCCCTGCGCGAACCCGGCGATCCCCTGCTGTGGACCGAACTGCCCGACCCGGTGCCCGGCCCCGGCGAGGTGCTGCTGGCCGTGCTCGCGTGCGGCGTCTGCCACACGGAGCTCGACGAGGTCGAGGGCCGGCTGCCGCCCCCCCGCCTGCCGATCGTGCTCGGCCACCAGGTGGTCGGCCGCGTGGTCGCGGCCGGGCCCGGGGCCACGCGGCTGCGCCCCGGCGAGGGCGGCGGCGTGGGTTGGCTCTGGCAATCGACCGGCGAAGTGGACGAGAACCTGAGCCCGCAGTTCGTCGCCACCGGCCGCGACCGGAACGGCGGCTACGCGGAGTTCATGACCGTGCCCGAAGCGACCGCGTGCCCGCTGCCGCCCGGACTCGGCGACTGCGAGGCCGCGCCGTTGCTCTGCGCGGGCGCGGTCGGCCACCGCGCGCTCGACCTGTGCCGGCTGCGCGACGGCGACCCGCTCGGACTCACCGGCTTCGGCGCCTCGGGCCATCTCGTGCTGGCGATGGCGAAGCACCGCTACCCGCACAGCGAGATCGCGGTGTTCGCGCGCGATCCCGGCCAGCGCGAGTTCGCGCGTTCGCTCGGCGCGCACTGGACGGGCGACACCGGCGAACGGTCGCCGTTCCCGCTCGCGGCGATCGTCGACACGACGCCGGCGTGGCGGCCCGTGGTCGAGGCGCTCGGCAACCTGCGCCCGGGTGGTCGGCTCGTGATCAACGCGATCCGCAAGGAGGACCGCGACCGCGACGAACTGCTGCGCCTGGACTATCCGCGCCACCTGTGGCTCGAGAAGGAGGTCAAGACGGTGGCCAACGTGACGCGGGCCGACGTGCGCGCCTGCCTCGAACTCGCCGCGGCGATCGGGCTGCGGCCGCGCGTGACGTGCCTGCCGCTGCGCGAGGCGAATCGCGCGCTGCGCGAACTGGCGCACGGGCCGGTGCAGGGTGCGTTGGTGCTGAAGGTGGCGGCGGACGCGACGTGAGGGGGTCCGGCGGCCCCCGGCACCGGGTCCGGCAGGCTCCGCCAGCGGCCCCCGAGCCAGGACCGTTTTCGACGACGTCGTAAATTGGTCCGGACCGTTTTACGATACCGTCGAAAATGGTCCGCGAAGCCACCGAGCCACGCCTCTACACGGCGGTCCTCCGCCAGCACTTCACCGACTACCGCCAGATGGTGTTGCTCGCCGGCCCCCGACAGGTCAAAAAGACGACCGTCTGCAAGTCGCTCGACCAGCAAGCGCGCTACCTGAACTGGGACGACCAGGACGACCGGAAGCTGATCCTGCGCGGCCCGAAGGCGGTGGCTGCAGCGCTCGGACTGGAGCAACTGCGGGCCGAGCGGCCGCTCGTGGTCCTCGACGAACTGCACAAGCACGGCAAGTGGAAGCGGTTCCTGAAGGGCTTCTTCGACGGCTTCGGCTCGGCCGCCCGCATCGCCGTCACCGGCAGCGCCCGACTCGACGTCTTCCGCCGCGGGGGCGACAGCCTGATGGGCCGCTACTTCCTCTACCGGATGAACCCGTTCTCGGTCGGGGAACTGCTGCGCCAGGCTCCGCCGGCGTCGCCGCTGCACCCGCCGCAGGAACTGCCCGAGCCGCGCTTCCGGCAGCTCTGGGAGCGAGGCGGCTTCCCCGAGCCCTTCCTGCGCGATGCACGGTTCGGCACCCGTTGGCGGGAACTGCGGCGCCAGCAGCTGGTGCGCGAGGACGTGCGCGATCTCTCGCGCGTCCAGGAGATCGGTCAGCTCGAGGTCCTCGAGTCGCTGCTGCGCGAGCGCTCCGGCAGGAGCCTCTCCTACAGCGACCTGGCGAACACGGTGAACGTCACCGTCGACACCGCGCGCCGCTGGGTGGGACTGCTGACCCACCTGCACCACGGGTTCCTCGTCCGGCCCTGGTTCCGCAACGTCGCCAAGTCGCTGCGCAAGGAACCGAAGTGGTACCTCACCGACTGGTCGGGGCTGGCGGACGTGGGCGCGCGCGCCGAGACCTTCCTGGCCTGCCACCTGCGCAAGGCCGTCGAGACGTGGCAGGACCTCGGCTTCGGCCGGTTCGAGCTGCGCTACCTGCGCGACAAGACCGGCCGCGAGGTCGACTTCTGCGTCGTGCGCGACGGGCAGCCGTGGTTCCTGGTCGAGTGCAAGCACGATGAGACGAGCCTCTCCCCCGCGCTCGGCTGGTTCCAGGCGCAGACAAAGGCGAAACACGCGTTCCAGACCGTCCACACGCTGCCGTTCGTGGCCGCCGATCCGTTCGCGCGGACGGAGCCGTGCGTCGTGCCGGCGAACACGCTGCTGTCGATGTTGCCGTGAGCGGCGGTCGATCCGGGCCGCTGGCAGGCGACGCGCCACAGAGCGGCTTCAGAACCGCGCCACGAACTGCGCCCCGCCGCCGCCGAACGCCAGCTCGTCGAGTTGCGTCGTGACGACCAGCACGAGCCACGCGCGCGGCGAGAAGTCCCAGCGCGCGTTCCACGCGACCTTGCCCTCGAAGCGTTCGCGGTCCCGGTCCTCGCTGCCGTCGCGGTAGCGGTCCTGCACCCAGCCCGCGAAGACCTGCGGCTCGAACGACAGCTTCCCGCGCGCCGGCACGTGCAGGCGGCCGATCGCGAACCACTCGCGCCGCCGCGTGCGCAGGTCTTGAGCCGGGTCCGCGGGCCGCACACCGTCCTCGTCGTGGAAGGTGTGCAGCAGACCCGCCGACCACGGGCTCCCGCCGTCGCGCCACCACTCGAGAAGCACCTGGTGGAACGTGCGGTCGAAGTCCTCGTCGGCGCCGCCGGGCCCGGCGCGCAGTTCCTTGTCGGTCCACTCCGACTCGACCGCCGCCAGCACGCGGTCGTCCCGGTCGACGCACCACTGCGCCTGCACCGAGCCGATCCAGCGCTGCATGGCGAAGCGTCCGCCGTCGCCGCGCCGGCGCACCGAGAACGGCAGCTGGCCCGCGAGGTCGAAGGCGATCCGCAGCGCGCCGGGATCGCCGAACGCGCCGGCGAGCTGCACGCCGTAGGGATCCTGGCCGTAGTCGGCGGTGCGGCTCTTGTCGTTCGACCAGTCGACGGCGGTCAGCATCACGCGCAGCGCCGAGTCGCCGCGGCGCAGGAACCACGCGCCGAGCGACACGTCGATCTGGCTCTTGTCGGCGAACGGTTCGATCTGCGCGAACACGGCGGTCTCGGCGGCGAGCGCGTACTCGAGGTCGATCGCGTGGCGCAGGAAGCGCGCGTCGCGGTGCTCGCCCTGCAGGAAGTGGTAGCGGAAGCCGAAGCCGTCGCCGAGTTCGCGCCCGAGGTCGAGCGCGCCCTCGATCGTGAACTGCGTCGTGCTCGTCGAGCCGAACCGGTAGTCGAAGCGGTCGGCGAAGCGCTCGAGCCGCGGGTCCCACCACGGCGGCGCCACGACGTAGGCGAAGCGGTCGAGGAAGTACTCGGTGCCCTGGCGGAAGTCGCGGCGCACGGACTCGGTGTCGTCGCCGAGCCAGACGGCGCGGTTCACGAACTGCGCGGGGCAGACGGCGGTGAGCGCGGCGAACGCGGCGAGCGCGGCGAACGCGGTGAACGGCAGGCGCGGGGGAGCGGGCGACAGGCGCGGCATGGCGGGCGCGGATTCCGCCGGCAGTGTAGGCGAGGGCCAGGTGCGGCGGCACGGCCGTCCGGGCTTCAGCGCGCCGCCAGCACCGCGTCGATCGTCACCACGTCGACGAGCCCCGCCGCCCCGTACAACACCGGCAGCACGCGCCCCGGCTCGTGCCGCCGCCGCAGCTCCGCCACCTTCTCGGTGCCCGCGCGGTAGCACGGCAGGTACATCCGGCCGAGCAGCGGGTGCCGGCCCCACGCGCCCGACAGTTTGTCGGCGCGCTCCGCCGACACCAGGAACTCGCGCCGCAGGATCCCCGCGACCTCGGCGCGCTCGCGCCGTTCGGCCCACGTCGCCCACGACGCCTGGTTCTTCGCATCGTCCTGCAGCAGCGCCAGCAGCACGCCGATCTGCAGGTCCGGGTCCGGCAGCGCGTCGACCTCGGCGACGCCGTGCGCGATCAGGATCGCGTTGTTGGCGATGCCCTCGTAGAGCGCCGCCGCGCGCGTGTTCATCGTCGGCACCGAGGCCTCGAAGCCGACCAGCTTGCGCCACCACAGGTTCTGCAGGAACGCGAACGTCGTCACGTGGCCGGGCACGACCTCGTGGCTCACGAGCTGCATGAACTCCGGCACCGAGATCTGCAGCGACGCGTTGATCTCGTAGCTCGCTTCGTACTCGGGCTCGCCGCCGGGACGCCGCGCGCGGCCGAGGTAGTTCATCGAGCCCGAGAACCACGCGTCCTGGATCGGCAGGAAGGCGATGTTCGCGCGCGGCACGCGCCGCAGCTCGGCCGGCAGGTGCGGCAGCAGGTGGTGCACGCACAGCGCGTCGAACTCGGCGATGAACGCCGCCCCGAGCGCCTTCACCGCGGCCATCGGCACGAGCCGCTGCCGGCGCCACGCGTCGACCGCCGCGAGCAGGGACTCGCCGTCGGCCGACGGATGGCCCGCCTTCGCCAGCAGCTCCTGCACGCGCTCGCGCTTGTGCGCCGGATCGGACGGCGACGGCGGCGCGCCGGCCGCCGCGAGCACGCAGCGTTCGTAGGGCACGGCCGGACCCTTGCCGAGCAGTTCCATCGCGAGGTCCCACATCACGTGGCAGGAGTCCGCGAGGCCCGCGAGGTAGCCGCCGCGCGCGCCGCCGAGGTCCTTGGCGAGGCCCGCCGTCGCGTCGATCGCCGCGCGCACGCCGACCGCGGCGAGGTAGGCGTCGATCGCCGCGCGGTCGGGCTGCTTGGCCGTGACGCCGCCGCTCTCGCGCAGCCGTGCGGCCGCCGGGTGCGTGTAGGCGAGCGGCAGCGGCTCGTCCGAGAACCACGAGTCGGCGATGAAGCGCCCTGTGCCGGAAGGGTTGGCGACGTCGCCGCCGAACAGCGTGTCGACGCCGAGGACCGCGGTCGCGACGGATGCGGCGAGGTTCTTCGGATTCACGGTTGTCGCGGGTTGCTCGGGCGGCGACTTCGGGTGCTTGCGGTGGTCCATGGGCTTCGTCGGTGGCGCGCGCCGGGCGGCGCGGGTGTGCCGAGTCTATTCGGCAACAGACCGCGGACCAGCGGCGCAGCAGCGCGAGGAACGACACGACCGGTGAGGAACCGGCGCCGCTTCGCGAGGATCAGAACTTCCACCGCAGGCGCCGGATGAAGTCGAGCAAGCTGATGCAGGGCACACCGAACTGCCTGCAGGCATCGGGGATCCTGGGGGACGTCGGCTTCGACGGTTCCTGGGTCACGACGGTGGCAGCACGGACGCGCGCCAGCGCGACGACGAACGGGTCGGCCTGGCCCCGCCCCTTGTTCAGATCGACCAGGGACGGAACCGCGGCGATGACCTCCGCTGCGGCCACCTGGATCTCCTCCGTGATCGGCGTGAAGAGGTTCCGGTGCAACCTGCACCAGGCATGCAGTTCGTCGTCCTTCCGGGCGATCTCCCGCAACACCTCGTCGACCGCGATCACACGTGCGTCGTCGATCAGCGCGGCGAAACGATCCCAGAAGGACGGGAACACCTCGATCGGGTAGGCGCGCGCCGCCGCGTGGATCAGTGCGCTGGTGTCGAAGCAGAAGACGGTGGCATCCAATCAGCCGGCCTCCGCGATGACCAACCGTTCGAGCGCTCCGAGGTGCTTCAACTTGACACCCAGGTAGCCGGCGAGCGTGCTGGCGCTGATCCGGTCCGCATGGAAGGCCGACAACACGAGGCCGACGAAGGTCGACCCGGCCGTCGACAGGACGCGATTGGGAACCGGCACCGGCCCGCCTGCGGGCGCCATGGTCGTCGCAGCCCGTCTCGATCGCCAGCGCTCGTAGAAGCCGGGCGCGGCGCAGCCGATCGCCACGAGACGACGCAGCACGACTTCGGTGCTGACCCAGAAGCGGCGGGAGATCCGTTTCAGTTCGTGGTCCGGCCACTCGGTGCGGTAGTGGAGTGGCCGCACGATGGTCTCGAGAGCCGCAGCGGGGACCAGCAACTCCCCCGCGAACAGATTGCACCAGGATTCCTCGGCGGACGGCTCGGTGAGGTCACAAACGGCCCCCTTGCGGCGCACGAGGTGCCCCAGTTCGTGGGCCAGAGTGAAGATGCGGGCCACCGGTGCGTCGGCGCTGTTGATCGCGATGATCGGCAGCGGCTCGTGGAACGACGAGAAGCCGCGCGTTTCGGTGACCGGCACACCGCTGAGTTGAAAGACCAGGGCCCCCCGGGCTTCGACGAAGCGCCGCCAGTTCCGCAGCGCTGCGTACGCATCCCGCGGGCCGCGCTGACCTGGCGCGTCCACGCCGAGGCGGTTTCGCGCCTGGCGGGCGGCAGCCTCTGCCGACGAGGGCCTGCTCACGCCCACGTCGAACGCCGGCAGGACCTCGGCAAGCTCCTCGGCAAGTTCGATCGCGATGTCGCGGCGCGCCGCGGCACGCCGCAGTTCCATCGTCAGTTCGACGGACGGCAGTCGTGGCGACCCCGACAGCCGCCGGAAATCACGGACGAGCAGAGGATCCTGGGGCGGAGCCGGCAGGTAGAACGCGGCAAGCGGGCGCCCGTACAGGTCGGCCAGCCTGCGCAGTTGAGCCAGGGTCGGACGCTCGGTTGGTGGATCCCGTTCCCATCCAGAGAGTCTGGCGACGGAGATGCCCATTCTCTCGGCTGAGGCGGCGACACTCAGGCCGAGCGACTCCCGTGCCCAGAGCAGCATGCGCGGATGCACCAAGGATGGGATGGACCGGGTCACGGCGAGCGGTGCGAGGCAGGGTCGGTGGTTGCCGAGCCCGCCTGCAGACGCGTGTTCTACCACGTGCAGCAACCGGTTGGCTCGCGCTCCTTCGGTCAACTCCCGATCGGGACCTGGCAGCGGTGTCGCGTGTCTGGTCGCGTTGCCGGTGGCCTGCGTCAGCGGGTGAACACTCCGGACACGAGGCCGACCCGCCCGGTCACCCGGCCAGCGACCCGAGCAGTTCCTTGATCCGATCCTCGCCGCTGCGGCTGTAGACCTTCAGCAGGCCGCCGGGCGGCACCGCGCCGCTGGCGAGCTGGTCGAGCATCGCCCGGGCCACCGGCTCGGGGCCGATGACGACGTCGAGGTGCGCCAGCACGTCGGCGGCGCGGGCGATCAGTTCGGCGCGCGGACGGACCTTGCCGTCTTCGCCCCGCGGATTGGCGTAGAGCAGGTAGGACTTGCCGATCTGCTCGAGGCCCGGGTCCGCCTTCAGACGCTTGCGCAGGTTCTTGAAGTCCGCCGCGCCGGCGAGGTCCGGCCCCAGCAGCCCTTCGAGCACGGTGGCCGGGGGCGAGCCGGGGGCGACTCCCGCCAGCCGCGCGACCTCTTTGTGCAGTCGATGGCCGGCGCTGCCGAAGACCCGCGCGGCGCCGAGCAGCAGCATCGCGAAGATCGACTCGTTGCGCGTCATGGGCGTGTCGATGGCGCCCGGTGCGACTGCGAACCCGCGCACGCCGAACGTCTCGCGAGCCTCCTCGACGGCGATGCGCGTCGCCTCCGCCTTGGTCGCCTTGTATTCCTCGTCGCCCTTCACCGCGATCCCCTCCGCGGCGACGATGGAACTGAGGCCCGCGAAGAGGCCCCTCTCGCCGAGGTCGTTGGCGAACGCCCACAGCAGGTTCAGCGTGCCGCCCTCGTTGACGTCCTTCATCAGCCGGACCTGCTCGGGATCGCCGCGCCGGCTGATCCCGGCGCAGGCGACGACGCCCAGCGTCGGCACGCTGCCCAGGTTGTGGTCGCGGAAGGACTGGATGGCGTGGTCGCGGAACGTCCGCACGGATTGGGCGTCGCGGACATCGGCCTGGACGTGGATCGCGTGGTCGTGCAGGAGCCTCGCGGGGACCCGGTCCATCGGCAGCACGTCGCACGAGGCCACGAGCCAGCCTCTGTCGAGCGCCTCGCGGACGCAGGCTCCGCCGATGCCGCTCGCGCCGCCGGTGATCACCAACGCGTGCTGAAAGGGTCCTGACATGGCTCTAGGTGGGAGGAACGGCCGTCCTCGGCCCCGCGCCGCCCGGGCCCAACCAAGGCAGCGAAGGCCGAGGGTCCGAGGGTTGCGGGGAACGAAGGCGAGCACCGCCCTTCGGACCCCATTCCAGCGGCGAAGCGCGGCAGGTCCAAGGGCCGCTGTGCGAGGCACCCGGGTGGCCGGTTGGCGGGCTGCCCGTTCGCGAAGCTGCCGGGCCAGCAGCGAAGCGGTCACGGGCGGAGCCGTCCGGCGAGGTCGCGCTCGCCGGCGCCTACGCCAGCAGCAGCACGAACAGCTGCGCCGTCAGGATGCGCAGGAACATCGTCAGCGCGTAGACGCTCGCGTAGGTGACCGACGGCGCGTCCGACCCGGTCGTCTGGTTGGCGAACGACAGCGCCGGCGGGTCCGTCATGCTGCCGGCCAGCAGTCCGCACAGCGGCAGGTAGTTCATCTTCAGCGCGAGCCGCGCGAACAGGCCCACCGCGAACAGCGGCAGCACGGTGATCAGCGCCGCGAGCCCCATCCAGACGAGCCCGTCGCCCGACGTCAGCGTCGGCACGAAGCGCTCGCCGGCCTTCAGCCCCACGCAGGCGAGGAACAGCGCGATGCCGACCTCGCGCAGCGCGAGGTTGGCGCTCTGCGGCAGGTAGAACACGAGCGGCCCGACCTTGCGCACCGAACTCAGCACGAGCGCGACGAGCAGCGGGCCGCCGGCGAGGCCGATCTTCAGCGGCGCGGCGACGCCCGGCAGGCCGATCGGCAAGCTGCCGAGGATCACGCCGAGGATCACGCCGAAGAACATCGGCAGCACGTCGGGCTCGAGCAGCACCTTCATCGAGTCACCGAGTTCCGCCGCGACGCTGCGCACCGCGTCCGCGTCGCCGACGACCATCACGCGGTCGCCGAAGTGCAGCACCATGCTCGCGTGCGCGACGAGCTCGATGCCGGCGCGCTGCACGCGCGTGATCGCCGCGCCGTGGCGGGCCAGGATGTCGAGTTCGCGGATCGTGTGGCCCGCCGCGCTGCGGCGCGTGATCGTGACGTTGCGCGCCACGATCTCGCCGGACTGCTTGCGCACGTCGACCGCGCTGTGGCTGCCGAGCACGATCGCGAGCTTCTCGGCGTCGGACCGCGTGCAGACGACGTGCAGCAGGTCGCCCGCCTGCAGCTGCTCGGCGCCCTCGGGCACGGTCACGCTGTCGCCGCGCATCAGGCGCGACACGACGAACTCGGCCCGCACGAGGCCGGCGAGGTCCGTGAGCGTGCGGCCCACGAGGCTCGGGTTCGCGACCTGGAAGTTGAAGTTCTGCGGCGGCTCGCCGGCGGCCTGCGCCTTCTCGTAGGCGGCGGTCTCGTCGGCGAGCCGGATGCCGAACAGGCCGCGCAACAGCAGCATCGTGCCGATCACGCCGAGGATGCCGAACGGGTAGGCGGCGGCGTAGGCCATGCCCGCGTACTGGCCGGCCTCGGCCGCGCCGGGCACGACCTCCTTGAGCGCCTGCTGCGCGGCGCCGAGCCCGGGCGTATTGGTGACCCCGCCCGACAGCAGGCCGACGGCGACCGCGACGGGCAGCTTCGCGAAGTACCAGATCGCCGCCGCCATGGCGACGCCGCCGAGCACGACCGCGCCGGCGAGCAGGTTGAGCCGCAGGCCCTCCTTGCGGAAGGAGGCCATGAAGCTCGGCCCGACCTGCATGCCGATCGTGTAGACGAACAGGATCAGGCCGAACTCGCGCACGAACTCGAGCGTGCCCTCGTGCACGTGCAGTCCCCAGTGCGCGGCCAGCAGGCCCGTGAACAGCACGCCGGCGACGCCGAGGCCGATGCCGCGGACGCGCAGATGGCCCAGCGCGAGGCCGCTGGCGATCACGATGGCGAGCGCGAGCACGGAGTGCGCGGCGGATTCGCCGCGCAGCAGTTCCAGGAACCAGTTCATCGAGGGGCGGCCGGACAGCCTGCGCCGGGCGGCCGACGGAGCAAGGGGAAAGTGAGCGCAGAGGGCGGGGGAACAGGGCGTCTGCGACCTTGGCCACGGGCAGCGGAGCGACGCCGCGCCGAGGACCGTCGCTGCCGAGGTCCCTGGGTCACCTCCCACGCGGAACTGATGTCGAAAGTGGTGCACGGCCGCGTGGTCGCCTGTTGCCCCTGGGCGACATGCCCCATCACCATCCAAGACATCAGTTCGCTCCCGAGCCGGCCCCGTTCACCCTACAGTGCGCCGCGCCCGCCACCTCGGATCCCCGCATGCGAACCGCCACCACGCTGCTCCTGCTGGTCGCTGCCCTCGGGCGACCGCTCCCCGCGCAATCCGCACCGACGCTGCGCGTCTTCCTGCTCGCGGGCCAGTCCAACATGGAGGGCCAGGGCGTCGTCGATCTCGACGACGAACGCGACTACAACGGCGGGCGCGGCACGCTGGCTGTCTTCCTGCGCGAGCCCGCGAACGCCGCCGCATGGCCGGGGCTGCGCGCTGCGGGCGGTGCGTGGACGGTGCGCGACGACGTGTTCGTGACCTACCGCCCGGAACGTGGTCCCCGCAAGGCAGGGCCGCTGTCGGTCGGTTTCGCGGTCTACGAAGGGCGACACCACTTCGGCCCGGAACTCGGCATCGGCCGCGTGCTCGGCGATCACTTCGCCGAGCCGGTGCTGCTGGTCAAGACCGCGTGGGGCGGCAAGAGCCTGGCGGTGGACTTCCGCCCGCCGAGTGCCGGGGGCGAGGTCGGCCCGTGCTACACGCGCATGCTCGCCGAGTACCACGAAGCGGTCGCCGCCGTGGCCACCGACCATCCAGGGCTCGCCGGGCACCGTGCCCGACTCGACGGCGTGATCTGGTTCCAGGGCTGGAACGACGCCTGCGACGCGGCGGCGACCCGCGACTACGCGCAGAACCTCGCGCACCTGATCGGCGATCTGCGCCGGGAATTCGGCGACCCGGAGCTGCCGCTCGTCGTCGGCGAGACCGGCAACTGGGACGGCGAACCGTTCCGCGCAGCGCAGCGGCTCGGCTGCGCGGCGCCGGCGGTCGTGGCCAACACGCGGTTCGTGGCGACGCGGCGCTTCCTGCGGCCGGCCGAGGCCTCGCCCAACCGCACCCACGGCCACCACTGGTTCGGCAACGGCGAGAGCTACCTGCGCATCGGCGATTCCCTCGGCCGCGCCATGCGGGGCGCGATCGCCGCGCGCACACGGCCGCCGATCCCCGACGGCGAGGATCCCCTGCGCTGGCGCGAGGCGATCGCGACGTTCGACGCGGCGCCGGCAGAGGCAGCGCGGCCGGTGGTGTTCGTCGGCAGCTCCAGCATCCTGCTCTGGAAGACCCTCGCGCGCGACATGGCGCCGATGCCCGTGCTGAACCGCGGCTTCGGCGGTTCCCGCCTGTTCGACTGCATCTACTGGCTCGATGCCCTGGTCGCACGGCACGACCCGTCCGTCGTCGTCGTCTTCGCGGGCAGCAACGACGTTGCCGGCGACAAACCGCGGCCGGCCGCCTGGGTCGCGGCGCGCTTTCACGACCTGGTGGCGCGCCTGCGCGAACTCGGTTGCGACGCGCCGCTCGTCTACATCGCCGTGACGCCGACGCCGAGCCGCGCGCAGCACCTCGCGATCGTGCAGGAGGCCAACGTCCTCATCGCCGCGCGCTGCGCGCAGGATCCGAGCCTCCGCTTCGTCGACACGGCCGCGGGCATGGTGACTGCGGAAGGACAGCCCGACCCGAAGTGGTTCGTCGCCGACCAGCTGCACCTCGACGCCCCCGGCTACCGCTACTGGACCGAACGCGTGCGGCCCGTGGTGGAACGGCTCTATGCGGAGGCCGCGAAGTAGCGGCGCTTCACCTCGCCGCGCCGCGTCAGCGCAGCCCCTGCCAGGTCACGATCGGCACGTGACCGACCTCGAGGCCCCTGGGCGGCGTCACGAGCAGGGCGGGGTCGAGTTCGGCGAGGCGCCCGCGCGCCGGTGCCGGCAGGTAGTCGCGGTCGGCCGTCCAGCTGCGGTGCAGCTTCTCGACGCGCGCCTGCAGTCGTTCGCGTTCCGCGGCAGTCAGGTCCGCATTCCGCAGCGCCGGCTGGTCGGCGAAGCGATACCAGCGGTAGACCACGGTGCTGCCGTCGCCGAGGCGGGCCTCGAACGGCCCGGCGACGGGCCCCGGCTCGACCCAGCAGCCGTCGGCCGGCGTCACGTAGGGTTCGGGGCGCTTCTCCGGGCGCTCGCCGAGCGGCACCCGCGCGAGCGCCTCGCGCACCGGCACCGCGTCGGCCGCGCGCGGCCGCCAGCGGGCGTTCTTGCCCTCGCCCTCGCGCACGAAGTACTCGGGCAGCGTGGCGAGCCCACCCTGCTCGCGCCGGTCGAGCGCCACCACGTCCGCGTTCCAGCGGTAGCCGAACGTGTGCGGATCCGGCGCGAACGGCGTGGCGAAGGCCTGCCAGTCGATGCCGACGCGCGCCTCCTTGGCGACGTCAGGCGTGTGGATCCGCCAGCTCGACCAGCCCTTGCCCGTGACGCGGTGCAGGACGGCGTGCGCCTCGTCGATGCGGCCGCTCGCGGCCGGCCCGCCGGCGAACCAGCGCGCGACCGGATCCCACAGGGCCGCGCGCCTGTACGAGGTGATGCGGTGCACGAGGATCGACTCACCGTCGGCGGTGACAGGGAACCGCGTCGGAGCGATGCGCGCGTAGGCCGTTCCGTCGCGATCGGCGGCGACGGCCGCCGGCACGTACTGCGTCTCCATCTGCAGCGCGCGGTTCGGGTTCGCGGGCCGACTGTCGAGGAACAGGCCGCGCAGTTCGGGACGTTCCACCGTGACGCACGAGAAGAAGAACGGCGTGAAGAACGCGACCGGCCCCCGGAACGTCGCGGTGCTCAGGAACAGCGTCCAGCACTGATCGCCGGTCGGCACGTCCGCGCCCGCCGTTTTCGCCTTCGGCTCGGTGAGCGGCAGCGGCAGGTAGCCGTAGCCGAACAGCTCGCCGCAGGTGCCCTGGCGCAGGTTGAGCCCGTCGGGCGGCCACAGCACCCACGGGCTGAGCTGGGCGACGCCGTACTTGCCCTGCGGCTTCTGCCAGTCGCGACCCTTGCCCGCGCCGGGGCCGTTGGCCCACGCGCTGAAGTCCAGCGCGACGCCGCCCATGATGAACTTCGGTGTCGCGGTCGGGAACCGCGTGTCGCGCCACCAGCCGAGTCCGCCCTCGATGTCCGAGTAGCGCTTGCCCTCGGGCGCGCCGTCGGGCGCCAGCGCGTGCATCCACGTGCCGAACAGTCCGGTCTGGAACTGCGGGCCCGGGTGTTCTGCGAGCAGCGGCCACGCGGCGACGTACATCGAGAAGCCGCCGCCGAAGGCCTCGTCGACGCGTTCGCCCGGCACGCCGAGGTAGCCGTCCATGGTGCCCGCCTGCGCGCGCAGGGCACCGCAGGCAATCGACAGCGAAGCCGCGAGAACGATCCGAGGCAGCAGACAGTCCATGCGGGGACGGTACGCGCCCACGACGGGAAGTCACCAAGGCGCGCGGTGGCGCCGCTGGCCTCGCGCCGGTGCGCGCCTATCGTGCGGCGATGCGACGCGCCGAACGAGCCCAGCGCATCCAGGCGATCCTCGACCAGCACTTCCCGGCGCCCGCGATCCCACTCGCGCACGCGGACCCGTTCACGCTGCTGGTCGCGGTGCTGCTGTCGGCGCAGTGCACGGACACGCGCGTGAACCGCGTGACGCCGGCCCTGTTCGCGCGCGCGCGCACGCCCGCCTCGATGGCGAAGCTGCCGGTGGCGACGATCCGCTCGCTGGTGCGCAGCTGCGGACTGGCACCGCAGAAGGCCAAGGCGATCGCGGCGCTGTCGCGCCAACTCGTCGCCGAGCACGGGGGTGCCGTGCCGCGGGACCTTGCGGCGCTCGAGCGCCTGCCCGGCGTCGGCCACAAGACGGCCAGCGTCGTGATGGCGCAGGCGTTCGCCGTGCCGGCGTTCCCGGTCGACACGCACGTGCACCGGCTCGCGTGGCGCTGGGGCCTGTCGTCGGGCCGGTCCGTGGTCCAGACCGAACGCGACCTCGTGCGCACGTTCCCACGCGAGCACTGGAACACGCTGCACCTGCAGATGGTCCACTTCGGCCGCGCGCACTGCCCCGCAGTGAAGCACCGCGCCGAGGCGTGCCCGATCTGCAGCTGGGCGATGAGCCGGGCGCGGCGGCGGCAGGAGGCCCGCCGGCGCGGGCTCGGCGGCGCGCCGAGGTGAACTGCCAGCGGCCCGAGCCGACCGTGCCCTTGCCCGCCCAGCAGGCCGCGCCGCCGCAGATCGCGGACTGCCAGGTACTGAGGTCTCCGAACGGCGACGAGGACGAGATCGTCGCGGCGCTCGTCGGCATGCCCGTCCACGGCAACGACGACGGCCCGATTCCGGCGTTCAACGTCCACCTCGTTACACCACGGCCGACTTCCACAACTTGCTGTGCATACGTTTCGTCCACGAGATGACGCGGGTGGCGCTCGTCGGTCTGGCCAGCAGACTGCTCGTCGAGGACGCCGAGACGTGCGCAATGAACACCTCCCGCGGCATCCTGGCCTCGCCCGAGCGGGATGGACTGGTGGGTCCGATGCTGCGCACCCACGAGGACTCGCTGTCCGGCATCCTCGCCGTGAGCAACGCGCTGGGGTGGGGCAACTGGCGCGTCACCCAGCACGTCGCCAACGCGCGCCTGGAGCTGCGCTGCGCCGACGGCTACGAGCCGAGCGCGACGCTCCGGTCACCCGTGCGCGCGCCCCAGCACTCGCCGGCCCTGGTTTCAGCCTCTTGCAAGATCGCGCGCCGCTCGTACCACCCCGACACCGCACGCACCAGCACCCGCCGCACCGGCGCGCAGACATCCCGGTCATACGCGACATCAACGCTCCGCTCCGGCCGGTCGAGGAGTCACCTGCCCCGCTCCGCCACGAACAGCTCACCTTGGTACTCCACACGGAACCCTCGCTCCACGAGGCAGAGATACCGGTCCAGGTCGATGATCGCGCGGCAGATGTCGCTGTCCGGCGAATCCCGAGCCACGGCAAGGAACTCCTCCGTGGAACTGAACTGTCGTCCCGCGGTGCTCCGCGGATACGCGGAGTGGCCGTACTGGGACGAGAAGTAGAACCCGGCGTACTTCGGCGCCTTCCGAATCCTGCCGTACGCCCAGTTCTTGAACCGGAAGAACCTGTTCACCTGGTTGGAGCGGGCGGTGACGGCCAGGTTTCCTCCGATGTTGTCGTGGCAGCAGGTCCGGCACATCAGGTAGTCGGCCCCCGCGTCGACCGCATAGTCCATGGCTGCGTCGGAGACGGCGCCGCAGGCCCCGAAGAAGACCACAGCCGTCGGTTGCACGCCAAGTCGCGGGCGAAACACGTCGTCCGGCACGAAGCGGTAGTTCGCGGGGAGGCGCCCGCAGCGCCACATCCGGTACAGCCGATCCCAACGCGGGTCGATGTCCGTTCCGATGACGCGGGCCTCCGGCAGCCGTGCGGCAAGGCGGCAGGCGTGCCGTCCGAAGACGCAGGCGGGATTGACGATCGTGGTCGCGACGCTGCCACGGTCCGCCAGCAACCGCACGATGATGTCGATCAGATACGCGTCGCGCCGCCCGCGGCGATGCTCGCCCCGAAAGGACGTGTAGGGGAAGTCCTCGTCAGGGAAACCCGGGAAGCGCGCATCCCAGCTCGCGGTCAGCGGGCCAGCGTGGCGCGTCATGCCGTCGCGCTCGGCGGAACGTGTCACGATCCGCCTTTGGCGGAACTCCGTGAGCAATCCGCGCAGCGCGGTGACCGCTGCGTTCGATTGTTCGTGTGCCATGTTCTCCAACCCCGCAGCCTGCGCGGGGGAACAGGATGTTCGAGCTGAGCCTCGGATCGACCGGGACCCACGCGGGGGTCGTACTCGCGCCTGTCTCGCGCGTCCACAGCGCCCCGCCTTCCCACGCCCCTCCGCCCGGTTTGCCGCCCCCGGCCCAGCCCCGTCCCTGCCCGCACCTCCGGCAGGCCCACCTCGACGCCTTCCGTCCTCCCGCCCTACTGCGCGCACTCCAGTCACTGCTGCCGCGGCGGTGACCGCGCCGGGTTCGGCACCGACACCTCGAAGGGCAGCCCCAGCGCCTCGAGCACCTGCCGAATCGACACCGGATCGTGGAACGCCGCGAGCGCCTTGCGCGGCCCCTGCACCGCGGGCACCCCAACGCCTGGGTCGCGAACACCCGCGCCACCAGGTCCGAACACGAGAGCCGCGGCCGGCGCGACGGCGCTTGCCGGGGACATGCGGCACCACCCGCGGCGGCAGCCGCAGGCGAACGTCCTCGGCAGCGTCGGCCTCACCAGCGCGATCCCCGTCGTCCTCGCCGTCACGGCCGTCCCGCCGGTTCGCACCACCCCGGATCGCCCCCGCCGTCAAACCGCCGCCAACTCCCAGACCTCCACCTTCTCCCGCGTCCGTCGCCGCAGCGGCTTCACCCTGCGCGTGAGCTTCTCCACCAGCGTGAACCGCCCGCGATCGAGCTCGGTCTGGATGGGATGCGGCACGTCGGGCTGCGAGAGCTCGATGATGTTCGAGAACACGAGCACTACGCGGCCGCCAGGCGCTATGCATTGGAGCGCCTGGCCGAAGAAACGTTCGAAGAAGCCGTCCTGGAAGTACATCGCCAGGTCCAGCGTCCGGCCCACTTCGCCCTTCATCCACGGCGGGTTGGACACGATGAGGTCGATGGGACCACGCAAAGCACCCAGCAGGTCCGCGTGATGGAGTTCGATCGGGGGCGCTTTCGGGAGCCGACGCAGCTGCCGCGCCACGCTCTCGATCGCGTTCGGGTTGATATCGGTGGCGAGGACCTGCTTGAAGCCCGCCTTGGCCATCTGGAGCGCCAGGACGCCGCAGCCGGTGCCCACGTCGATCGCCCGGTCGCGCGCGCCCTTGTACTTCGCGAGCCACGTGCCGAAGAGCTCCAGGTGCTCCATGCGGGCCGGAAGGTACGCGCCGTAGAACGGGTGCACGCGATAGCCCAGCACGGGGAAGTGCGCGCCCTGCTCGTACCATTCCCACGCGCTGCTCAGGACCTGCGCGTCCTCGACGGGCAGCGCGAAGTCAGCGTGGTCCGGGTACAGCTCGGAGAGGAAGCCCGCACGCGGCGCGTCGGGGAGGGCCACCTTGCGGCCGACGACGGGCGCGAGCAGGCGCTTCGACGCGGACTGGAACGCGTCACGGAAGGCGCGCTTTCTGACGTAGCCCGCGTCCTCGTCCGGTTCCTCCAGCTTCACGCGCAACGCTTCGAGGATGTCGAGCCCGGTCCCGAAGCGATCGGTCACGATCAGCGAACGCCCCTCGATCAGCCACGCCGTGGCCTGCGCCGTCGGAACGTTCCGGTCGACGGGTTGCGCGTGGTGGTGAAGGACGGGCTCGGGGCGGTGCAGGGCGGCGGGCATCGGGCGGATCCGGGCGGGCAAGGGGAAGAGGCGGCGGGACGGCGTCGGTTTGATACCTCGCGAGGTCGCTGGCCGTGCGTGGAAACCGGCTCCGCGCGGGGGGGCGGCGCCCTCGGCACGAGGTCCCGGACTCCGGGGTCCGACCCGGGTACATGGGTGACACTCTTGTCCGGGCACATGGGTGACACTCGAGCGTGACCTCGAAGGGCGCCGAGGGTCTGGTGGCCGGATGCCATGGACCCTGACGGACGTGTTGATGGAGCGACGGAAGTTCGTGACGGCCGCCCTGCGGGGCGGCGAGACGATGGTCGACCTCTGCCGGCGGTTCGGGATCAGCCGGAAGACCGGCTACAAGATCCTGGCGCGGCACGAGGAGTGCGGCATGGTCGGGCTCGCCGCCGAACCGCAGGGCAAGTAGAGCGGCCGCGCCTCGAGGCCGGACGCTTCCGCAGCCTTCGTCGGCCACGATCTGCAGCCGCAGGCGGCGCGCAACGCGAACGGCGGCGACGGGCTGGTCTGGCGCGTCGTCCGCTGATCCAGCGCCGGACGCGCGTGTGTGGTTTTCCCGCGGTTGCCGCTGTCCTGGGCATGAACCCCGCCCGCACTCTCGTCGCCGTCGCGGCCCTGCTCGCCGGCGTCTCCGCCCCCGCGCAAGACCTGCTCGTTGTCGCCTGGGGCGGCGCAACCGCGCTCGTCAATTCCTACACCGGCGCCGTGACGCCGCTCGGCACCACCTTGCAGAGCCACAACTCGCTGGCGCGCGCCGCGAACGGCACCTTCTGGTCGTCGCGGCGCATCACCGCGACGTCGTCGTGGCTGACGCACATCAACCCGGGCACCGGCGCGGCGACGCAGATGTACTTCACGAGCCACGACATCCGCGGTCTGTCGGTCGGTCCGGGCACGACGCTCTACGGCATCAAGGACGCCGCCGCCGCCGATCTGCTCATGCGCATCGACACGACGACCGGCTCCGTCGTGACGATCGGCAGCACCGGCACCTCCGACATCCAGGGCCTCGCGCTGCACCAGGGCGTGCTCTATGCGTGGGACGTGTTCCTCGGCCTGATGGTCGTCGACCCGGCGACCGGCGCGGCGACCGATCCGTTCCCCGGCGTCGGCGGCCCCGCCTACCAGCAGTCGTTGTGCTCGCACCCCGACGGCCGCCTGCTGCTCGGCGGCGGCGACAGCAACGGCCAGGACCAGCTCTTCTCGGTCGACCCAACGACCGGTGTGACGTCGCTGATCGGCAACATGGTCGGCATCGTCGACGTGCGCGGCATCGAGCCGCTGAACGGCTTTCAGGTGCCGCAGGGCCAGGGCTGCAACGGCGTGCACGGGCAGGTGGTGCTCTCCGTGGCCGGTACGCTGCAGGCCGGTGGCTCGCTGTTGTCGACGTCGACCAACCACGCGCCGAACGTGCTCGGTGTGATGGTGCTCGGCTTCAGCACGACGAGCTACAACGGGCAGAGCCTGCCGCTGCTGCTCGACCCGCAGTTCGGCACGAGCACCTGCCGGCTCTACACGAGCATCGACCTGTCGGCGATCGCCTTCACCGGCGCGACGACGCCGGCGACCCGCAGTTCGGCACGAGCACCTGCCGGCTCTACACGAGCATCGACCTGTCGGCGATCGCCTTCACCGGCGCGACGACGCCGGCGACCCTGCAGTACGGCTTCCCGCTCCCGGCCAGCATCGCGGGGTGGCGCTTCTCGCTGCAGCACGCGTGCTTCGAGCCGGTGCCCGGCAACATGTCCTGGTCGAACGCGGTCACCGTCCAGCTTCCGTAACACGCGTCGAGAATGCGGCCCGTGGCATCGGGCGAAGCGCTGCACCCCCTTGCCGTCGAGCACCGGGCGCCAGGAAGTTCAAGCTGCGTCCCGGACCGCCCCGGACCCACGCCGTCATGATCCCCGCGCCGCTCGCGCGAGTCCGCGGCGGCAGCGCGCCCCGTTCTCCTGAGCCCTTCCGCCCGGTTTGCCGCCCTCGGCCCAGCTCCGTCCCTGTTCGCACCTTCGGCAAGCCCACCTCGACTCCTTCCGTCCTCCCGCCCTACTCCGCGAACTCCAGTTCCCGCTGCCGCGGCGGGGACCGCGCCGGCAGAAACCCCGGCACCTCGGCCGGCCGCCCCCAGCCCCCCCCCGCCGCTCCCATAGCGCGGGCTGACGCCCGCAACCCAACGCGGTGACGCCCTTGCCTGCTGCGCCGATGCCGCGACGAGATGGCTCGAAGCTCTGCGGTGGCTG
>VGXW01000029.1 GCA_016873195.1 Planctomycetota bacterium | reverse complement strand
GGGGGAACGACTTGCCCGTGCCGCCCTTGCCGCTGGCGACCGCCAGCACCGTGGCCTCGCGCTGGGACGACACCTCCGGCACGCCTGCCCAGCGGAAGAACCGCCGCAGGAACCCACGTCCGACTCCACTGGCGTCCAGGTCTGGTTCCAAACACACCTCGGGAACCGCCCTGCGCCGGCGCGCAGATCGGTTCGGTCAGTCCGGTCGCATGGCCGGCCGCGCAGCAGCTTCGGCCCCGGCAGCCCGCGCTGTTTCCATGGCGGCCCCGGCCTCGGCGGCCTCGCCGGCCGGCCGGCCGGCGCCGCCGAGCGCGCGGTACTCGTCCGCGGTGAGGCAGGCGTGGGAGATCGACGTGCGCAGCGTCTCGCCGCCGGATCCGGTCGAGAGGCTGCGGCAGTGGCTGCCCGGTGGCGCAGGCTCCTGCCTGCCCGGCCTCGCCGCGGGCGGCGCGGCGGTGCCCGCGAGGGCGAGCCCGGCACAGGCCGCGTAGCTGCGCAAGAGCCGGTCGCCGAACGCGCGCACGTCGTTCTCCGTGTGCAGGCTGTGGCGCACGCCGTCGGGCCCCATCGCGAGCATGGTCCCGTCGGCGACGACCACCTGGCCGAGCAACCAGCCGCGCCAGGTGATGCGGCGCGTGTAACGATCGCCGTCGACACGGACGTCGGGGTCGAGCCGTTCGCACAGGCGCGCGAGCGTCTGCCAGTGCCCGCGGCTCGCCTCGGGCACCGCGAACGCCGTCTGGACGTTCTCCGCCGCGTCGTTCGCCGAGACGGGGGGCTCGCCGGCGCCGGCGAGCCAGCGCACGGCGAAGCGTTCGCTGTTGCCGATGCGGAACGGCACGAGCCGGCAGATCTCGAGCGGCAACGCGCCGAACCGCTGCAGCGCCGCGAGGCTCCCGGACGCGGCGTCGTTGCCGACGACCATCACGCGCGGGCGACCACCCACGACGAAGCGGCCCTCGGGCACCGCGCCGGCGAGCGCGTCGCCGATGCGGTCGAGGAACTCCACCGCCGCGATCGCGCGCGCCGTCAACAGCGAGTCGCCGTCGATCGCGAGCAGCAGCAGCACGGGCGCACCGCTGGCGTCGCGCGCGAGCCCGTCGATCACCCCGAACTGGCCGTCGTTGCAGTCGAGGTGTTCGCCGACGAGCACGAGCCCCGTCTCGATCGCCTCGAGATGACCGGCAACGAGCGCCCACAAAGTCTCACGCATCTGCGGCAACACCGGGCCACGGATCATCTGGCACCTCCCTGTCCGCCAGCGCAGGCTGGTCCCACGGGACGAGGCTGCCACGTTCGCCTCCACTGCGCTGCACTGCGCAGTCGAGCCGATCCCGACGGACATCGCGACCGACCGCCGCAACTTCCAACCGACGAGGTTGGCACAAGGGATTGGAGCCTCACTGACCGGTGGGCAGATTAGAGGTAGCCTTCCGGCAGAAAGCAATGCCCAGCACGGCGGATGGCATCCGGCCCGTGGTCGAGCGTCTTCAGGTTTCGTCCGGCCGAGAGAGGGGCGAGCGCCGCTGCTCGACCCGGGTCAGGGCCACGGCCAGGGCGTCCGTAGCGTCCGGAGGCAGGTCGGCCGCCCGGCTGCCGGCGCCGCGCACGAGCTGCAACACCATCGCCGCGACGGCCCGCTTGCCCGCGGCCCCACCCCCGGTCACGCAGCGCTTCACGCGCGCCGGGGCGAACTGGTGCACCGGCAGTCCGAGCCGGGCCGACTCCGCGAGCAGGACGCCGCGAGCTTCGCCGATGCGCAGCGCGGCCTGCACGCTCTTGCCGTAGAACGCCAGCTCGACGGCGACCTCGTCGGGCCGCAACTGCTCGAGCAGCGCGTGGAACTGCCGCGCCAGCGACAAGAGGCGTTCGGGCAGCGGCGCGGCGCGCCCGCCCAGCCGCAGCACGCCGATCGCCGCGAGCGTGACGTCGCCGCCGCCGCCGCCGCGCACCGTGTTGCTCGCGCGCAGCGCCAGCGGTCGTTCCGGCGGGTCGGGCCGCGGGCCGCCGAAGGCCACCTCGAGGCAGCCGTAACCGACGACCTGGGTGCCCGGGTCGACGCCGAGAATCCGCACCACCGCCACGCGGGCGAGTGTAAGGTCTCTCGGCGTGAAGGTCGCCATGCTGCTGCTCGCCGCCGGCCGCGGGTCCCGGTTCGGCGGCCCGGTGCCGAAGGCCTACCTGCCGCTGCAGGGCCGCCCGCTGCTGCTGTGGTCGGCCGAACGCCTGGCGCAGGTCGCGGACCCGCGGGCCGGGAACCCGCTCGTCGTCGTCGTGCACCGCGACGACCGCGAACGGCACCTCGCGCCGCTGCTGGAGCCGCTGCTGCGGCTCGGCGACGTGCGCGTTTGCGAAGGCGGCGACACGCGGCAGCAGTCGATGCAGCGCGGCCTCGCCGCGGCCGGCTCCGCCGCGGAGCTCGTGCTCGTCCACGACGCGGCGCGCGCGCTGTTCCCGATCGCCGCCGCCCGCGAGTGCGTCGCCGCCGCCGCGCGCACGGGCGCTGCGCTGCTGGCGGTCCCGGCGGCCGACACGCTGAAGTCCGTGCGCGACGGGCTGGTGGCCGCGACGGTCGACCGGACCGGGCTCTGGCAGGCGCAGACGCCGCAGGTGCTGCGCGCCGACCTGCTCGCCCGGGCGCTCGCGCACGCCGCGGCGACGGGCTTCGCCGGCACCGACGACGTGTCGCTCGCCGAACACCTCGGCGCGCCCGTGGCCGTGGTCCCGGGCGCCCAGCACAACCTCAAGATCACCCGGCCCGAGGACCTGCCGTTCGCCGCGGCGCTGCTCGCCGCCGGGCTCGGATGAACCATGGACGACCTCCCGCGCATCGGTCTCGGCATCGACCTGCACCGGCTCGAAGCCGGCCGGCCCTGCATCGTCGGCGGCGTGCCGTTCCCCGGCTGCCCGGTCGGCCCGGTCGGCCACAGCGACGGCGACGCCGTGCTGCACGCCGCGTGCGACGCCGTGCTCGGCGCCGCCGGGCTCGACGACCTCGGCACGCTGTTTCCCGACCGCGACCCGGCGAACCGCGGCCGCGCTTCGACGGACTTCTGCGCCGAGGCGGTCCGGCGCGCGCGCGTGCGCGGCCTGCGCGTCTGGTCGATGGACGCCGTCGTCGAGACCGAACAGCCGAAGCTGGCACCGCAGCGGCAGGCGATCCGCGAGCGCCTCGCCCAGTTGTTCGGGCTGCCGGTCGACCGCGTCAACGTCAAGGGCAAGACCGGCGAGAAGGTCGACGCGATCGGCCGCGGGGAGGCGCTGCGGGCGACGGTCGTGGCGCTGTTGCGGCCGGTCGACCTGCGCCCGCTCGACTCCTGACGCGGCGCGGGCCGCCGGGTCACAGCGCCTGCAGTTCGTACATGCGCTGGTAGGCGCCGCGCTTCGCCAGCAGTTCCGCGTGCGTGCCGGTCTCGACGACCCGGCCGCGGTCCAGCACGACGATCAGGTCGGCGCCGACGATCGTCGACAGCCGGTGCGCGACGACGAACGAGGTGCGGCCCTGGCGCAGGTGGTCGATCGCGTTCTGCACCAGTTCCTCGTTCTCGCTGTCGAGTGCGGAGGTCGCTTCGTCGAGGAACAGGATGCCCGGGTCGCGCAGGATCGCGCGCGCGATCGTGATGCGCTGCATCTGCCCGCCGGACAGGTTGCTGCCGCGTTCGCCGGCCGGCGTGTCGTAGCCCTGCGGCTGGGCCTGCAGGAAGTCGTGGATGTTGGCGGCCCTCGCCGCGGCCTCGATCTCGGCCGGCGTGGCGCCGGGTCGGCCGTAGGCGATGTTCTCGCGGATCGTCGTGTTGAACAGGAACGGCTGCTGGCTCACGACGGCGGTGTGCGCGCGGTAGTCGGCGAGGCGGATCTCGCGCAGGTCCTGGCCGTCGATCAGGATCGCGCCGCGCTGCGGGTCGTGGAAGCGCAGCAGCAGGTCCATCAGCGTCGACTTGCCGGCGCCGGACGCGCCGACCAGCGCCACGGTCTGGCCGGCCTTCACCACGAGGTCGACGCCGCACAGCACCGGCTCCTCGCCGTAGGCGAACCACAGGCCACGCAGTTCGACCTCGCCGCGCAGTCGCGGCAGCGGCCGGCCGCCCTGGTCCGCGTGGTCGACGTCGGCGCGCAGGATCGCCTCGATGCCGGACAGTGCGCCGGCCGACTCCATCAGCACGTGGTAGGAGCGCGTCAGGCGTTTGATGTTCTGGTAGGTCGTCGACAACACCGTGATCACCACGGTCACCCCGCTGAGGCCGACGCCGCCGCGCACCAGCACCGCCCAGCCGAGCAGCACCAGCAGTGCCGCGAAGCCGGCCTGGTAGCTGACGAACGTCTGCGCCATCGACCGGCCCTTGGCGCGCAGCATCTTGCGCGTGCGCTGCAGGAACGTCGCCGTGCTGGCCTCGAACTCGCGCAGCCGCAGGTCCTCGAGCTGGAACGCTTTGACGGTGCGGATGCCGGTCAGGATCTGGTTCAGCGACTCGGTCGTCTCGCCCATCGACTGCAGGCTCTTCGTGCTGCGCTTCTGCACCTGCCGGCCCTGGCGGTACATCGGGATCGCCATCGCCGGCAGCATCACCAGCAGCACCCAGATCGCTTCCGGCACGGTCACCGCGAGGATCGCGACGTTGCCGAGGATCATCAGCGGATCGACGACGAGGTTGTCGGCGGCCAGTTCGAACGACCGCTGCATCACCTGCGTGTCGTTGGTGACCTTGCTGATCATCTCGCCCATGCGCTGGCGGCCGTAGAAGCGCAGCGGCAGGCGCAGGAAGTGGCGCGCCAGTTCGCCGCGCAGGTCGGCGACCACGTGCACGGCGAACATGCGCGAGACCGTCTGCACGACGTAGATGGTGACCGCGCCGACGAGCCCGCAGGCGACCGCGACCAGCGCGCAGACCACGACCACGTGCATGCCGGGCTGCGCGAACGACAAGCCGAACGCTCCGCAGACGCCCGGGGCGACCTGCTCGAACCAGGCCGTGATCGCCTCCGTCATCCGCTGGCCGAAGTCGGGCTCGCCGGCGGGTAGCTTCGGCGGCTCGCCGAGCGCCCGCATCAGCGGCGTCAGCAGCAGCAGCGGCAGCTTGGTGAACAGGGCCTCGAGGAAACCGAAGCCCAGCATCGCCGCGACCATGCCCCGGTAGCGGCGGAACGCCGCCCACAGGCGCTGCAGCAGCGCGCGCACGGCGGCGCGCGGGTCCGGGGTCTCGCTCACGCGGTCATCCTAGGTCGCGCGGGCCCCGATCGCACCGGTCGGCCGGCGCTACTCGAACTTCGTCTTCGCGATGACCTCGTTCGCCCACACGAAGAAGCGGTGGTTCAGGTAGTCCTCGCGCACGAGTTCGCGCTCCTTCGGGTTCTTGACGTCGATCTGCCGGCGCGCCGGCGTGCGCGCGTTGACGCGCGCGATGAAGTAGCCGTCGGGCCCGGCGATCGGGCCGTGCGTCTTGCCGACCTCGGCGTCGAAGAACAGGTGGTTGCTGATCGCGAACCCGTCGTGCAGCTGCGTGTACTCGTTCTCGCGCAGCTGCTGCTTGAGCTGGTTCAGCGGCAGGAAACCGAGCCGGCCGCGCTTGTCGTCGTTGGCGAAGTACTCGCCGCGCTCGCTCAGCGCCGCGTCGAACGTGATCTCCTTCTTCTCGAGCGCGGCGAACACCGCCTCGGCGCGCGCCCTGGCCTTGTCCATGCCGTCCGGCTCCCAGGCGCCCGTCTTCGGGTTGCGGCCCTGGAACGGGATCATGTCGATGCTGACCTGGCCGTCGGCGAAGAACGCGCCGAACTTGTTGGCGTGCGCCTGCAGGCGTTCGTCGTCGAACTCGTCCTTGATCAGGTCGGCGTAGGACGTGATCAGGCGCCAGCGCGCGCGGAACGCCTCGAGGCACGGGTAGCCCTTGAAGCGTGTCGCGATCACCTCGACCGTGAACGGCGTCGAGTCGTAGGGCTGCCGGTATTCCTCGTAGCGGCGCTGGAACTCCTCGTCGGCGACGTAGACGTTCTTGCCGGCCAGCTCCTGCCGCAGCGCCTCGCGCACCGAGACCTCCTGCATCGCGCGCTCGAGGTCCTGCACGAACAGGCCCTTCTTGACGAACGAGAAGGCCTCCTCGGTGCCCCACTCGAGGTCGTTGACCCGCAGCACGAGGTTCGCCGGCAGACCGTGCGACGCGTAGCGGATGTCGCTCCAGTTGCGCAGACCCTTCTGCACGAACTGGCGCATCATGTTGACCCAGAACTCGGGCAGCTTCTTCGGATTGCCCTTCTCGTCGGTGCCCTCGGTGGCCTTCTCGAGCTGCTCGATGAACTTCGGTCCCTGGTCGCTCTGGGTCTGCGCCTTGATCGCCTCCTTGGTGATGTCCGGCCAGTCCTTCGGCGAGCCCGGGAAGAACACGAGGTCGAAGATCTTGGCCTGGCGGCGCTGCTCGAGGAACGTCTCGCGGTTCAGGCCGTACTGCGTGCGCACGACCTCCCAGAAGTCGACGCCGGGGTTCTTGGTCTCGAAGTCCGCCTTCATCGGCTCGAGTTCCTCGAGCACGTCCTGCTCGCTGACCTGGAAGTCCTCGGGCTTCTTCTGGCCCGACTCGATCTGCTTCCGCAGTTCCTCGAGGATGAAGAAGTCGGCGACCTTGGCTTCGACGAGCTTGCCGCCCGTCAGGTAGACCGCCTCGCGCTTGACCTCGAGCGGGTCGAGGCGTTGCCCGTTGACGCGCAGGTCGAGCAGGAGCTTCGCGCGCTCCTCGACGAGCTGGTCGGCGAGCTGGTTGACCTGCTTGCGCAGCGCCTTGACCTGCTCCTGGGGATCCTGGGCACGGGCGGAGAAACCGATGGTTGCCGCCAGCAGGGCGGCCCAGACGTACGTTGCGCGTTGCATTGGCGGCGGTCGGGCTGGTGGTTCGGGTCGGGGAGCTTACCTTCGAGGTGCACGGAAACGAGGGCCTCGCCCGATTCCTCCCGATCCCCGGAAATCGGGCCACGGGAAGCGGGCCCCGCAGCGCGGGCGAGACCTTTCGCAGCGGGGCCCCTGCTTCGGCACGGCCGCGCCCGTAGCATCAGCCTTCCCCGAGATGACCTACGATCCCCGCAGCATCGCGTTCACGGCCGAGCTCCTGCACCCGCCGCAGCAGCTGCGGGCCGACCTGGTCCAGAGCGTGCACAACCAGCTCTACCGCCAGCCGGGACTCGGCTACCAGAACTTCCAGGTGGCCCCCGACGGCATCCACCTGAGCAACCTGCCGCAGGCGCCGGGCCAGATCTCGTCGGCATCGTTCACGTGGGACCGCCTCGTGCTGCGGCAGGAACTGTGCGGCAGTTCGGTCGAGGACTTCGCCACGCGGGTCGTCAACGTCGCCACGGTCGGATTCCAGACGCTCGGGGTGGCCGCCACGCTGGCGCAGCAGTTCGTCGTGCGCTCGCTCGTCGCCCCGCGGCACTTCCGCGACGGCCGCGAGTTCCTGAGCCAGCGGCTCGTCGCGCCGGGCACCGACGCGTGGCGCTCGTTCGGCAGGCCCCTGCAGTCGCTCGGCCTGCGCCTCGTGTTCCCGCCCCACGAGCAGGCCCGCGAGACCTTCCACGTGCGCATCGAGACCTGGCCGCAGGATCCCCGCTCGATCTGGATCGAGAACACCGGCAGCTTCGCCGGGCCGATCGCTACCGGCGAAGCCCCGCAGCTGGCGAACCTGCTCTACGCCACCTACCGCTACCTGACCGGTCCCGCGTGCGCCTTCCTCGCCTCCTTCGACACGCCGTGAAGCCGAGCCGGATGCTGCCTCGGTGCCTGTTGCCGCTGCTGCTCGGCGCGTGCGGCGGCCCGGCGCCGGACGGCGCGGGCCCTGCCCCGGGCAGCGGCCCGGCCGACCGGCTGCTCTGCATCGACGGCATCGACATCGGCCTCGGCGAGGTCGAGCAGCACGTGCGGCTGCTCGACGAGATCGGCCCGGAGTGGTCGCGGCGGACCAAGATCCGGCGCGTGCTCGACGAGTTCACGATCCCGCTGCGGCTCGCCCAGCGCACCTTCCCGGAGCGCCGCCGGCAGCTGCTGGAGCTCGCGCGCAACCTGCGCGAGGTCGCGGCGAACGCGATCGAGCTGGAGGCCAAGGGGGCGCAGTTCCTGCACGAGCGCAAGCGGGTCACGCGGCGCAGCGTCGAGCTCCCCGTGGCCAGGTTCCTGTTCGACGAGCAGACGACGGGCGCCGTCAGCGACCCGATCGAGGTGCCGCGCGGGTTCATCGTCGCCGCGGCCTTCGACCTCGTGCCGGCCGCGCTCGTGATCGACGACCAGGCCGACGCCGTGCAGGTCGGCTTCCTGAGCCACTCGACCGGCGACTGGGCGACCTGGCTCGACGTCGAGAAGCGCCGCGTCGCCGGCAAGGTCACCTACGTCCACCCCGACCATCGCGAGGCCATGCCCGAGTGGATCGTGTTGCCATGAACCCCGCCCCGTCCGCCGTGTTCCTGCTGCTGCCGCTGCTCGCCGCCCAGGGCCCGCCCGCGGTGCCCGTGGTCGAGAAGCTCGAGCAGTGGCCGGCGCTCGACGACACCCACAAGCAGAAGGTCGCGGCGCTGGTCGGCCAGTTCCGCAAGGCGGACCCGGCGCTGCACGAGGCCGCGCACGCGCAGCTCGCGGCGATCGGCGCCGGCGCCGTGCCGCTGCTGTTCGCGCAGGTCTCCGACCAGCGGCAGAACGTCAATGCCCACCTGTTCGCGCTGTTCGACGAACTGCTGGACGCGCGCCACACCGCGCTGATGGTGCGCGAGAGCAAGAAGCCGAAGGTCGAGCTGCGCCGCTACCTGCTGCGGCGGCTGTGCCGCTGCGCCGACCGGGAGCTGCTGCCGGTGCTGCAGGCGGCGGTGTCGGACAAGGACCCGGAGACGTCGTTCTACGGCTCGCTCGGCGCGCTGGCGCTGCGGCAGCAGGACGCGCTGCCGGCCGTGCTCGCCTACACCAGGACGACCTGGCAGACCCACGGACCGCTGGTCGCCGAGGTGCTGCCGGCGGCGCGCAGCGCGGCGGCCGGCACGTGGGTCCTGGAGGCGATCGCCAAGGCGTCCCCGGTCGACCAGATGGCCGGCCTGCGCCTGCTGCGCTACCTCGCCGTGAAGGAGCAGTGCGTGGTGCTGCGCACCTACCTGAAGGACCCCAACAACACGGTCAAGAAGGAAGCCGTCAACGCGATGCGCGCGCTGCACGGCGAAGCGCCGATCGAGAACCTCGACGTGTTCCAGACCATCAGGATGGCCGAAGAATGGCTCGCGAAGTCGTGAACCGGACCCGCCCCGCGCTGCTGCTCGCCGCGCTGCTGCTGGCCCCCTGCCCGGGGCACGCGCAGGAGCCCGCGCCCGCCCCGCCCAGAGCACCGGAGCCCGCGAAGCCGAGGAAGCAGGAGAAGGTGCCGAAGTGGCGCATCGACCCGTTCACGAAGAACGCGCCGGCGGCGCTGCAGGCGGCCGGCTACCTGTCCTACGGGCCGTTCCCCTTCGGCAGCCTCGCCGGCAAGCCGATCTCGACGGCGCGCATCGACGAAGCGCTCGGCAGGCACGTCGAGATGCTGTGGCTCGAGACGAAACACTTCCGGATCGGCGTGGACCTGCCGCCGTTCACCGTGCCGATGGACCCGGAGACGCGCGGCAAGATCCGCCGCGAGCTCGAGCAGCTGCAGGCGAAGCTGCCGTCGGTCGACCCGAAGGCGAAGGTGCTGACGCCGTGGCTGCGCGCGCACCTCGTCGCGCAACGCCTCGAGAACCTGCACGCCGAGGTGTCGGCGCTGTTCGGCGTGAAGGACGAGGACTTCCCGGCCGACCCGAGCAAGGTCGTGCGGCTGCCTGACGTCCGCTACATGGGCCAAGGGCCGCACTTCGGCATGAAGGAGAAGTTCCTCGTGCTGCTGTTCGAGAAGATGGGGCCCTTCCAGCAGTACACGAAGGACTTCCTCGGCCGCGACACCCTGTTCGGCCAGCGGTGGCACTTCACGGAGGTCGGCGCGCTGCTGTTCACGATCGCCGGCGAGTGCGACGACGGCCGCAACAAGGACGACACCGCGCTGCACTGCGCGCTCGCGTTCAACGTCGGCCAGAACCTGCTCGACGGCTTCCGCCACTACAGCTACGAGCTGCCGGTCTGGATCACCGAGGGTTTCAGCCACTGGCTCTGCCGCCGCGTCGACCCGCACTGGCCCAACTTCGACCAGAACGAGGGCTCGATCGCCGACATGAAGAAGGTGTGGCGGTGGGAACCCTACGTGCGCAACCTCGTCGCCTCGGGCGGCAGGTTCGCGCCGTTCCCCGAGGCCTACGCGTGGCGCGACTTCGGCGACATCACCTTCAACGACCACGTCGCGATCTGGTCGCGGATCGACTGGCTCTTGTCGATGGGCCCCGACAAGTGGCAGAAGTTCCTGTTCCTGGTCAAGGGCCGCGTCGACGAGCAGTGGCTCCCCGACCAGAGCGACCTGGTCGGCGCCGTGCGCGACGCGCTGCAGCAGGCCTACGGCATCCCGGTGCTCGACTTCGACCGGCGTTGGGGCGAGTGGGTCAAGGCGACCTACCCGACGCAGTAGACCCCGTCACGGCGTCCACAGCACGAACCTCTGCAGCGGCAGCAGCGCGAGCAGCGAGCCGCGCACCCAGGCCTCGGCCCCCTGCCCCATCGCCAGCGCGTCCTCCTTCGGCAGCTGGCGCTGCACGTGCAGCCAGTGGTTGCCCGGCGTGTAGTGCTGCAGCGTCTCGGCGACCTCGGCCGGTTTCGCCTGCGCGCACCAGTTGTCCTTGCGCCAGTCGTGCAGCTTCAGGTTGAAGCCCGCCGGCAGCGCGCGCAGCAGGCGGCAGAACTCCTCGCGCGCCGCCAGGTCGCCGAGCACCTTCTTCTTCAGGTGCTCGCCGTCCCACCACGCCTGCGGATGCACGCGCAGCGCGGCCTCGACGATCTGGTCGTCGATGCACACCTCGAGCACGGTCTGGATGTAGTGCGTCTCGGCGTCCTTGCCGAGCGCCTCGCCGAAGAACGCCGCCAGCTGCTTGCGTTCCTTCTGCCCGCGGCACAGGTAGGCGCGCTGCTCGCGCACGCGGTAGCTGTTGAACGTGTAGGGATGGTGCAGCCCGGCCTGCGCGCTGAGGTCGTAACCGAGCGCCCTGGCCTCCTTCTGCACCGCGTCGGCCATCGCCTTCAACTTGCGCCGCACGCCGAGCCGCAGCGCGTTGTACTCGGGGTCGTCCTGCCGGTGCCGCTCGTAGGCCTTGAAGTCGCGCTCGAGGAACGCTTCGCTCATCCGGCACAGGCTACGAATCGGCGCGCGGCATGCCACCGCGCTTCCGCCGGGGCCCGGACGCGCCTACTCTCAGCGCCCATGCGCGCGCCCCTCCTCGTCGCCTGCTGCCCCCTGTTCGCCGGCTGCACCGCGACCCTGCTCTACGAGCCGCGGATCCTGGTCTCCCCCTACCTCGCCGTGCACCGACTGCGCGGCGACGTGGCCGTGCAGTCCGATCCGGGTGGCGGCGCCCCGCTGCAGCAGAACCCCGCCGAGCCGCTGCGCACGTTCGGCCAGGAACACCACCGCGAGGACGTCGGCGTGCGCGCCGACGTCGGCGACGGTTTCGGCGGCCTGCGCATCGAGTACTACCGGCTCGACATGAACACGACGCAAGCGGGCACGCTGGCCGCCGACTGGGGCGCCCTGCTCGAGAACGACACCGTGCTCGCGAAGGCCGAGATGGACGAGCTGCGGGTCGGCTACCTCGAGCCGCTGTTCGAGACGCGCACGAACCTGCGCGACCGGCCGCTCGGCTTCCGGTTCGCCGCCGGTGCCGTGCTGGCCCACCGCGACATGATCCTGCGCGCCAGGACCACGGACGGCGAGCGGCGGCAGACGCTGCAGCTCGAAGGCGACGTCGCCGCGGCGGCCGTGCGCGGCCGCGTGACCTGGCAGAACGTCGCGTTCGACCTCGACTACGCGATCTGCCCCGACCTCTCGCTCGGCGGCGACTACGACGGGGTGCAGCAGGACCTCGAACTGCGGCTGGGCTACACGCTGCCGATGCGCGACGTGACGTTCTTCGCCGGCTACCGCTACAGCGAACTCGAGGCGAACGGGAACGCGGGCCGGCTCGGCTACGACGCCGACCTCGTGATCGACGGCTACCAGTTCGGCATGACGGTCAGCTTCTGATTGCCGGGAACGCCGCGACGCGGCGTACGGAGGCTCAGGGCTGGATCGTCGACGTGAGCCCGGCGGACGTCGCGTAGCCGGCCGGCGACGTCGAGCACGTGCGCGACAGGTCCGCCCGCCACAGCGTCTGCACGTAGATCGGCAGCCCGACGAGGCCCGGCGTGGTCGGCACGGGCTCGGACATGAAGCTCTGTCCCTGCGGGTCGCTGAACACGAAGCGGCTGGTCAGGGCGCCGAAGCCGACGTGGAGGAGGGCGCCGATGCCGAGCGGGTCGCTGCCGGGCACGTCGGCGGGGCCACCCTGCAGCAGCACGCCGAAGGCGTCCGCCGGCGCGTTCGTCGTGCGGTAGCCGAAGGCGGCGTTGCCGAGGCGCGGCGAGCCGTTCGCCCACATGCCGATGCGGCCCTGGCAGTCGGGCGTGCCTGTGCCGTAGCTGGCGAGGCCGGCAGGGGCCGGACGGGAGTTGCGCAGCAGGCCGATGCGGTCGGTGCCGGAGACGTAGAGCACGTCGACGGATCCGTCGCCGCGCACGTCCGCTGCCGCGACCCAGGTCGCGCCGAGCGCGTCGCTGTGCAGCGCCTGCGCCGCGCCGAGGACGCCTGTGGCGGCGCCGTAGCAGGCGAACAGCAGCGTGCCCGCCGCCGCGACCAGGTCGGTGCGGCCGTCCCCGTCGAGATCGCCGAGCGCCAGGCTGGTGGCGTTCGCGCCGAGCGCCACGGGCGATCCGGCCGCGAAGCTGCCCGACCCGTCGCCGCGGCACACGAGCACCGCGGTGCGCGCCGCGTCGAGGGCGACCACGTCGGCGATCCGGTCGCCGTCCAGATCGCCGGCGACCAGCCTGCCGCCCTGTGCTGGCGCCGTCGAGGCGATGGCCGGCAGGAACCCGCCGGCCCCGTCGTTGCGCAGCGTGTCGATGCGCTGGACACCGATGCCCGTGCAGACGAGGTCGGGACGGCGGTCGCCGTTCGTGTCGACGACCACGAAGTCCGCCGGCGCGAACGCGAGCGACACGAACGTCGCCGCGACGAAGCCGCCTGCGCCGTTGCCGGGCAACAGCGCGATCTCGGCCGTCTGCGCACTGGCGGCGAGCAGGTCGTTCTTGCCGTCGCCGGTCCAGTCGACGAGCCAGAGCTTGCGCGCGGCCCACGGCAGCGCGAACGACTCGGCGGAGCCGAAGCTGCCGCCGCCGGTGCCGCGCAGCACGGCCGCGCCGCCGCTCGCGCCGCTGGCCGCGACCAGGTCGAGCCGGCGGTCGCCGTCGACGTCGCCGACGGCGAGCGCGGCGACGAGCGGCATGGCGGGCAGCAGCACGCCGGTCGCGAGCGAACCGTCGGCGCGGCCCTTCAGCAACGACAGGCTCGCGAACGTCTCGTTCGCCACGAGCACGTCGAGGGCCCCGTCGTGGTCGAGGTCGGCGACGGCCAGCGACCTGCCGTTGGCCCCGCCGGTGGTCTGGAACTCGGGCGCGGCGAAGCCCACGGGCGGAGCGGGCGGGGCGGAGCCGCCACCGCCGCCGCAAGCGGCGAACGGGAGACCGAGGGAGGCGAGGAGCAGGGTGCGGGTCTGTGCAGACATGGGAGAACCGCGAATCTACCGCTCCCCCGCGTCCGGTGGCCAGGGAAGGCCGGGAACTCCACCGGCGCGGGGCATCCGACCCCGGTCACCGGGTCACAGCCTGCCGACCCGCGTCATCAGCGCCGCGGTGTGCTGCGACACGCCGTTGGGAGCGGCGTTGTCGAGGTAGAAGTACTGGTGGAAGATCGGATACCCGGTCAGGTACGGGCTCGACGGGATCGGGAAGACCAGGTTCGCCTCGCCGGAAGCCGTCGTCGTGCCGATCGGGAACTGCGCCGGCGGCAGCGGATCGACCCACAGCAGGAGAGCCGCGAACGGGATGCCCGGCGCGGGATGCGTGTTGCTCAACAGGCCGACCGGGCTGTTGCCCGGCGCGTTGCGCAACTGGATGCCGATCTGCCGCGGGTTGCTGTTGTCCTGCAGCGGCAGCGTGTCCGTGTAGATCTCGGGCGCGAGCGAGCTGCTCGTGCCGTAGTGCGCGACCTCGGGCACGTACGGCGCCACGGTGTCGACCGCGAACACCACGGTGAAGGAACGCTGCTCGAGCGGCTGCAGCGTGCGGTTCGACCACTGGAACGCGCCGGTGTAGTCGCCGAGGAACGGCGGCAGCACGTCGGGCAGGTCGTCGACCAGGGCGTTGGTCAGCAGGTTGCGCACGATCGGGTAGGCGGCGACCATCGAATGGTCCGCGCCGCGCGCGCGGATGTCGATCGTCACGCCGCTCCAGTCGGTGACGAGGTGGTGCTGGCCGTCGCCGGTGACGGTGTCGTTGCCGAAGGTGCCGGCGATGTCGAGGTCGGTGTAGCAGAACACCGCGAAGGTCACGGGCGCCGCCGAGAGGTTGGTCAGCGTGAGCCGGCTCGTCACGACGCCGCTCGCGGGGCCGGAGTCGTAGACGTCCAGGTCCCAGTTCGCGCGCAGGAGGCCGCGGCTGTCGACATCGGCGAAGTCGCGATCGGCGTGGGTCAGGAACACCGGCACCCCGCCGGTCACCGGGCCGATGTTGCGCAGCGAGTACTCGCGCGGATCCCCGGCGACGCGGTAGTACCAGCCGTGCTCGTAGCCGTGGCTGATCGCGAGCCCGTCCGCCGCGAGGTCGAACAGGGGCGGCGAGTGCGACACGGCGAACAGCGCGCCCGTCGTGACGTTCATGTTGCCGTCGAAGAAGTTGAGAGCCTGCGCCGATGCGGCAACGCTGATTGCAGCGGCGGAGACGAGGAAGCGTATGGTCGGGATCATGGTGCGGTTCGGGGGAAGGTGGGCTGGGCCCGAGATGGCGGCGGAGGCAACCGTCTGGGCTGATGCGGCTCCTGCCGCAACGATAGCATGCCACGAAACGGGCCGGCATGTCGACCCGGTGCAAGTGCGCGCGAGTGGCGCTGCCGCCGTTCGTTTCCTCGTGCCGTGCGCTGGCGGTGCAGCGTAGAGTGCGGCGGCGCCATGGCCCGGGCAGCTCACACGCGGCGCCGTGCCTGCTTCCGGTTCGACGCAATCACCGAGGTCCGCGAATCCATGTCTCGATCCCCTGTCGTTCTGCTCGTGGTCTCCGGCCTCGCGCTCGCCGCGCGCGCCCAGGTCGAGGCGCCGCGGCCCGAGGTGCGCCTCGTCGGCCGGGTCGTGCAGTGGGACGGTAGACCCGTCGCCGGCGCCGCGCTGCACTTCGGCTCGCTCGAGGAACAGCTCACGGCCGCGACGCTGCTGCAGCCGCAGGCGAGCAGCGACGCCGAGGGCCGCTTTGCCGTCGTGGTCGCGCCGCCGCAGCGCGACGCCGAGGAGACGATGCTGCTGTTCGTGGCAGCGAAGGGCATGGCCGCGGTCGCGCGCGCCGTGCCCTGGCGGTTCGCCGGCGATCCGCCGGGTGGCCCACCGGCCGACGAACTGGTCGACGACGGCGGCGAGTACGTGCCGCTGCAGGCGCGGCCGGTCCGCGAGTACGCAGCGGAGACGCAGGTCGGCGACGTGGTGCTGATCCCCGGCGCGCGGCTCGTCGGCCGCGTGCGCGACGCCGCGGGCAAACCGGTCGCCGGCGTGCGCGTCGTCGCGCGCGACCTGCTCGAGGTCGGCAACGGCGCGGGTGGCGACGGGTTCACCGGCGGCATGGTCGTGCGCATCGTCGCGGGCCACGGGGCCCAGGGCATCCTGCAGGGCGGGTTCCTGTGCACCGCGCGGAGCGACGCGGCGGGGATCTTCGACCTGCCGTGCGCGCTGCCGCTCGGCTCGGTGTTGACGTTCTCGCTCGCGGGCCACTACCGCGAACGCATCGCCCCGGTGGCCACCGGCACGCCGCTCGAGGTGACGCTGCGCAGGAGCGGCTGGATCCAGGGCCGCGTGCTCGACGCCGAGGGCCGCAGCATCGCGGACGCCCAGGTGATCGTCGACCAGGAACTGCCGGACGACCGAACGCCGCTGCGCACCGGCCCCGATGGCAGCTTCCGCACCTGGCTCACGCGACCCGGGCGCTGGCGCGCCACCGCGCACAAGCAGGACGACAAGCGGACGTTCACCGGCTACTCGCCCGTGTTCACCGGACCGCGCGAGAACTTCGAACTGATCGCGAAGGTCGACGAGCACGAGCAGGCGCAGCGCCTGCCGCTGCGCGTCGTCGCCAAGGCGACCGGCCATCCCGTGCCGGGCTTCCGCGCGCTGGCGATCTGGGACGAGTACGCGAACCAGAACGTCAACTACCTCGAGTACCGGATGCGCTCGGCGTTGCGCGGCGCCACGCCGGGCAAGGACGGTGCTGGCGAGGTGCCCGGTCCCGGCGAGGGGGCCGCGGCGATCGGCGCCGTGCGCGTCGTCGCGCCGGGATTCGCGCCGTTCACGAAGCAGCAGGTCGAGTGGAAGGATCCCGAGGCCGGCCAGCCGCACGAGACGCTCGCGATCGAACTCGAGCCCGAGGCGACACTGCGCGGCACCGTGGTCGACGAAACCACGCAGCAGCCGGTCGCCGGCGCGCGCGTGTTCGCGCGCCCGCGCCTGGACCCGAGCCAGGGCGACTACGGCGACGGCGACCGCCTGCCCGCGGGTGCTGCGACGACCGGCGCGGACGGCACGTTCCTGCTCGCCGGCCTCGGCGAAGGCGCCTGGGAGGTCGTCGTGCGCGACCGGCGGCGACCGCGCTGCCCGCCGCAGGAGGTCGAGCTGGTGGCCGCGCAGCAGAAGACCGGCCTCGTCGTCGCGGTGCCGTCGGGCGCCACCGTCGCGGGCACGCTGCAGGGCCTGCCGATCGGCCCGGCGACGCGCGTGTTCCTGGCGCGGCTGCCGCGCCAGGCGTTCGCCGAGACGAACGGCTACTTCGGTGACGGGTTCGCCGGACCGCCGGCCACCGAGCCGGTCGCGATCGCCGGCGACGGCAGCTTCCGTTTCGACGGCGTCGCGCTCGACAACCACCTGCTGGTCGTGCAGGTGCCGTCGCCGCCGCGCCTCGGCGGCGACCTCTACCTGCCGATCGAGCCGTTCCGCCTGCGCAAGGGCGGCCTGCAGCGCGCGTTCGACGGCAGCGAGGACCGCCCCGGCACGATCCGCGGCAGGCTCGGCTTCGCCGCGGCGAGCGTGCCGTTCGAGCAGCTCGTCGTGATCGCGCCGCCCGTCGGCGACGAGGGCCGGATCTTCTTCTCGCCCCAGGACGCGAGCTTCCCGGGCCCGCGTTCGTTCGTCTCGCCGACCGGCGAGTACGAGGTGCGCGTCGGTCCCGGAGCCTACCAGCTCGTGGTCGTGGACCTCGCGACGTCGCTCGCGCTGCACAGCGAACAGCAGCGCATCGCCGTGGCGACGGGGGCCACGGTCGAGCGCGACCTGCAGCTGCAGCTCGCGCGCGTCGAGGTCGAGCTCGCGGCGGCCGCCGGCGTGCCGGAGATGGCCGCCGTCGACCGCATCGAGGTGCGGGTGATGACGCCGGCGATGAAGGCGCGCGGCATGCAGTTCGGCAACAACGACAACTACGACTCGGGCGCCGGTGTCCCCTGGCCGTCGGGCGCGACGTCCCTCGAACTGGTGCTGCCGGCCGGCGACGCGACGCTGCTGTGCCGCAACGGCGTCGCGCACCTGCGCCGCGACGACGAACGATGGAACAACCCGCCGCTCGGCCGCGCGGAGTTCGAGATCGGGCTCGCAGCCGGCGCCAGGACCAGCCGCCGCATCGAGGTCGGCCCGCCGCCGGAGATCCCGGACCCCGACGCGAAGAAGGACGGCGAGGGCGGCGCCGAGCCGGCGGCCGACGACCGGACCAGGAAGGCTCCGTGACCGCGACGACCACGCCGGACCGCGCGGCGGGAATGCGCGCGGCGCGGCGCGGCACTACGATGCGCCGATGGGACGAGAACCGCGTCTGCCCCTCTGGTTCCTGGTCGCGAACTGGGCGTTGATCGTCGCCGCGTTCGCCATCGGCGCCCTGGTCGGCGGCCGCCACCGGATCGACCTGCCGCCGCCGCAGGGCCAGGCGCTCGAACTCGTCTACGGCGAGATCCTGAAGAGCCACGTCGAGGCGCAGGACGGCCGCGCGCTGCTCGACCGCGCGATCGCCGCGATGGCCAAGGTCGACGAGTACAGCATGTACGTGCCGCCGGCCGACCTCGCGCGCTACGAGGAGGCGTCGACCGGCCACTACGAGGGCGTCGGCATGGTGCAGATGCTGCACGGCGAGGACGTCGTCGTGCACTTCCCGTTCGCCGGCGGTCCGGCGGAGTCGGCCGGCGTGCGCCCGGGCGACCGCATCGTCGCGGTCGACGGCACGCCCACCGCGTCGCTGCCGCTGGAGCAGCGCAGCCAGCGCCTGCTGGAACTCGTGCGCGGGCCGGCCGGCACCGACGTGAAGCTGCGGATCGCGCGCGACGACGGCGAAGTCGAGCTCGTCGTGCGCCGCGGCGGGGTGCAGCGCGCCGCCGTGAAGTGGGTGCACTTCGCCGACCGCGAGCAGGGGCTCGGCTACCTGCACGTCGCCGACTTCCACCGCGGCGTGGCGGACGGCGTGCTGGCCGCGATCGAGCGGCTGCAGCAGCAGGCGCCGCTGCGCGGCCTCGTGATCGACCTGCGCTTCGACGGCGGCGGCAACCTCGACGAGTGCCTGCACCTCGCGCGGCTCTTCCAGCCGAGCGGCACGATCGTCTCGACGCGCCGCCGCGACGAAGTGCTCGAGACGCACGCGGCGGACCCGCGCCTGTGCCGGTTTCCCGACCTGCCGCTCACCGTGCTCGTCAACGAACACACCGCCAGCGCCTCGGAGGTGTTCGCCGGCTGCCTGCAGGACCACGGCCGCGCGGCGATCGTCGGCGTGCGCACCTTCGGCAAGGGGGTCGTCAACACCGTCTACTCGTGGCGGGACCTGCCGTTCAAGCTGAAGCTGACGACCGCGCACTACTTCACGCCGGACGGCCGCAACATCGAGCGCCGTTCGCTCGCGAAGTCGCCGAACGCCGGCAACGGCACGGGTGGGCCGGGGGGCCCGGGCGAAGCGGATCCCGGCGGCATCCGGCCGGACGTCGTCGCGCCGCTGCCGAAGGAGCAGCTCGCGGCCCTCGCCCGACGGCTCGACGACCACGAGCCTCCGCCAGCGCACCGCGCGGCGTTCGCCGCGGTGGCGGCGCAGTACGGCGTGCCGGTGCCGGCCCCGCCGGACGCGCAGGAAGACCCGCAGCTGGCGGCCGCGGTCGCGGCGCTGCGCGCGCGCATCACCCGGGCGGGAGCGCCGGGGCAAGGCAGGTAGCCGCGCCCGCCGCGCGCGTTAGCATGGCCCCGTGAGCGAAGCGATCCTCGGCATCGAGACCTCGTGCGACGAGACCGCCGCGGCGGTCGTCGCCGACGGCGCCGCGGTGCTCGGCAACGTCGTGCACAGCCAGGTCGAGCTGCACGCGCGCTGGCGCGGCGTGGTGCCCGAGGTCGCGAGCCGGTCGCACACCGAACGCGTTCTGCCGATCGTCGCGCAGGCGCTCGCCGAGGCGGGGCTCGCGCCCGCGGACCTCGCCGCCGTGGCGGTCACGCACCGCCCGGGCATGGTCGGCTGCCTGCTGGTCGGGCTCGCCGCGGCCAAGGCGCTGTGCTGGCGCTTCGCCAAGCCGCTGCTCGCGGTCGACCACGTGCAGGCGCACGTGCACACCGGCCTGCTCGCCGATCCGGCGATGCCGCTGCCCGCGCTCGCGCTGGTCGCGTCGGGCGGCCACACGGCGCTGTGGCTCCTGCACGAACCCGGCCGCACCGAGCGCCTGGGCACCACGCGCGACGACGCGGCCGGCGAGGCGCTCGACAAGGGTGCGGCGCTGCTGGGCCTGCCGTACCCGGGCGGGCCGGCGATCGAGGCGGCCGCCGCGGGCGGCGACGGTCGCGCCTTTCCCCTGCCGCGCACGCTGCTGGGCCCCGACTCGCTGGACTTCTCGTTCTCGGGCCTGAAGACCGCGCTGCTCTACACGCTGCGCCCGCAGGCCGGGCCGCCGCTGCCGCCGCCGGCCGGCGCGGTGCTGCGCGACCTCGCCGCGAGCTACCAGGCAGCGGTTGTCGACGTGCTGGTGCAGAAGCTCCTGCGCGCGGCGGCGCGGTTCCCGGTGCGGTCGCTGTGCATCGGCGGCGGCGTGGCGCGCAACGCGACCCTGCGCGAACGGCTGCGCGCCGAGCCGGCGCTCTCGCACCTGCACCTCGTGTTGCCCGCGCCCGCGCTGTGCGCCGACAACGGCGCGATGGTCGCGAGCCTCGGCTTCCACCACCTGCGCGCGGGGCGGATCGCGCCGCTCGACCTCGACGCGATCGCGACGCCGCAGGCCGGCGGCAAGACGAAGGTGCGTCCGTGACCGGCGCCGGCTGCCCCGGCCCCGCCGACCCCGCGGCGCTGCGCGAACTGCTGCTCGCCGTGCAGCGCGGCGAACGCTCCGTCGACGACGCGCTCGCGCAGCTGCGCGACCGGCCGCTGCGACCCGCCGCCGAGGACCTCGGCTTCGCCGTGGTCGACCACGACCGCGCGCGGCGCTGCGGCTTCCCGGAGGTCGTGTTCTGCCAGGGCAAGTCCCCCGCCGACGCCGCCGCGATCGCCGCCGCGATCCTCGCGCGGTCCGACCGCGTGCTGCTGACGCGCGCTTCGCCCGAACACGCCGCCGCGGTCTGCGCGCGCCTGCCGCAGGCGCAGTGGCACGAACGCGCGCGCTGCATCGCCGTGCATCCGGCGGGCCAGCCGCAGCGCGGCCGTGTCGCCGTGGTCTGCGCCGGCACCGCCGACCTGCCCGTCGCCGACGAAGCCGCCGTCACGCTGCGCACCGCCGGCAACCGCGTCGAGCAGTTCACCGACGTCGGCGTCGCCGGGCTGCACCGGCTGATCGCGCGGCTCGATCCGATCGCCAGGGCGAACGTCGTCGTCGCGGTCGCCGGCATGGAGGGCGCTTTGCCCTCGGTGCTCGCGGGCCTGATCGCCAGCCCCGTGATCGCGGTGCCGACCAGCGTCGGCTACGGCGCGTCGTTCGGCGGCCTCACGGCGCTGCTCGCGATGCTGAACTCGTGCGCCGCGGGCGTCGCGGTGGTCAACATTGACAACGGTTTCGGGGCCGGCTATCTGGCGTCGCTCGTCAACCTCCGCTCGTCCGCAGAGGAACCCACCCGTTGAGCCAGCCCAGCCCCCGCAGCGCCCCCGCCGAACGTCCGGCCGCCCGCCTCGTGCTCGAGGACGGCACGGTGCTCGTGGGGCGCGGTTTCGGCGCCGCGGCGGACCGGACCGGCGAGCTGGTGTTCAACACGTCGATGTTCGGCTACCAGGAGATCCTGACGGATCCCTCCTACCGCGGCCAGACCGTGCTGCTGACGCAGCCGCACGTCGGCAACTACGGCGTCAACAGCGAGGACGAGGAGTCGGCGAAGCTGTGGCTGTCGGGCCTCGTCGTGCGCGAGCTCTGCGAACGCGCCAGCAGCTTCCGCTCGGCGTCGGAGCTGTCCGACTACCTGGCACAGCACGGCGTGCCCGGCATCGAGGGTCTCGACACGCGCATGCTGACGCGCGCGGTGCGCGACCGCGGCGAGCAGCGCGTGCTGATCACGCGCGACATGACGAGCAGCGCGGCGGAACTGGTCGAGCGCGTGCGCACGGCGCCGAAGGTCGCCGACGTCGACCACGTGCTCGAGGTCACCACCAAGACGAGCCACCCGTGGACCGAGGGCTACGTCTCGCAGTGGAGCCCGCCGCCGCCCGGCGCGGTCCAGGGCAAGCGCCGCCGCGTGGTCGCCTACGACTTCGGGGCCAAACGCAACATCCTGCGCTCGCTGGCCGCCTGCGGCCTCGACGTCACGGTCGTGCCCGCCGCGACGCCGGCCGCCAAGGTGCTCGAACTCGGGCCCGACGGCGTGTTCCTCAGCAACGGCCCCGGCGACCCGGCGGTCTGCCGCTACGCGATCGACGCCGCGACCGCGCTCGTGCGCAAGGTGCCGGTGTTCGGCATCTGCCTCGGCCACCAGATCCTCGGCCACGTGTTCGGCGGCAAGACCTACAAGATGAAGTTCGGGCACCACGGCGGCAACCAGCCGGTGCTCGACCTGACGACCGGCAAGGTCGAGATCACCGCGCAGAACCACAGCTACGCGGTGGACCCGAAGTCGCTGCCCGACGCCGTCGAGGTGACGCACAGGAACCTCAACGACGGCACGGTCGAGGGGCTGCGCCACCGGGAACTGCCGGTGTTCTCGGTGCAGTACCACCCCGAGGCCGCGCCCGGCCCGCACGACGCGCTCTACCTGTTCCAGCGGTTCGTGCACCTGCTCGAAACGGCGAAGTGCTGAACTGCTGGACCGTCCCGCCGGAAACCGCGCCGCAGCGGCTCGACGCGCTGCTGCGCACGATGGCGGCGCCCGGCGGGACCAGGCTCTCGCGCCGGCAGGCCCGTGATCTCTGCGCGGTCGGCGCGGTCGCGGTCGACTCCGTGGTCGCCGGACCGAACGCGCGCGTGTCGCCCGGCCAGCAGGTCGCCCTCGACCCGGATCTGGCGCCGCTGGCGCTGCGCCTGGGCCTGCCCGTGGTCTTCGCCGACGACGCCGTCGTCGTGCTGCACAAGCCGCCCGGCCTCGCGGTGCACGGCGGCCCGCTCGTCGATGCTTCGGTCGCGGACGCGCTCGCGCGCGAACTGCCAGGGGCCGGGCTGGCACAGCGGCTCGACCGCGAGGCTTCGGGCCTGTTGCTGGTCGGCCGCACCGGTGCCGTGTTGGCGGCCCTCGGCGCGGCGATGGAACGTGGCGACGTCGAACGCGACTACCTCGCGATCGTTGCCGGCGAGGTGGGATTCGACCGCCGCACGATCGACCTGCCGCTGCGCGCGACCGACGAACCGCGCGGTGACCAGCCCAAGGTGGTCGTCGACCCCGCGGGCCAGCGCGCCGTCTCGCACGTGACCGTGCTGGAGCGCACCGGCGGCAGGAGCCTCGTGCGCGTGCAACTCGAGACCGGCCGCACGCACCAGATCCGCGCGCACCTCGCCGCGATCGGCCACCCGCTGCTCGGCGATCCGCGCTACGGCGACGCCGCGGCGAACGCGGCCGCGCGCGCGACGTTCGGCGTGCGCCGCACGCTGTTGCACGGCGCGCGGCTGTGCTTCCCGCACCCGGCGACCGGCGCCCCGGTCGTCGCCGAGGCGATGCAGGAAACCGACTTCGTGCGCCTGTTCCCAGCGCTGCGGCGGCGGCGCTGAATCCGTCGCCGGTCCGCGGCTACTTCTTCGGCTCCGCCGGCTTCACCGGCTCCGCGGCGCCGAGCAGCCGCGCGACGCGCTTCTCGAGCGCCTCGCCGCGCAGGTTCGTCGCGGCGATCTTGCCGTCGGGCCCGATCAGGTAGGTCGCCGGGATCGACTGCACGCCGTAGGCGACCGCGACCTCGTTCTTCCAGCCGTTGCCGTCGTAGTGGTGCCGCCAGGTCATCTTCTTCTCGGCGATGACCTTGTCGAACTTCGCGCGGTCCTCGTCGAGGCTGATGCCGAGGATCTCGAAGCCCTTGCCGTGCCACTTCTCGTAGGCCGCGAGCACGTTCGGCAGCTCCTGCATGCACGGGCCGCACCACGTGGCCCAGAAGTCGAGCAGCACGACCTTGCCCTTGTAGGCGGCGAGGTCGATCGGCTTGCCGGTGATGTCGTTCTGGCCGATCGCCTTCGGCTCGGTGCCGATCAGCTCGTAGCTCTCGGCGATTCTCGCCATGTGCTCCTTGAGCCCGCGCACCTGCGGCCGCGACGCGCCGACGACGCCCATCAGCTCGACCGCCTCCTCCTTCTTGCCGTTCTCGACCAGCAGCTCGCCGAGCGTGGTCGCCGCCTCGACCAGGGCGTTGACGTCGTCGCCGGCCTTCTCGATCACCCCC
>VGXW01000028.1 GCA_016873195.1 Planctomycetota bacterium | reverse complement strand
ATCACGGGCCGCGTCGACGACGTGCTGAACGTCGCCGGCCATCGCCTGGGCACCGCGGAGATCGAGAGCGCCCTGGTCGCGCACGAGTTCTGCGCCGAGGCCGCGGTGGTCGGCTTCCCGCACGAACTGAAGGGCCAGGGCATCTACGCCTACGTGATCGCCGGCAAACCCGCCGACGGCGTGCCGGCCGACGAGGTCGAGGCGGTGCTGAAGCAGCAGGTGCGCAAGGCGATCAGCGCGATCGCCACGCCGGATCGCATCCAGGTGGTGCCGGGACTGCCGAAGACGCGCAGCGGGAAGATCATGCGCCGCATCCTGCGCAAGATCGCCGAGGGCAACTACACCGACCTCGGCGACATCACCGCGCTGGCCGAGCCGCAGGTCGTCGAGCAGATCGTGCAGGGGCACCGCGCTTTTGCGTGACGGCGCGCGCCGGTCACGGCGCCCGCCACTCGATCGGCAGCGGTTCCTGCCGGTAGTCGTTGCCGACCGACTTGAGCACGCGGAAGAAGGGCCGCTCGTTCTGTTCCTCGTGCTCGAAGAACAGGTGCAGCACGTTGTCGAAGCCGATCAGGTAGGACGACGGATCGAAGTCGGTGCGGCCGCGGCTGGTGCCCGGCGGCACCATGTCGACGAACAGCGGGGTCACGCGTTCGTAGCGCATCATGTCGGTGACCGCCGCGATCAGGAACCGCTGGTCGTGGATCAGCGGGAAGCGGTCGTGCAGGCGGTAGATGTTGTCGAACGCCATGCGCGCGACGCGGCGCGGCTGGCCGTCGGCGTGGCCACCCTGGCACAGGCGGATCAGGTCCCACGTGAACTTGCCCGGCGCGATGAACTCGGGGTGCAGGTAGACGACGCGGAAGTCGGGCGCGAAGCCGCCGTCCGGCGACAGGCAGACGCAGCGCAGCACCGGCTCGCGCTCGCAGATGCGCCGGATCGAGTCGCGGTCCTCGCGCGTCGAGACGAACAGCACGCGTTCGCCGGCGCGCAGGCCCGCGGCCAGGAAACGCAGGGCCAGGAACGTCGCGCGCGTGCCCGGCTCGGCGAGCAGGATCGTCGAGCTCAGGTGGGCGGGTCCCGTGTCGTTGAGGAACGCCCTGCCGAGGTCGGGGTGGCCCAGGTCGATCGGCCGGTCGCCGCGCGGCGGCACCGTGAACTGCGCCTGGTCGCGCGCCATCGACAGTTGCGCGGCGACCGACGGGTAGACGTGGATGCCCGGTCCGCGTTCGCTGCGCGCGCCGAGGTAGACGTCGCGGTTCTGGCCGCGGCCGGCGATCGAGAAGTGGTGCACGCCGCGGTAGTAGTACTGGTTGCGCGCCTTGCCGATCTCGAGCGCGCGCACCTTGAAGTCGGTCGCCTCCTCGCGGAACGACAGGAACAGCATCAGGTCGGTCGAGAACTCCTCGGGCGACGGCAGCCGCAGGTCGCGCGGGTGCGCCTCCTCCATGACGAAGATGCCGTGGATGCGCGACTGCAGCAGCCGGCGCCGCGTCTCGAGCAGCGCCGTGCGTTTCTCGAAGTACTCGAGGTCGGTCAGCAAGAGGCCGACGTTGTCGATCACCACCATGCGCACGGGCGCGACCAGCTGGTGGTTCTCGATCTCGGCCAGGATCCAGTCGATGTCGACGGTGGTGCCGCGCGCGCTCTTCTGCTGCATCGAGGCGGGCCGCGCCTGCGTCAGCACGAGCTGGCTCCTGCCGCGCGGGCCCTGGGCCTCGAGCACGAGCTTGCTCGGCACCTCCTTCGGCAGGGCCCGCACGGCCGCGCCGGTGCGGAACCAGTCGAAGTCCGCGTCGAGCTTCCGGTGGATGCTCTCGGGCGAGTGTTCGACCGAGTAGTAGAGGAACGTCGAGCCGTCCTCGGCCGCGAGCCAGGCGCGCACGACGAGCTCGAGCGCGAGCAGCGTCTTGCCGGTGCCGGGCCCGCCGGCGAGGCACAGGAACACGGCGGAGTCGTCGGGGTAGCGGATGCCGCCGCCGAGGATGCCGTCGAGGCCGTCGATGCCGGTCTTCAGGAAGAGGAAGCTCACGCGGGCAGGGTACCGGACCCGCGCGGGCGAGGCCACGATGGACCCGGTCCGGGCGCCGCTCCAAGATGCGCGCGTGCTCGCCGACCCGACCGACTTCTGCCGCCTCTGGCTGTTCCGCCACCCCGAACCGGACCCGGCGCACGGCGATCGCGCGGTCGGTGCCGGGCCCGCGGAACTCGGCCGCCGCGGCCGCGCCCAGGTGCTGCCGTGGCTCGGCTGGACGAAGCCGGTCGCCTTCGCGGACGTCTGGACGGGTCCGCAACCGCAGTGCGCCGGTCCCGCGCAGGCACTCGCCGAGAGCCACCAGCGCGCCGCCCGCGAGGATCCGCGGCTGCGCGACCAGGAGCTGGGCCGCTGGCAGGGCCGGGCCTGGGCCGACGTGATGCGCGACGAGGACGGGGCGGTGCGCACGTTCTTCGCCGAGTTCGGCGAGGCCAGGGCGCCCGGCGGCGAGAGCCTCGGCGACGCCGTCGAGCGCATGCTGGCCTGGTGGTCGGAGCGGCGCCCCGAGGGCCTCGGCAAGTCGCTCGCGGTGGTGCTGCCGGGTTCGCTGCTGTCGGGCTTCGGCGCGGCGATGCTCGGCATGCGGCTCTCGCGCTGCGTCTCGCTGCAGCTGCCGCACGGCGGCCTCGGCGTGCTCGACGTCTACGCGAACGCGGTGCGCATCGGCTGCTGGAACCCGGCCGCGGTCCTCGGTTGACCGCCCGCCGCCGGGTGCTGGTCAGTCCGCCGCGAGGCGGGCGCGCCGTTCGCGGAGCCGCCAGCGCAACATCAGCAGCACGAGGCCCGCGACGACGAACAGCCCCGAGACCAGGCCCCACCACAGGCCCGCGGGGCCCGCACCGAGGCCGAAGCCGAACCAGGTGCCGAGCGGCAGGCCGACCAGCCAGAAGCCGGCGACGTTCGCGGGCACCGGCGAACGCACGTCGCCGAGTCCACGCAGGCAACCGATCGCGACGACCTGCAGCCCGTCGCCGATCTGGAACACGCCGGCGATCGGGATCAGCACCGCGGCAACGGCGAGCGCTTCGGCGTGGCCCGTGAACAGCGAGGCCAGCGGGCCGGGCAGCAGCAGGAACAGCAGCATGAAGACCGTCATCACGCCGGCCCCCGCCGCGAGCGCCACGGCGACGGTGCGCCGCACGGCCCGGTGGTCGCCGCGGCCCACGGCCCAGCCGACGCGCACGGAGGCGGCGATCCCGAGCCCGAGCGGCACCATGAAGCTCAGCGACGCGAGCTGCAGCGCGATCTGGTGGCCCGCGAGGCCGGGCCCGCCGGGGCCGGAGCCGGCCGCAGCGTCGAGGCGGCCGATCAGCAGCGCGGTCGCCGCGAACACGCCCGGGTCGAGCAGGAACTGCGCGCCGATCGGCGCGCCCAGGCGCAGCAGGCGCAGCAGCGGGCCGAGCGCCCAGGCCTGCGCGCGCACACCGTGCTGGCGCAGCGCGCCGAGCGGTGGCAGCAGGTCCGCGCGGCCCGACCACAGCAGCAGGAACAGCATGCCCCAGCGACAGAACACCGTGGCGAGCGACGCCCCGGCGGCGCCGAGTTCCGGCAGGCCGCACCGGCCGAAGATCAGCAGCCAGTCGAGCAGCGCGTTCAGCAGGTTCGCGGCGAGGATCGTCAGCACCTGCGGCCAGAGCCGCGCGCGCGCCGACAGCAGGCTGCGCAGCAGCATGTACCACAGGAACGGCAGCACGGCGAACGCCTGCAGCCGGGCGTAGGTCGCGGCCTCCGGCAGCAGGGCGTCGGGCTGGCCGCACCATGCGAGCCAGGTCCCGGCCGGCAGCAGCAGCAGCGCGGCCGGCAGCGACAGCACGACCGCGAGCAGGGCGCCGCGGCCGAGCACGCGCGGCACCGCGGCGAGGTCGTTGGCGCCGATCGCCTGCGACAGCAGCGGGTCGACCGCGGTCACGACGCCCATGCAGAACATCATCGCGATCCAGGTCAGCGTGCTGCCGAGCGCCATCGCCGGCAGGGCCGCCGGATCGTGGTGGCCGAGCATCACCACGTCGACGAAGTTCATCGCCGTCGTGCCCAGCTGGACGAGCGCGATCGGCCCGCCCAGGCGCAGCAGCTGGCGCAGTTCGTCGCCGAACGTGCGGCTCGGCAGCTGGCTTGCGGGCGGGGGCTGTTCCAAGGGGGCGCACTGTCGCCCCGGAACCGGCGGAAACAAAGGGACCGGATGGGGAATGAGGTGTGGAGGACTGTGGAGGCCGCGCTGGGAACGATGCTTCGGCTGTGGAAAAGATGTAGAGGACCGCCGGGCTGGGGAAACTGTTGTGGAGAAGGCGCTCCCTGCGATGCGACCGGTCCGGCGGCCCACCCTGGCGATCGGTTCGGTATCCGTTAGTGTCTCGGCGATGGACCGCCGGATCCTGCACGTCGACATCGACGCCTTCCTCGCCTCGGTCGAGCAACTGCGCGACCCGGCGCTGTTCGGCCGGCCCGTGGCGGTCGGCACCGGCGTCGTCGCATCGCGGTCCTACGAGGCCAAAGCCCGCGGCGTGCACACGGCGATGCCGCTGCACGAGGCGCTGCGGCGGTGCCCGGATCTCGTCGTGCGCGAGGGCGATTCCCGGCTGGCGGAACGCTACCGGCAGCGCGTCGCCGAGGTGATCGGCCGCTTCTCGCCGGTGGTCGAAGCGTGCTCGCTCGACGACTTCTACGCCGACCTCACCGGCGTGCCGCTGCGCATCGAACAGGCGCTCGCGAGCACGGTGACCGTCGACGCGGAACGTTCGCTCGGGCCGCTGTGCCGGCAGCTGCGCGCGGCGGTGCGCGCCGAGACCGGCCTGTCGGTCGCGCAAGGTCTCGGCAGCACGCGCACGGTGGCGCGGCTCGCGACGACCAAGGCCAAACCGGGCGGCATCTGCGAGGTGCCCGCGGGCCGCGAACTCGACTTCCTCGCCGGCTTCCCGGTCGAGGCCCTGCCCGGCGTCGGCCCGCAGGCCAGCGGGCTCTTGCACGCGGTGGGGGTGCGCACCGTGCGCGAACTCTGGGCGGTCGACCGCGAACTGCTGCGGCGGAGTTTCGGCGCGCGCGGCGACGAGATCTGGCGCCGCTGCCGCGGGCTCGACGACGCCCCGGTGCTGGCGAGCCCGGCCCTGCGCAGCATCTCGCGCGAGACGTCGTTCGAGCCGCGCGCGGAGGTCGGCTCGCAGGAGCGGCCGTTCCTGCGCGCGATGCTCGCCTACCTGCTCGACCGCGCGGCGAGCGAACTGCGGCGGCTGCAACTCTGCGCGCGCACCGTGCAGGTGCGCGTCGGCCACGTCGACGGCGTGCGCGCGGAGCGGTCGCGCGCGCTGCCGGCGGCCACCGACCGCACCGACGAGTTCGTCGCGGCGGCCGGCGGACTGCTCGAGCACCTGCTCGGCCGGCGCGTGCTCGTGCGGCTCGTCGGCGTCACGCTGGCGTCGCTCGTGGCACCGGGGCCGGCCCAGGGCCGGCTGTTCGACGACGGCGACGCGGCGCGGCGGCGGCTGTTCGCGGCGGTCGACGCCGTGCGCGCGCGGCACGGTTTCGGCGCGCTCGTGGTCGGCGGTGCTGCGGGGCTGCTGGGCAAGCTGCCGCGCGGCCCGCACGGCTTCCGGCTGCGCACCCCGTCGCTGGCGAAGTGACCGCGGGGTGCGGCGGTCTCACAGCCGCCGCGCGCCTTCCGCCGCGGCGGCCGGCGACGGGTTGGCCGGCGGCAGGGTGTCCGGCGGGGTCAGCCGCGCGAGGTCGAGCACGCGCTCGACGAGGCGCACGCGCTCCTGCATCGACAGCGACTCGACCGGGATGTAGGGCACGTCGAACACCTCGAGCAGCAGCTTGACCATGCCGTCGATGCGCACGACCTCCTCCCACTCGAGGCCCGCGCGCACGCCGTCGGCGACGACGAGTTCGCGGTGCGGGCGCAGGAAGAACACGATGCCCTGCCGGACCCAGTCCATGTAGTCGGCGAGCCGCCGGTCGCGGAACACGTCGCCGAGGATCGTCGAGTGGTGCGCGGCGTAGGCGAGGTTGCAGAACGCGCGGTCGCTGACGAACGGGCCCTGCACCTTGCGCTCGGCCTCGATCTGGCGCTGGAACACGTCGCCGAGGATCGTCGAGTGGTGCGCGGCGTAGGCGAGGTTGCAGAACGCGCGGTCGCTGACGAACGGGCCCTGCACCTTGCGCTCGGCCTCGATCTGGCGCTGGAACACCTCGCGCTGGTAGCGGTTCACCAGCGCGATGTCGGTGCGCAGCGTGTCGAGCTGCGCCTCCATCTCGGCGAGCACGCCGCGCGCGACCTCGGCGATCATCGGCACGCCGTAGTGGTCGCGCACCCAGCGCGCCAGCGTCGTCTTGCCGGTGGCATGGGCGCCGACCATGTAGATGCGCAGCGGGTTCGACGAGCCGGGGGAACGCGGCAGCATGGCGGCACGGTACCGCGGGCCGGCCGGGGCACAAGCGCGCGGCCGGCACCGGGTATCCTCTGACCGCCCTCCCTACGCCCATGCCGCATCACCTGCTCGCCGCCGCGCTGCTGCCCATCGCCCTCGCCGCCCAGTCCGCGCCGTCGCCGCCGCTCGCGACGGCCGTGCCCTACGACTCGGGCTACGTCGACCACCACGGCAATGCACCGGCGGTCGTCGCGAACTTCACGGCCTCGCAGCCGGCCGCGGTCTGGCTGCGCGTGGAGTTCGGCAGTTGCCACCTGCCCGACGGCTCCCGGCTGCGGCTGGTCTCCCTGCGCGACGGCGCCGTGCAGTGGTTCGACGCGCGCAGCCTCGCCGAATACGGGCACGGCTCGGCGTACTTCAACGGCGACGCGGTCCGCATCGAACTGGTCGCCGCGCCCGGATCGGCGAACAACCGGCTGATCGTGACCGCGGTGCTGCACGGCGACGGCGCTTCGACCGATGTCGGCATCTGCGGCCCGACCGACCAGCGCGTGCTCAGCAACGATCCGCGGGTCGGCCGCCTCGGCGGCTGCTGCACGATGTTCCTGCTGAACGAGTTCGTGCTCGCGACCGCGGGCCACTGCCTCGGCGGCACCGGCGGCATCGTGTCGTTCAACGTGCCGTTGTCGGATCCCGCGGGCAACCCGCAGTATCCGCCGCCGAGCGACCAGTACGCGTTTCGCGCCGGCTCCTGGGCCGGCGAGGCGAACGGGCTCGGCAGCGACTGGGCCGTCGTCGCCGCGGTGCGCAACTCGAACACCGGGCTCTACCCGGGCCAGGCGCAGGGCAGCTGGTTCCTCTGGGAGCCGCCGCTCGCGATCGGCGTGCAGTACGTGACGGTGACGGGCTACGGCGTGCACGCGAACCCGACCTGGAGCCTCGCGCAGAAGACGCACAGCGGCCCGCGCTCGGGCGGCTCGACGTCGCTGATGACGTTCGCGGTGTCGGTGACCGGCTGCAACTCGGGCTCGCCGGTGATCGAGATGGCGACCGGCCGCGCGTGGGGCATCACGACGCACGCGGGTTGCACGGCGGCGGGCGGCCAGAACTACGGCACCGGCTTCGGCAACCAGCAGCTCGCCACCGCCGCCGCGATCCTGTCGCAGAGCCAGGTCGCCGGCTCGCTGGCGCGGTTCGGCAGCGGCTGCGCCGGCGGCTTCGGCAACCAGCAGCTCGCCACCGCCGCCGCGATCCTGTCGCAGAGCCAGGTCGCCGGCTCGCTGGCGCGGTTCGGCAGCGGCTGCGCCGGCGGCTTCGGCACCCCGAGCCTCGCGCTGTCAGGCATCCCCGACGTCGGCAACACGGTGACGATCGGCGTCGCGGGCCACTACCCGAACGCGCCGCAGTTCGGCGTGCTGCTGCTCGGGCTCTCGGCGTCGTCGTGGGCGGGCGGCGCGCTGCCCGCGGACCTGTCGGCCCACGGCATGCCGGGCTGCTCGCTGTTCGTGCGGCCCGACGTGTCGGTCTGGCTGCCGACCAGCGGCGGCGCGGCGAGCTACCCGCAGGTGCTGCCGAACGACCCGGCGCTGGTGGGTCTGTCGATCTACTGCCAGCACTTCGCCGCCGATCCGTCCGCGGCGAACGCGGCGCTGGCGGTCGCCACGGACGCGGGCCGGATCCACGTCGGCAACTGACGCCGGTCCGGGGGCGTTGGGCACGCGGCGGCGGGTCTGCTAGGCTCCCGGCACCGCATGGACGAAGTCGCGCTGCACGCTGCCTTCCACCTGGAGCCCCCTGGCGCCGTCCCGCTGGCCGACCACGAACTGCACGTCTGGGCGGTGCCGCTGCACGGCGACGCGGAGACCTTCGCCGCGTCGCTCTCGCCCGGGGAACTGCAGCGGCTCGAGCGGTTCCGGTTCGCCGACCATCGCCGCCGCTTCCAGATCGGCCACGGGGCGCTGCGCGCGATCCTCGGCGGGTACCTCGGCGTGGATCCTGCGGACCTCGAGTTCGTGCAGGGCCCGCGCGGCAAGCCCTACCTCGCCGGAGCAGGGCCGTACTTCAACCTGTCCCACTCGGGCAAGCTCGCGCTGATCGGCGTGAGCCGGATCGAAGTCGGCCTCGACTGCGAGAAGGTGCGCCACCTCGAGAGCCTCGCCGAGATCGCCAGGAAGCACTTCTCGCCGGCGGAGTTCGCGGCGCTCGAGCGGCTCGACGGCGAGGCGCGACAACTGGCCTTCTACCGCTGCTGGACGCGCAAGGAGGCCTACATCAAGGCGCTCGGCGAGGGCCTGTCGATGCCGCTCGACACGTTCGAGGTGAGCCTCGGCGAGACGCCCGCGGTGCTGCAGTGCCACGACGGGCGCGAGTTCCCGCAGCACTGGTCGCTGCTCGACGTGTCGCCGGGCCCGGAGTACGTCGCGGCCGCGGCGCTGCGCGCGGCGGCGGTGGCCGTGCGGTGTTTCCGGTTCCTGATGACCGGCTAGCGCGGGCGCGCCGCGCCGCGCGATTCCGGCGGCCGGGCCCTCACCGCGCCACGACCCTCACCGTCCGGCCGACGGTGTCGAGCATGCCGCGCAGCGTGTCGTAGTCCGGGTGCCGCATGCGCACGTAGGCGTTGGCCATGTAGCCGGCCTCGACGCCCTGCGTCGGCGTGCCGGCCGGCGGCGTGCGCACGTCGAGCAGCCACTCCTTGAAGCGCTGCGAGATCGCGTCGAGCCCCTCGTAGCGGTCGATCACGCCGTCGCGGTCGGGCCGCAGCGCGATCATGCCGGCCGCGTACTTGCGCGACGGATGGAACGGCACCTTCTCGTGCACGATCGCGTGCGCCCACGCCGCGTAGAGGTCGAAGTCGTTGGCGGCGCAGTAGAGGTCCCAGACGCCGACGCCCGGCGGCCGGCAGCCGATCTCGGAGAACTTGCGGCCCTTGCCGCCGTGGAACCACAAAATGTGCGTCGCCGAGGTCCAGATGCCGAGCGCTTCGACCACCTGCTGGCCCAGCGCCCGCAGGTCGCGGTAGCCCTCCTGGTCGATGCGGTTCGTGGCGACGATCTGTGGCGAGATCCAGCGCGTGCGCATCGCCTCGAGCACGTTCGGGTAGTAGTGCGAGGCGAAGTCGAGCACGACCTTCCCGGCGACGGTCACCGTGTCGTAGAAGCCCTCGTGGCCGTCGAGGAACTCCTCCATCGCGATGGTCCTGCCCGCGCCGACCTGCAGCGCGTCGAGCGCCCGGCCGAGTTCCTGCGCGTCGGTCACCTTGTGCGTGCCCGAGGCGCCGGCCGCGTCGAGCGGCTTGCAGATCAGCGGGTAGCCGGTCCGCTGCGCGAACGCCTGCGCGTCGGCGACCGAGCCGATGCGCGCGCTCGCCGCGCACGGGAGGCCGGCCCCGCGCACGGCCTCCTTCATCGCCGCCTTGTCGCGGCACAGCCACGCGGTTCGCGAGGTCGTGCCCGGGACGTGCAGCTGCTCGCGCACGTGCGCCGCGGCCATCACGTGCGCCTCGACGGTCGCCTCCAGGCGGTCGACCCTGGCGCGCTGGGCGAGCCGCTTGACGGCCTCGGCGAGCGCGTGCTCGTCGACGACGGAGCGCACGCGCTCGTGCTGGAACAGTCCCTCGCGCAGGTGTGCCGGCAGCGCTTCGGGCGGGCGTTCGCTGATCGCGGAGACGCGGGCGCCGGTGCTGAGCAGGCCGCGCAGGAACTCGCGCTGGTTGTCGGGGAAGGCGGGTTCGACGAGGACGACGTGCATGGTCGGTCGCGGCGGCGGCGGGTCAGGCTCGTAGCATGGAGCGGTAGAGGGCCTCGTACTCGGGGCCCTGGCGGTCCCACGAGAAGTCGCGCGCCATGCCGTTCTGCACGAGCTTCTGCCAGGACCGCTGGTCGCGCCAGTTCTGCAGCACCCAGTCGATCGTGCCGGTCAGCGCCTGGCTGGTGAACGCATCGAACAGGAAGCCGGTGCCGGTCCCCGCGTGCGGGTCCCACGGCTCGACGGTGTCGGCCAGGCCGCCGGTGCGGCGCACGACCGGCGGCGTGCCGTAGCGCAGGCTGTACATCTGGTTCAGCCCGCACGGCTCGAACCGGCTCGGCATCAGGAACACGTCGCTGCCGGCCTCGATCCAGTGGGCGAGTTCGTCGTGGAAGCCCCTGTAGAGGCCGACCTTGTCCGGCCACGTGTCGCGCAGCCACTGGAAGTAGCGCTCGTGCTGGTCCTCGCCGGCGCCGAGCACGCACAGCCGCGCGTCCTCGCGCTGCAGCAGCGCCGGGATCGAGTCGGCGAACAGCTCGAAGCCCTTCTGCGCGGCGAGCCGCGACACGATGCCGAACACCGGCGCGCGCGGCTCCGGCGCGACCTGCAGGCGCAGGAGCAGCGCCGCCTTCATGCGCGCCTTGCCGGACAGGTCGCCGGCGCGGAAGTGGTGGGGGATCAGCGGGTCGGTGGCGGGGTCCCAGTCGCCGTAGTCGACGCCGTTGACGATGCCGGCGAGGTCCTGGCTGCGCGAACGCAGCAGGTCGTCGACGCCCATGCCGAACTCGGCGGTCTGGATCTCCTGCGCGTAGGTGCGCGAGACCGTCGACAGCCGGCTCGCGTGCAGCACGCCGGTCTTCAGGAAGGAGAAGCGGCCCTCGCGCAGGTCGCCTTGGTGCACGTGCGCGCGCTGGTCGCCGAGGCCCAGCGCGTGGATCTGGCTCTCGGCGAAGAAGCCCGGGTAGCCGATGTTGTGGATCGTCAGCAGGGACCGCGTGTTCGCGAACAGCTTGTCCCACCCGTAGACGTGGCGCTGGTAGATCGGCAGCAGCGCGGTGTGCCAGTCGTTGCAGTGCAGCACGTCGGGCGCCCACTGCAGGCGCTGGCAGGTCTCCAGCACGGCGCGGCACAAGAGGCCGAAGCGCAGCGCCTCGTCGCCGTCGTGCGTGTAGATGTCGCGCCCGCCGTAGAGCTCCGGGCAGTCGACGAAGTGCACGCGCACGTTGCTGCCCGGCAGCGGTGCGGTGCGGATCGAGAAGCGGATCCTGCGGCCCGGGAAGGGCACGTCGATGTCTGCCGCGCCGGGCAGCGGTTGGGTCGGCAGGCCGCTGCCGGCGACCCTGGCGTAGTAGGGCACGAAGAGCCTGACGTCGTGGCCGCGCCCCCCCGGCCGGCGCCGGCCGAGCCAGCGCGTCAGGCCGGCGACCACGTCGGCGAGGCCGCCGGTCTTGGCGAACGGGGCGACTTCGGAAGCACAGAGGCACAGGCGCAGCGGGCGCATGGGGTGCGCATGCTCGCACGAAGCCGCGGCCGGCGCGAGCCAGTTCTGGGGCGCTGGGGCAGCGTGGCAGCGCGCGCGCCGGGCGGCTAGCCTGTCGGGCCGCATGGTGCACGCCGTCTTCGCCGTCCCGTTCGCGATGGAGAGCACGCTGCGCTTCGCGCGCGCGGTCGCGGCGCTGCCGGGCGTGCGCCTGTCGGTGGTCGCGCAGGACGACGCCGGCCGGTTCCCGGCCGATTTCCGCGCCCAGCTGGCCGGTTTCCGGCAGGTGCGCGACGGGTTGTGCGCCGACGACCTCGCCGCGGCGATCGGCTCGCTGGCGCAGGAACTCGGCCCCGCCGGCCGGTTGCTCGGCATCCTCGAACCGCTGCAGGAGCCGCTCGCGGCCGTGCGCGAGCGGCTGCGCATCCGCGGCATGGACGCGGCGACCGCGCGCAACTTCCGCGACAAGGCGCGCATGAAGGAGCTGTTCGCGGCGCACGGGCTGCCGTGCGCGCGCCATCGGCTGTGCGCGACGGTTGACGAGGCGGTGGAGTTCGCGCGCGGCACCGGCTACCCGGTCGTCGCCAAGCCGCCGGCCGGAGCCGGGGCCAGGGCGACCGCGCGGTGCGCCGACGAGGGGGCGCTGCGCCGGTTCCTCGCCGACGCGCACGCGGGCGCGGGCCGCGAGGTGCTGCTCGAGGAGTTCGTGCAGGGGCAGGAGTTCTCGTTCGACTCGGTCACGCTGCACGGCCGGCACGTGTTCCACAGCGTCAGCTGCTACCTGCCGACGCCGCTGTGGGTCATGGAGAACCCGTGGATCCAGTGGTGCGTGGTGCTGCCGCGCGACGTCGCGGGGCCCGAGTACGGGCCGATCCACCGCGACGGGCCGCGCGCGCTCGGTGCGCTCGGCATGTGGACCGGCATGACGCACATGGAGTGGTTCCGGCGGGCCGACGGCTCGATCGCGATCGGCGAGGTCGCGGCGCGGCCGCCGGGCGCGCAGTTCACGACGCTGATCGGCTGCGCGCACGACGCCGACCTGTACCGCGCCTGGGCGCAGCTGATGGTCTTCGAGACCTGGACGCCGCTCGAGCGCCGCTACGCCGCGGGCGCGGCCTACCTGCGCGGCCAGGGCGAGGGCAGGATCGTCGCGGTGCACGGCGTCGAGGCGGTGCGGCAGCGGCTGGGCGACCTCGTCGTCGAGCTGCGGCTGCCGCAGCCCGGCCAGGCGCCGAGCGGCAGCTACGAGGGCGATGGTCACCTGATCGTGCGGCACCCGGACACGCAGGTCGTGACGGATGCGGTGCAGTACGCCGTGCGGACGCTGCGCGTCGAACTCGGTCGAGGATGAACCCGGTGCTCCCACCGGTCGCGGAGGCAACATGCACGTGGTGTTCCTGAGTCCTGGATTCCCCGCCGAGATGCCGCTGTTCGTGCGCGGGCTGCGGCAGGTCGGCGCCACGGTCTACGGCGTCGGCGACCAGCCCGCGGGCGCGCTGCCGGAGCAAGCGCGCGGGGCGCTGGCGGACTACCTGCGGGTGGACACGTTCGGCGACGAAGAGGCCGTGGTCGACGCGGTGCGCCGCTGGCTGCGCGGCCGCAACGTCGGACGCGTCGAGTGCCTGTGGGAGCGGCTCATGTACCTCGCCGCGCGGCTGCGCGCGGCGTTCGGCGTGCCCGGCATGACGATGGAGCAGACGCAGGTGTTCCGCGACAAGGAGAGCATGAAGCAGGCGGTCGAACGGGCCGGCCTGCGCGTGCCGCGGCACGGCCGCGCGAAGACGAAGCAGGAAGCCTGGGCGGCGGTCGCGCGGACCGGTTACCCCGCGATCGTGAAGCCGATCGACGGCGCCGGCAGCAAGGACACCTGGCGCTGCGACGGCGCCGCGGCGTTCGAGCAGGCGCTGCAGCGCACCGCGCACGTGCCGGAACTGGCCGTCGAGGAGTACGTCGACGGCGAGGAGTTGACCTACGACACGGTCTGCGCCGACGGGCGCGTCCTGTTCGAGAGCGTCTCCTGGTATCGGCCGAAACCGATGGTGCTGGCGCAGAACGACTGGATCTCGATGCAGAACATCGTGCTGCGCGACCTCGGCGCCGACCTGCCGCGGCCCGGGGTGGAGCTGGGCCGGCGCGTGCTGCAGGCGCTCGGTTTCCGCACCGGCTTCACGCACATGGAGTGGTTCCGCACCGCGGCCGGCGAGGCGGTGTTCGGCGAGATCGGCGGCCGGCCCGCCGGCGCGAGGCTCGTGCACGCGATGAACTACGCGTGCGACGCCGACCTGTTCGCGGGTTGGGCCGAGGCGGCGTGTTACGGCCGGCTGTCGCAGGACACGACCAGGAAGTACAACGCCGCGATGGTGTTCAAGCGCGCGCAGGGCGAGGGCGTGGTGCGCGAGCACCGCGGCCTCGCCGGGTTGCTGCAGCGCTACGGCCAGCACGTCGCCTGCCTCGAACTGACGCCGATCGGCGAGCGGAAGCGCGACTGGCGGCAGGTGGTCGTCGGCGACGGCTGGCTCGTCGTGCGGCATCCCGACCTCGAACAGGCGCTGCGCATGTCGGAAGCGTTCGTCGAGGACCTGACGGTGGTCGCCGGATGACGAAGCGCCTCGCCATCGCGGCCGCCTGGCTGGTCGGGCTGGCCGGCGCCTGTGGCGGCCCGGGCAACGCTCCCGCACGCGCCGCCGCCGCGCCGCGGCCGGTGGAACTGCACGAGGTCGGCACCGCGGCGCTGCCGCGCACCGTCGCCGTCACGGGCGGGCTCGCGGCGCACGAGGAACTCGTGCTCGGCCTGCAGGTCGGCGGCCGGCTGCTGCAGCTCGGCGTCGACGTCGGCGACCGCGTCGCGGCCGGCGACCAGCTCGCGGCGCTCGATCCGCGCGACTTCGACCTCGAGCACGCGCGGGCGGCCGCGGCGCTGGCGACCGCGCTGGCGCGGCTCGGCCAGGGCGACGCCGGCGCCGACGTCGAGGCCGCGGCGCCGGTCCGGGAGGCGCAGGCCGTGCTGGTCGAGGCGCGGCTGCAGCGCGAGCGCGTGGTGACCATGGTGCAGGAGCAGCTGAAGGCGCCCGCGGACCTCGAGGCCGCCGACGCCGCGCTGGCGGTGGCGACGAGCCGGCTGCAGCGCGCGCGCGACGACGTGCGCACGTGGATCGCCGAGGCGCGGCAACGGCGCGCCGAACTCGCGCAGGTCGAGAAGCGGCAGCAGGACGCGCGGCTGCTGGCCCCGTGGCCGGGCCGCGTGGGGGCGCGCCACGCGGCCGCCGGCCAAGTGGTCGGCGCGGGCGAGCGCGTGCTGACGCTGCTGCGCACCGACCCGCTGCGGCTCCGGTTGCCGGTGCCCGAGCGGCTCGCGCCGGGCGTCGCCGTGGGCCAGACGGTGCGCTTCACGGTCGACGGCGGGGCCGCGGAACGCAGCGGCCGCGTCGTGCGCCTGGGCGCCGGACTCGACCGCAGCAACCGCACGCTGCTCGTCGAGGCCGAGGTCGGCAACGCCGACGGCGCGCTGCTGCCCGGCGGCTTCTGCCGCGCGCAGATCGTCGTCGCCGCGGCGGAACCGGTGGTGGTCGTGCCGAAGCAGGCGGTGGCGTCGTTCGCCGGCGTCGATCGCGTGTTCTGCGTCGACGCGCCGCCCGGCACGCCGGGCCCGGCCGTGGGCGTGATCGTGCAACTCGGCCGGGAAGCCGGCGCGGTCGTCGAGGTCGTGCGCGGGGTCGCGGCCGGGGCGCGCATCGTCGCCGACGCGACCGGGCTGGCACCCGGGGTCCCCGTCGTGGGGAGGTGACGCCGCCGTGCAGGCCCTCGCCGACGTCTGCATCCGCCGCCCGGTGTTCGCCTCGATGCTGATCCTGGCGATGGTCGTCGCGGGCGCGGTCGGCTTCGCGCACCTCGCGGTGGACCGGTATCCCGCCGTGGACCTGCCGACCGTGTCCGTGCGCACCGAGTTGCCGGGGGCTTCGCCCGAGGAGGTCGAGGTCACCGTCAGCTACCCGATCGAGGAAGCCGTCAACACCGTCGAGGGCATCCGCGAACTGCGCTCGATCTCGGGGCCGAGCATGTCGTTCGTGATGATCACGTTCGAACTCGACCGCGAGATCGAGACCGCCGCCCAGGACGTGCGCGACCGCGTTGCGCAGGTGCTGCGCCGGCTGCCCGACGACGTCGAGCCACCGGTGGTCACCAAGTTCGACAACGACAGCACGCCGGTGCTGACGCTCGCGCTGTCGGGCGACCGGCCGCTGCGCGAACTGACCGAGATCGCCGACAAGAAGCTCAAGCGCCAGCTCGAGCGCTGCCGCGGGGTGGGCGAGGTGCGGCTGACCGGCAACCTCGAGCGCACGATCAACGTCTGGCTCGACGCCGGCCGGCTCGCGGCGTTCGACCTGCCGGTCACCGCGGTGCGGCAGGCGCTCGCGCGGCAGAACAGCGACGTGCCGGGCGGCAACGTCACCGACGACAAGTCGGAACGTACGCTGCGCACGCTGGGGCGCGTGGTCGATCCGGCGCAGTTCGCCGAGCTCGTGGTGGCGACGCGCAACGGCGTGCCGGTCCGCATCGCCGACCTCGGCACGGCCGAGGACGGCACCGAGGAAGCGCGGTCGCTGGCCCGGCTCGACGGCGTGCCGACGGTGATCCTCGAGATCCGGCGGCAGTCGGGCGCCAACACCGTGGCCGTGATCGACGGCGTGCGCAGCTCGATCGAGGCGCTGCAGCGCACGCTGCCGTCCGACCTGCGGCTGCTGGTCGTGCGCGACCAGTCGCGCTACATCCGCGCGGCGCTGCACGAGATCGAGTTCCACCTGGTGGTCGGTTCGATCCTGGCGGCGTTGGTGGTGTGGTGGTTCCTGCGCAGCTGGCGCGCGATGCTGATCGCGGGCATCGCGATCCCGGTGTCGATCGTCGCGACGTTCGGCGTGATGTGGACGCTGGGCTTCACGCTGAACGGCATCACCATGCTGGCGCTGGTGCTGATGGTCGGCGTCGTCATCGACGACGCGATCGTCGTGCTCGAGAACGTGCAGCGCTGGGCCGACGAGAAGGGCATCGCGCCGTTCGCGGCGGCGCGCGGGGCCACGCGCGAGATCGCGCTCGCGGTGATGGCGACCACGCTGAGCCTCTCCGTGATCTTCGTGCCGGTGTCGTTCCTGTCGAGCGTCAGCGGCCGCTTCCTCTACCAGTTCGGCATCACGGCGGCGGTCGCGGTGCTGATCAGCCTCGTCGTGTCGTTCTCGCTGACGCCGGCGATGTGCGCGCGCATCGTGCGCCCGGCGCACGCCCGCGGGGCCGCGGCGCGGCCGACCTGGAGCGCGCGGCTCTACCTGGCGGCGCTGCGCTGGTGCCTGCGCCGGCCGTGGACCTGCGTCGCCGCCGCGGTGCTGGTCGCCGCGAGCGTGGTGCCGCTCTACGGGGTCGTCAAGCAGGACTTCATCCCGAGCGACGTCGACGAGGGCGAGTTCGAGGTCGGCGTCAGCGGGCCGGACGGCGCCAGCGTCACCGCGATGGACGGCGTGATGCGCGCGATCGAGGCGGAACTCGGCAAGTTGCCGGCGGTGCGGACCCGGCTCACGACCGTCGGCGGCGGGTTCCTGAGCGGCGTCGCGCAGGGTTCGGTCTACGTGCGCATCGCGCCGCACGGCGAACGGCGGTTCTCGTTCGGGCGGCTGTGGCAGGCGCTGCTCGCCGGCGATCCCGTCTCGGCGTTCCGCGGCAACACCAGCCAGCGCGAGGTGATGGGCGAGATCCGGCAGCGGCTCCGGGCCTTCCCGGACCTGCGCGTGTCGGTGCGCAACCAGCGCAGCTTCAACCTCGGCGGCGGCCCGGCCGAGGTCGACTTCGCGGTGCGCGGACCGGAACTGACCGCGCTGGCCGCCTACACCGACCGGCTGCGCGACGTGGCGCGCGACAGCGGCCGCATGGTCGATCTCGACACGACGCTGCGGCTCCTGCGGCCCGAACTGCGCGTGCAGATCGACCGCGCGCGCGCCGCCGAACTCGGCGTCGACACGCAGGACGTCGCGTCGGCACTGCGTCTGCTGGTCGGCGGCGCGACCGAGGTGTCGCGGTTCCGCGACCCGTCGCTCGACGAGGAGTACGACGTGCGGCTGCGGCTGCGCGCCGAGGACCGGCAGCGCCCCGAACGCATCGGCGAACTGCTGGTGGGGCGCGCCGACGGCGGCACCGTGCGGCTCGACAACCTCGTGCAGATCGACGAGGCGACGACCGCGTCGCGCATCGACCGGCTCGACCGGCAGCGGCAGGCCAGCCTGCGCGGCGGCGTCGCGCCGGGCTGGTCGCTCGCCGAGTGCGTGGCGTTCCTGCGGCAGGCGGCGGCCGGGCTCGGCATGCCCGCCGAGTACGGCACGACGGTGACCGGCCGCGCGCGCGAGCTCGAGCGCACCGGCGGCGAGTTCGTGTTCGCGTTCCTGTTCGCTCTGGCGTTCATGTACATGGTCCTGGCGGCCCAGTTCGAGAGCGTCGGCCAGCCGCTGATCATCCTGCTGGCGCTGCCGGTCGCCGCGCCGTTCGCGCTGCTGTCGCTGTGGCTCGGCGACCAGACGCTGAACCTCTACTCGGCGCTCGGCGTGCTGGTGCTGTTCGGCATGGTCAAGAAGAACGCGATCCTGCAGGTCGACCACACGAACCAGCTGCTGCGCGAGGGGCTGCCGGGGCGCGACGCGGTGCTGCAGGGCAGCCGCGACCGGCTGCGGCCGATCCTGATGACGACGCTGGCGTTCGTCGCCGGCATGCTGCCGCTCGCGGTCGGCGCGGGGCCGGGCGCCGAGGAGCGCAAGGCGATCGCCGTGGTCGTGATCGGCGGCCAGCTGCTGAGCCTCTTGCTCACGCTGCTGCTGACGCCCACCGTGCAGTGGCTCGTGCTGCGCGGCCGGACCCGATAGGCACCCGCCGCAGCGACGCCGCGCGGCGGCGGTGCACGCCTCAGGCGCCGGCGGCCTGCTCGTAGGGGTGCCGCATCCAGCAGCCGAGGCGCTGGTCGGCGGCGAGCAGCCGGAACTCGCGGTGCAGCCGGGCGAGGTCCCCGGGCTGCAGCAGGCGGCGCGCCAGCGGGAACAGGATCTGGTTCTCCTTGAGCACGTGGGCGCGGTTCAGGTCGAGGAAGCTGCCGGCGGCGGCCAGCAGCCGCGCGCGGTCGCGCTGTTGCAGCGCCTGTTCGATGCGCTGGCGCCAGAACCGGCTGCGCAGGTGCTCGTCGCGCAGCACCGCGGTCGGCCCGGTGGTCGGCGACAGGCCGGAGGCCTCGAGCGCCGGGAACAGCAGGTGTTCCTCCTTCTGGTGGTGCAGGCCGGCATCGAACTCGTCGCAGAAGCGCAGCAGATCCTGCCAGAAGGACTCGCGCAGCACGCCGGTGGCCTCGAGGCGGCGGCTCTCGCGCTCGACCTCGTCGAGGACCTGCAGGATGGTCCGGTGTTCCCCGAGCAGAACATCGATCGGATCGTCGGTCGCAGCCCAATCCAAGACGCCCGCGTCCATGCCGGCAATCTAGCCCGAGGCGCGAAGGTCACAGGTGGGCCGTAGGGCGCAACCGGGCGAGATCTGGACCGCAGCACAGGCGGTGGAAAACGCCGCCGGCGCTTCGCGGGGGTTCGCCGTGCTGCGTAGACTGGCCCACCACACGCATGACCAAGAACCTCGCCCGGGCCGTGCCATCGCGGCGTTTCCCCCTCTCCCGCGCCCTCCCCGCGCTGCTGCTCGCCCTCGCGCTGGCGCCGACCACCGGCGCCCAGGAACGCAAGGAACTCGGGCGCATGTGGACCTTCGAGCATGCGCCGCTCGGCTGGTTCCAGCAGGCCTACGACTGGCAGCCGACCAGGGACTGGCTCGACCACGCGCGGTTGTCGTCGCTGCGGCTGGGCCGCGGCGGGGGCTACTTCTGCTCGGCCTCGTTCGTCAGCCCCTACGGGCTGATCATGACCAACCACCACTGCGCGCGCGACTTCATCGCGTCGGTGCAGGGCGAGCACGACTGGCAGCACGACGGTTTCTACGCCGGCAGCTACGAGAACGAGGTCAAGATCCCCGGCGCCCGCGTCTCGCAGCTGCTCGAGCAGCGCGACGTGACCGCCGAGGTCCGCGAGCAGGGCCAGGCGGCGGTGATCGCGCAGGCGCGCAAGGACCAGCCCGGACTCGAGCACCAGATCATCTCGCTCTACCAGGGCGGCAACTACCAGCTCTACAGCCACAAGATCTACGGCGACCTGCGCCTCGTCTGCGCGCCGCACGGCCAGAGCGCGCACTTCGGCGGCGACCCCGACAACTTCTGCTTCCCGCGCTGGGGCCTCGACTTCGCCTTCCTGCGCGCCTACGAGAACGACCAGCCCGCCGACACGAGCAGGTTCTGCTTCCAGTGGCGCACCGAGGGGGCCAAGGAAGGCGAGGCCGTGTTCGTGACCGGCAACCCGGGCAGCACGGGCCGACTGCAGACCGTCGCGCAGTGCGAGTACCAACGCGACCGGAACTACCCCGGCCTCGTCCAGCGCATGCTGGACCAGCTGAAGTCGCTCTACGCGGAGGCCGAGAAGAGCGCTGCGGACCACAAGCGGCTCCTGCCGCGCATCCTCGGCGTCGAGAACTCGCGCAAGGCCTTCCAGGGCTACCTCGACGGGCTGCGGAACCCGCGCATCATGGCGATCAAGCAGAAGGCCGAGGCCGACCTGCGCGCCGCCGTCGCCAAGGACCCGGCGCTGCAGCAGAAGTACGGCGACACCTGGGACAAGATCGCCGCGATCCAGCAGCAGAAGGTGGCCGCGGCCGGTGACGCCGAGAAGGCGCGCGAACTGCAGCAGGCCGAGGCCGCGCTGAACAAGATGGTCGGCGAGGCGTGTTTCGCCGTCTACGGCTTCACGATCCCGCCCGACGCGACGATGTCGCTGCGCATCAGCGACGGCGTGGTCGAGGGCTTCCCGATGAACGGCACGCTGGCGCCGTACTTCACGAGCCTCTACGGCCTGTTCGCGCGCCACCACGAGTTCGGCGGCAAGTACCCGTTCGACCTGCCCAGGCCCTGGCTCGACGCCGAGCAGCAGCTCGACCTGACGACGCCGTTCAACTTCGTCTCCACGTGCGACATCATCGGCGGCAACTCGGGTTCGCCGGTGATCGACAAGGGCCAGATGGTGGTCGGCCTCGTGTTCGACGGCAACATCGAGAGCCTCGGCAACCGCTTCGTGTTCGACGACGAGGTCGCGCGCACGGTGTCCGTGCACCCGGCGATCATCATCGAGTCGCTGCGCAAGATCTACGGCGCCGGCCGGCTCGCCGACGAACTCGAGCGCAAGGGCACGCCCGGCGACCAGCAGGTCGAGAAGCCGGCCGGGAAACCGGCCGAGAAACCGGCGGAGGGACCGGCGGGCGGGAAGTAGCCCGCGGCCCCGGCGTGCGCGCGCGGGGCGCGTCTCACGCGCCGTGCCGGTGGTACATGTGCACGGCGAACCCGATGCCGAACAGGCTCAGCAGGTAGAGGGCCGGGAACATCACCACGTGCTCGAGCCAGATCAGCCAGAACTGCTGCTCGGGCGAGCCGGGGAGCAGGCGCGGGTCGAACAGGAGCCCGGTCATCGGGTTCACGATGTCGCGCACCGGCGTGACGTCGAGGCAGGTGCCCAGGCGCAGGTCGCTCGCGAGTTTGCTCCACAGCGCCGCGGGCAGCCGTGCCGCCAGCGTGCCGGCGGAGATCGTGAACAGCAGCGCGCGCAGGCCCGCGGCGCTGCGCGCGGCGAGCAGCGCCAGCGCGAGGCCCGCCGGGAACAGGAAACGGTCGAGCCCGAGCGGCTGCACGGTCGCGGCGGGGGCGGCGAGCGCCTGCAGGCCGAGCCAGGCCGCGGTCGCGGTCCACGCGAGCGACAGGGGCAGGAGCCAGGGCCGCGCCGGCCGGCGGTCGCCGAGGCCGCGCAGCACCAGGACCCACAGCAACGCGAACGCCGCGAACGGCAACGGCCACAGCCAGCCGGCGGCCGCGGCCTCGCCGGTCGGGAAGGCGCGCATGCTGACTTCCTGGCTCGCGCCGACGAAGCCCGCGTAGCTGTGCACCGTGGTCAGCGTGCGCGGTCCCGGCGCGGCGAAGCCGGCGCCGAGCGATCCGAGGGCCGCCAGCAGCAGGACCACCATCGCGGTCCGGCGCAGCGCGCACAGCGGCAGGGCCAGGGCAGCCGCGACGTAGGCGGCGCCGTGCAGGCAGGCGAGGATCGTGTCCATGCGGGGGCGGGCAGCGGCAACTGCCGGCGAGCGGGGGTTTTCGCGCCGGCGGACCCGCATTGCGAGACTTTTCGCCGCGGGCGGCTTGCTGCGGCTCTGGGCCCTCGCTACGGTTCTCCGCCTTCCAAACGTCCGAGCACTATGCCGAAGCAGAAGACCAAGAAGGCGGTGGTCAAGCGCATGAAGCTGACCAAGACCGGCAAGGTCAAGTTCCGCCATGCCTTCACGTCGCACATCATGGTGCGCCGCAGCGCCAAGCGGAAGCGCCAGCTCCGCCAGAAGGGGCTGTGCAAGGGCAAGGTCGCCGTCAGCATGGCGCAGTTGCTGGGTGGGAGGTAGCCGAGCATGTCCCGCGCAACGAATGGTCCCGCCACCCGGCAACGCCGCAACCGCGCGCTGAAGCGCGCCAAGGGCTTCCGGCAGGGCCGCCGCAACCTGTTCCGCATGGCGCGCGCGACCGGCATCCGCGCCGACGCGTTCGCGTTCTTCGGCCGCCAGCAGAAGAAGCGCCAGTTCCGCGCCCTGTGGATCACGCGCCTGTCGGCCGCCGTCGAGGCGCACGGCCTGCGCTACTCGGCGTTCATCCACGGCGTGCAGAAGGCCGGCATCAAGCTGAACCGCAAGGAACTGTCGGAGCTCGCGCTGCGCGACCCGGCGACCTTCGCGGCGGTCTGCGGCAAGGCGAAGGCCGTGCTGGCCTGATCGCACCGGCGCTCGTCCGGGCAAGCCGCCCGGTTTCCGATGGCGGCGCTGGTGCGATCCAGCGCCGCAGTGCTGTACGGAGAACCCACAGGAGCAGTCCAGATGGAACCCACCGCACAACGCGACCGTTGGCTCGCGGCGATCGGGGCGGCCGCGGACGACGCGGCGCTGGCCGCGGTCGAAGCGCGCCTGTTCGGCAGCAAGGGCGAGGTGCTCGAACTCGTGCGCTCGGTCACCGCGCTGCCCAAGGAGCAGCGGCCGGCGTTCGGCAAGGCCGCGAACAGCGTGAAGCTCGAGGTCGAGCAGGCGCTGGCGCAGCGGCGCGGTGCGCTGGCGCAGCGCGCGCTGGCCCGGGAGCTCGCCGCGGACGCGTTCGATCCGACGGAGCCCGGGCCGCGCGCCGCGCGCGGCTCGCTGCACCCGATCACGATCGTGCAGAACGAACTCGTCGACCTGTTCACGAGCATGGGCTTCCGCTGGGAGGACGGCCCCGAGGTCGAGTCCGAGTACTTCAACTTCGACGCGCTGAACATCCCGCGCGACCACCCGGCGCGCGAGAGCCAGGACACGTTCTGGCTCGGCGAGACGTCGGGCCAGGCCCGCTGCCTGTTGCGCACGCACACGTCGCCGGTGCAGGTGCGCACGATGCAGCGGCTGACGAAGCAGGGGTTCCACCCGCCGCTGAAGGTGATCGTGCCGGGCCGCTGCTTCCGCAGCGAGACCGTCGACAAGAGCCACGAGCACACCTTCTACCAGATGGAGGGGCTCGTCGTCGACCGCGCCACCAGCACCTCGGGCATCGGCATCGCGCACCTGATCCACACGATGAAGACCTGCCTGCGCGTGATCCTCGAACGCGACGTGCAGGTCCGGCTGCGGCCCGGCTTCTTCCCGTTCGTCGAACCCGGCTTCGAACTCGACGTGAACTGCCCGTTCTGCAAGGGGCAGGGCTGCCCGGTCTGCAAGCAGTCGGGCTGGATCGAGATCCTGCCGTGCGGCATGGTGCACCCGAACGTGCTGCAGAAGGGCGGCATCGACCCCGAGGAGCACACGGGGTTCGCGTTCGGCATGGGCCTGCAGCGCGTCGTGATGCTGCGCTACGGCATCGACGACATCCGTCAGTTCATGGGCGGGGACCTGCGGTTCCTGCGGCAGTTCCCGGAGGTGGTCCGATGAAGCTCTCGCTGCGTTGGCTGCAGCGCCACGTCGACCTGTCCGGGCTCGAGCCGAAGCAGATCCAGGCCGACCTGACGATGAGCACGGCCGAGATCGAGGGCCTCGAGCGCTTCGGCGAGGGGCTCGAGTGCCTCGTGGTCGGCCACGTGCGCAGGTGCGACAAACACCCCGACGCGGACAAACTCACGGTCTGCCAGGTCGACCTCGGCCCGGAGCACGGCGTGCACCAGATCGTCTGCGGGGCGCCGAACGTCGCCGCCGGCCAGCGCGTCGCGGTGATCCGGCCCGGCGACACGCTGCCCGAGAAGGGCGGCAAGGGCGCGCTGAAGATCAAGGTCGGCAAGATCCGCGGCGTCGAGTCGCACGGCATGATCTGCTCCGAGGCCGAACTCGGCCTGTCCGACGCCCAGGACGGCATCCTGGTGCTGCCGCCCGACGGGCCGATCGGCGCGCGATTCGTCGACGTGCTGCCGGTGCAGGACTGGGTGTTCGAGATCGACAACAAGTCGGTGAACCACCGGCCCGACCTGTGGGGCCACCACGGCTTCGCGCGCGAGCTCGCCGCGATCTACGGCCGGGAACTGCGGCCGGCGGCCGTGCCCGCGCCGCTGCCGGCGGCGGGCGAACGCATCGAGGTGCAGATCGAGGACCGCGGGGCCTGCCCGCGCTACTGCGGCCTCGTGATCGACGGGGTCGTCGCCGGGCCGTCGCCGCTCGAACTGCGCTGGCAGCTCGCGGCCGTCGGCCACAA
>VGXW01000027.1 GCA_016873195.1 Planctomycetota bacterium | reverse complement strand
AGTTCGACAAGGAGTTCCTGCAGGACCACTTCGGCACGAAGCAGGGCAACCGCTGGAAGGTGCCGGCCGATTTCTCGGGCAACGGAGGCCTGCGCTGGCTCGGCGAGGATCCGAAGGCCTACGAACGCAACTACCAGCTCAAGTCGAAGGAGGACCCGGTGGCCTGGGCGGCGCTGGTCGACCTCTGCGCGGTGCTCGCGAACACGCCGCTCGAGGATCTCGAGCGCGTTCTGCCGCAGCATCTCGACGTGGAGGGGACCCTGTGGTTCCTGGCCGTCGACAACGCGCTCGCCGACGACGACGGCTACTTCTCGCGCGCGTCGGACTACGTGCTCTACCGCGACCCGAACGGCCGCTTCCACCCGATCCCGCGCGACAACAACGAGATCCTGCTCGGCGGCGGCGGGCCGCGCGGGCCGCGGCCGGGTGGGCCGGGTGTTCCGCCGAACGCGCCCCCGGGCGACGCGGGCGCGCCGCGCGATCCGCAGAGGCCGGGCTTCGGCCCCGGTGGGCAGGGTCCCGGTGGGCAGGGCCCCGGTGGCCGCCGGGGCCCGGGCGGTGGGCCGGGCGGCGGCACTGCGCAGACGCCGCTGCAGGGGGCCGCACGCCAGGACCGGCCGCTGCTGCACCGGCTGCTCGAAGTGCCCGCGTGGCGCGAGCGCTACCTCGCGCACCTGCGCGAGATCGCGACGAGAGTGTTCGCTCCCGAGGTCGTCGGCGCGCGCATCGAGTCGTGGCGGGCCACGATCGCACCGATCGTCGCCGACGACGTGCACGCGCTCTACGGCGCCGAGGCGTTCGAGCGCTGCTTTCTGGTGGACGACCAGCAATTGCCCGCGCGCGGCTCGCTGCTCGCTGTGATCGCGCAGCGCCGCAAGGCGATCCTCGACGATCCGGCGCTGGCGGGTGAGTGGCCAGCGGCGAGCGACCTGACGCTCCAGGCTCCGCGCGTCAAGGATGGCCTCTACGTGCTGCAGGTGGCGGTGCGTGGTGCTGGCGCGGCAGCGGTACGGCTGCACCACGACCGCGGCGCGTTCGGCAGCTACACGGCGGCCGGGATGCTCGACGACGGCAAGCACGGCGACGGCGCGGCGAAGGACGGCGTGTTCGGCTGCTCGCTGCCGCCGATCGAACCGGGTGCGAAGTGGCGCTTCTGGGTCGAAGCGGTGGCCGCGGGTTCAGGGCACGTCGCCTGTCTGCCGGCGAGCGGCGGGGCGCTGCCGATGACGTGGACGGCGCCGAAGCAGACTGGCGGGAGGTAGCCAGCACGTCACCGGGCCGGCCGCGAGGCTCCCACCAGCACGAACGCCGCACGCGCGACCGCCCTCCCGTTCACGAGCAGGTCGACCGCGTGCTCGCCCGCGTGGTAGCGCCGCGTCGTCACCACCGCGAGCGAGTGCTGCTTCGTCAGCAACCGGACTTCGCGCGGAGCCAGCTGCACCACCCAGCCCTTGCGCACCTTCACCGACGTGCTGCCGCGCGCGGTCACGTGGTGCACCTTGTAGTCGACCACGAGCCGCTGCGGCTTCGACGAAGCCGACCGCAGCCGCACCGTCAGCGTCACCGCGCCGCCGACCGCCACGCGCCGCGGCGCGATCGTGAACGCCACCTCGCCGCGGAACGCCGCCCCGAGCCCCCACACGGCCAGCACCCGCCGGTCGCCGCGCTTCACCAGCGTGCGGCTCGCGTGCTTGCACAGCGCGCGCAGTGCCACGGACGCCCCCGGCAGCGTGCGCTCGAGCCAGTCCGCGACCAGCGCCGGATGGTCCTTGCCGACGTCGTTCCAGTGGTTCGCGACGCTGCGCCGCACGTAGTCGCTCGGATCCCCCTGCAGCGCCTGCAGCAGCGGCAGCGCCGGCGACGGGTCGTCGATCAGGAACTTCAGCTGCACGCCCCACGGCAGCCGCGGCCGGCTGCCCTCGCTGACGAGCCGCCGCACGTGCGGGTTCGGATCGCTCACCCACTGCCGCAGCACCGCGAACGTGAGCTCGCGGTGGCGCAGCAGGAACGGCCGGATCGCGTACTCCGCCGAGAACCGCTGCGTCAGCGCGTGCAGCGCCCGCAAGGCCCGTGCTGGGTGCGCGAGTCCGGCGCGCGCGACGAAGTCCCCCATCGGCCAGACGGCGATGCCCGCGAGCCCGCGCTCGTCCGTGCGCAGCGCCTGCAGGTCGTCGTCGAGCCGCGCCGGCAGCAGGCTCCGTTCGAGGATGCCCGCGGCGCGATCGAAGTTCGCGGGCAGCACCGCCTCGAGCGCGCGGCTCACGTGTTCGGCGCGGGCCTTCAGCTCCAGCGCCCCGAGCCCGTCGAGCGCCGTTCGCTCGAAGCGGGCCCGGTCGAAGTCCGGCCAGACCCGCGCGAGGTGGTGGCCGAGGTCGCGCACGAGCTGCGGCCCCACGAGGTTCTTGAACGGCTCCGCCATGGTCACTGCGCCGCGGGGACCAGCGGCCCCGCCTCGAACACGGCCTCCACCGAAGTGTCGCCGCAGACGATCGTCGTGTGGCCGTCGTGCACCGACACGGCCCAGCGGTTGTTGCGGTCGAGTCTGCCCGCCAGCGCGTCGAGCACCGCGCCGGGCACCACGACGAGCCGAACGCGCTCGGCCTCGTGCACGCCCTCCTTCGCGCACTTCTGCCGCAGGATGTCGGGCCGGCGATGGCAATAGACGACGACGCGTTCCGCGTGTTTGTTCGCGCGGTGCAGCCGCTCGGGCGTCGGCGAGCCGACCTCGATCCAGTCGAGCACGCGCCCGTCGGGCCCCTTGCGCCACAGCGCCGGCTCGTCGCTCTCCGACAGCCCCTTGCTGAACTGGAGCCCCTCCTGGTGTTCGAGCGCGAACGCGAGCACGCGCGTCAGCAGGTAGGGCACGTCCTCGGACGGGTGCCGCGCCACGCGCACGTCGAGGTCGGCGTAGACGCCGCGGTCGACGTCGGCGAGCGCGATCTCGAAGCGGTGGATCATGCGCGCGTTGTATCCTGCCGCCTTCCCCGCGCGCTCGCGCGTTCCTCCCCATGAACCTCCGAACCCTGCTGCTCGCCGTGCCGCTCGCCGCGGCGCTCCCCGCCCAGACCACCCCACCGGCCGTGGTCCCCCACGTGCTCGTCGACACCGTCGGCCCCGACGGCTGGCGGCTGCGCCTGGGTCCCACGAACCTCGGCAGCATGCTCGAATCGGAGCAGGGCCGCGCCCTGTGGCAACCGCCCATCTCGCAGCTGCTCGGCGGCTGGCAGCAGTTCCTCGGCGCCGACGACGGCGCGTTCGCCCCGGTGCGCGCGCGCGCGCTCGGCTATTCCGGGCGCGTCCGCATCGGCTACCACTACGACAGCGCGCGCGAACACGGCGCGAACCGGATCGGGATCGTGCTCGACGGCGACGGCCGCACCGACCTCGACGCGCTGGCGCAGGACTTGAAGGAGCTGCAGTACCGCCTCGTGCCCGGCGAGTGGCAGGAGGTCGAGGTGCTCGGCACCAAGGTGACCGTGCGCGGCGAGGGTGACCAGACGATGGCGCCGCTGCGCGAGGGCGGGCACCTGCTCGTCGCCCTGGCGACCAGCGGCGACATCGAGGGCGCGCTGCAGATCGCGCGCAGCCTCGCCGCCGAGTGCACCGGCAAACCGCCCGCGCCGAACACGCCCGCGCTGCGCGTCCGGTTCGACTTCGCCGCGCTCCTGCAGCTCTCGATGCAGGACGACGCGGAAGCCGCCATCTGGCAGCGCGCGCTGGGCATGACGAGCCTCGGCGAAGGCACGCTCTCGCTCGCCACCGCGGGCCCGCACGTGCTGCTCGAGTTCGCGCAGCAGTTCACGAGCGACGAGCGCGGCATGTTCGGCGCGTTCTTCCCCGCGAGCCAGGGCCTGCCGAGCCTGCTGCGCACCGTGCGGCCCGGCGGGCACGCGTGGAAGGTCGGCCACTTCGACGCGGTCGCGCTCTACCGGGCGATCCTGCGCGGGTTGAACGAAGACGAAAAGAAGACCGAGGCGGAAGTGCGCGCGACCATCCAGCAGGAGATCGGCATCGACCTGCACGACGACCTGCTCGCGCACCTGACCGACGAGGTGATGCTGACCGGCACGATCCCCGAGCGCAGCATCGAGCAGACGACGTGGTCGCTGACCTTCCGGCTGCGCGACGAGGCCGCGTTCCGCACCGCGCTGCAGAAGATGCTGCCGAAGCTGCGGCCGACCCTGCAGCGCGAGGCCGTCGAGAAGCGGGGGGACGTGGAGGTGTTCCGCTACGGCACGTTCGGCGAGGACGTCTGGCTCGCCGCCGGCAACATGGTGTTCGTGCTCGCGGGTGGACGCGACGCCGAAGAGCAGATCGGGGCCGTGCTCGACGCGGCGATGGCGCTGCGCGAAGGCGAGCCCGCGGCGCCGACACCGCCGGCCGACTTCGCGCCGCTGCAGCGGTTCCTGCCGCCCGGCACCAACGGCCTGGCGCTCGGCGACTTCACGGCGGTCCTCGCCTTGCCGAGCGAACTCTGGCTCGGCCTGCTCGCGGAGTTCACGCCGTTGGACCGGCCGCGCGACGCCGAACTCGACCCCGAGCAGCAGGAGCAGGCGCTCGCGCTGCTGCGCGCGCACAAGCTCGACGTTCTGCGCTCGGCGACCGGCTTCACCGACCGCACGTGGCGCTGGCGCCTGTTCTGGTGAGCCCGGCTTCGTTCAGCGGCCCGGCGCCGCTTCGCCCGGCGCCGGCCGGCCCGGCGCCCGCCGCACGCCCGCGAAGAACGCCCAGATCGCGTTCGTCGCGTCGAACGGGAACGGCTCGTCGGCGCGCAGCCGGGTCCTGGCCACGGACCCGGGCCACGCGTGGCCGCCGCCCTCGAGCGTGATCACGCGCACCACCGCCGCGGCGAGGTCGCCGTCCTTCGTGACGCCGAAGCTGTCGGTGCGCACCTTGCCGTCCTGCCGCGACTCCGGACGGTCGCGCAGGCCGTTGCGCGCGACGTAGTAGTCGACCGCGTCCTGCACCGATGCGTCCTTGCGTTCGCCCGCGCGTCCGGTCGCCTGCTTGGGCGCGCCGCCCGCGTAGAGCACGTGCTGGTCCGCGGTGCCGTGCACGATCAGTACCGCGATCGGCAGTTTGCTGTCGGCGGCCGTGAAGTTCATCGCGCCCGACACCGCGGCGATGCCGGCGAACACGTCGGCGGCCTGCCGCGCGAGCCGGTGGCACAGCATCGCGCCGTTGCTGTGGCCCACCGCGAACACGCGGTCCGTGGCGACCGCGGCGCGGCGCTGCACGTCGGCGACGACCGCGCGCAGGAAGCCGACGTCGTCGACCTCCTGCTCGACCGCGTAGACCGGGATGCCGCCCGAGTTCCACGTCAGCAGCTTGCCGCGCAGAGCACCGGTGCCGTCCGGGAACGCGACGAGGAAACCCTCGCGGTCGGCGACCTCGGTGAAGCCGGTCAACTCGCGCGCGAGTTCGCCGTTGCCGCCGCCGCCGTGCAGCACGACGACCAGCGGCAGCCCGCCCTGCGCGGTGGCCGCCTGCGGCGGCACGTGCAGGAGGTAGCGCCGGTCGCGGCCGCCGTGCGCGATCGCCACGGTCACGTCGGTGCCGGACACGAGCGGCGACTGCACCACCGCGCGCACCTCGTCCTGCAACCGGCGCAGCCGCGGCAGCACGCGGTCGACGCGGTCGCGCACCGCGAACACGCCGCCGATGTCGAGGTCGCGGTCGAGCCACGGCGTGAAGCCGAGCGCGCCCGGATCGCTCGCGCGCTGGCCGCCGCCGGGCAGTTCCTCGAGCCACGTGCCGAGCCCGTAGCGCACGTGCTCCGCCTCGAACCCGACGGCGCGCACCTGCACGCGCGGCGGCACCTGGTCGCGCAGCATCGCCTCGACGCTGGCCGCCTTCAGGATCTGCTTGCCGCCGGTGCTGCCGTTGCCGACCAGCATGCGCAGGAAGCGCGTGTAGTCGTCGAGCGTCGACAAGGCACCGCCCGCGACCCACGGCAGCTTCGCCGTGCCCGGTTCGCCGCCGAGCGGCTGCAGCGTGCCGAACTTCGTGTCCTGCATGCCGAGCGGCCCGGCGATGCGGTCGGCGAACAGTTGGTGCCAGCTGCGTCCGGTCGCGCGTTCGGCCGCGACCGCGGCGACCTGGAAGCCCACGCCGCCGTAGAGGAACATCTGCCCGACGCCGTCGCGCAGTGCGGCGTCCGCCGCAGCCGCCGCGAACTGCGTCGAGTCCCAGCCGCGCATGCGTTCACCGAGCCGCGCCGGCAGGCCCGAGGTGTTCGACAGGCAGAGCCGCAGCGTGACCGCGCCCTTGTCGGCGCGGTCGAACTCCTTCACGTAGCGGCCGACCGGCACGTCGAGGTCGAGCGTGCCGTCCTCGACGAGGGTCAGCACGGTCGCGACGGCGAGCCACTTGCTCGCCGAGGCGATCGGCAGCACCTCGTCGCCGAGCAGCGTGCCGTGCAGGCTCCGGTGCAGCACGCCGCCGTCGCGAACGACCGCGAGTCCGCAGCCCGGCAGCTTCAACTCCTGCACGATGCGGTCGGCGGCGGCCCGCAGCGGGGCGAGTTCGGGCTGCTGGGCGCTCAGGAGGGCCGGAAGGACGAGGACCGAACCGAGGTGGCCGAGGTACCGCATGATCGTTGTTATCGGCCAGGAGCCGCGCGGGGACGAAGGCCTCTTGTCGGCCCGCGCGCGGCACAACGGCGCACGCTGCCGCGCGCTCTGGGCCGGAATCCGCGACCCCGCGAGAAGGACCCGATGCACCCAACGACCCGCAAGTTGTTCCGTTCCTTCGTGTTGATGCTGCTCGCCATCGGCACCACCGCCTGCTGCTTCCACCCCCACTTCGCGCGTTGCGGCGACTTCGCGCCGCACCGCCACTACGCGCCGATCCGCCACTGCCGCTGACGGCCGGTCGCGACCCGCCCACCGGGCCGTAGCATGGCCGCATGCAACCCACGACCGCCGCCCGTCTGGGCGCCCTGCTGGCCCTGATCGCCGTGGCGATGGGCGCAGTCGGCGCCCACGCCCTGCAAGGCCATAGCGAAGCCATCGACCTCGAGCGCTTCGAGAAGGCGGTTCGCTACCAGATGTACCACGCCCTGGGCCTGCTGCTCTGCGCCGCGCTCGGCGACCGCGGCCGCGCCGTGCGCCTCGCCGCCGTCGCATTCCTGCTCGGCATCGTGCTGTTCTCCGGCTCGCTCTACGCCCTGGCACTCACGCAGGTGAAGGGCTTCGCGTCCGTGACGCCCCTCGGCGGCGTCGCCTTCCTCGTCGGCTGGGGTCTGCTGGCGCTGCAGGGGCGGGGCCGGGCGAACACTACCTCCTGACCGTCCTCTTCGGCTGCCCCGTGCGCAAATGGGCCCAGAGCCGAACCGGGCCCCGCGTGTTCTATTCTCCGTGGCTTGGTGGCGTCCGCATGCGACGGGACGGGTGCCATCGAGCGTCGGGCTCGCGCGCCGAATCGGTGCGCGGGCCCCTCTCTTTTCGGGGACCTGTTGCGGGCTCCGGGCGAGATCGGGAACTGCTGCCCCGAGCGCAGGGAGTTCCGCGAACACCACGGCCAGTCGGGCCCGGGCATCGGCCGCTTCGCTGCAGAGAGCGCGGCACGCGGGCCGCCGCGTCGAGCCGCCTGCCAGCCCGATGCTCGACAGCCAGCCTGCAGCCGAACGGCAGCGCAGCTATTTTGTGCGCGAGTCTCCCATGCGCAGTGCCATGCCTTGGTCCGCCCTGGGTTCCCTCGCCGTGCTCGCGGCCCTGCCCGCGCTGCCGGCCCAGGAACCCGTCCCCCCGATCCCGTCCGCCGAGTCGCTGCAGCAGGAGTTCGACCGCGCGCTGCGCAGCTGGGCCGACGCGAACAACCGGGCGCGCGCGGCGAAGGACGAGGGCGAACTGGAACGGTTGCGCGGCACCCGGCCCGAGCCGCTGTTCGCGCAGCGCTTCGCCGACGCGGCGCAGGCGTTCGCGGGCAAGGAGGCGGCGGTGCCCTACCTCGTCTGGGTGGTGCAGCGCGGCCCCGCCGCGATGGCCACCGCGGCGATGACGACGCTGATGGAGACGCACGTCGCGAGCCCCGGCCTGCGGCTCGCGGTCGCGCGCATCGGCGGACTCAAGCACGTGTTCGGCGCCGAGCGGTCGCTGCAGTGGCTCGACCGTGTGCTGGCGAAGAACCAGGACCCGCACTGCCTGGCACAGGCCCACTTCACGCGCGCGGCGATGCACGTCGGCACGCGCGCGGTCGCGACGAGCGAGGCGCTGCGGCAAGAGGCGCTGGGGCATCTGCGGGCGGCGCGCGCGATCCTCGACGGTTTGCCGAAGGCCGAGGTGCGGTCGTTGGCGGGCCTGGTCGACGCGCTGCGCGACGAGGCCGAACGGCTCGAGCCGGGGCTGCAAGCACCCGAGATCGAGGGCGTGGACCTCGACGGGGTCGCCTTCAAGCTCTCGGACTACCGCGGCAAGGTGGTGCTGCTCGACTTCTGGGGCGACTGGTGAGGCCCGTGCCGGGCCATGTACCCGCACGAGCGGTCGCTCGTGGAAGAGATGCAGCAGAAGCCGTTCGCCATCGTCGGCGTGAACAGCGACGAGGACCTCGCGAAACTGCGGCCGCGGCTCGCCGCCGAGAAGATCACGTGGCGCAGCTTCTGGAACGGGCCGGAGGGCACGAAGGGGCCGATCGCTGCTGCGTGGCACGTGACGGGCTGGCCGACGGTCTACGTGATCGACCACGAGGGCGTGATCCGGCACAAGGGCCACGGCAGCCCGCCGACGGCGATGGACCGCGTGCTGCGCGAGTGCGTGGCGAAGGCGGAGGCGGCGCAGCGCGGCAAGTAGGGGGGCGGGGGCGGCGCGACATCCTGCCCGCCTGGCTGGCTACGCTGTGGTTTCGAGTCCCCGGATCGGCCAATGCACCCGCGCAGCATCCTGCGTTCCCTTCTCGTGGTCCTCGGCTGCACCGCGCTACCCGCCCAGGGCAGCATCCGCATCACCGCGGTGCCCGACGTCGTGCGGCTGCCAGCACCCCCGGGCAGCAACCTGCTGCTCGAGGTCGAGTTCGCCAAGACCGCCGACGTGGTCTGGCTCGCGACCGACGCCGCGGCAGCCGACCGCGTGCCGTTGTCCCCGGCCGGCAACCTGCGCTTCCAGCTCAACCTCGCCGATCCCCGCGTCGTGGCGCTGCTGCCCGCGGATCTCGACCAGGGCCAGCTGTTCGTGTTCGCGACCGGCGCTGGCGCCACGGCGAAGAGCCCGGCGATTGCCTGGGCGCGCACCGCCGCCGACCCGCCGGCGCCGCGCTGCCTCCTGCGCTGGCAAGGCGGCACGACGACCTTCGCGCGGCAACGGCGCAGCTGGCTCGACCCGCACCGGCTCGAGGCGCTCGAGGTGCAGGGTGTGCCCGTGCGCCAGGCCAGCGTCCGCGCGCGGCTCGGCGAACAGGAACTGCCGCTGGTGCGCTCCGCCGACCAGGGCGTCTTCGTGTTCGAGAACCTGCCACTGCTGCGCGAGCGCGCCGACGGCGCCGCCACGCTGGAGATCGAGGTGCGGTCCGGCTCGGTCAGCACCTTGTTCGGCTTCGACCTCGTGCCGGCCAGGCTCGAACTGCGCGACGTTGCGGCGGCGTTCCGCGTGCTGCAGCGCCGGTGGGCGCCGGTGCCGGGCAGCCGCGGCTGGCTCGGCGTCTCCTGCGACGACGTGACCATGGGCCAGGTGCTGCTGCAGGTGACGACGGCGGACGGCACGACCGTGGTGGCGCAGCGCTCGGTGATCGAGCGCGACGCGGTCGAGTTCGCGCTCACCGGCGCGCGCTACGTGCTCGTGGTCGACAAGCTGGTGAACCGGCTGATCGGCGAGGACCACGTCGAACTCACGGTGCGGCCGGCGGCGGGCTTCCGCCCGGACCGCATCCCGCTCTTGCTGCACGCGGTCGCCGCGAGTCCCGACCGGTTCGTGCGCGAGGGCGAGGAGTTCGACGGTGCGGCCGCCTACCAGTTCCTGCTCGCGCGCATCGCCGCGCCGAACGGGCGCAACGTGACGCTGGACCAGTTCGTCGACGAGATCGCGAGCAAGAGCAGCAAGACCGGCGAGCCCTACCAGGTGCGGCGCGTTGACGGCACGGTCGTGACGATGCAGCAGTGGCTGCGCGCGGAGCTGGCGCGCATCGAGGCGGCGGCGGAGGGCGGCAAAGGCGAGGGCAAGCGCGGCACGGAAGCAGCGAAGTAGGCCGCAGGAGATCTGTTGCCATCGTTGGCGTTTTTCCAGTAGATTCGCCATCGATGTTTGCACGCAGACTGCAGCCGCCGGACCGCTCGTTCTTCCTGTTCGGCGCCCGTGGCACCGGCAAGACGACCTGGATCGAGAAGCACTTCGCGGAGGCCGTCGCCTACGACCTGCTGCTGACCAGCGAGCGGCTGCGCCTGTCCCGCGACCCGGGGGTGCTGCGGGCAGAGTGCATGGCGCTGCCCGACGGGGCCTGGGTCGTGCTCGACGAGGTGCAGCGCGTGCCCGCGCTGCTCGACGAGGTGCAACACCTGATGGTGAAGAAACGACAGCGCTTCGTGCTCTCCGGCTCGAGCGCCCGCAAGCTGAAGCGCAGCGGTGCCAACCTGCTCGCCGGCCGCGCCGAGGTGCGGCACATGTTCCCGCTGGTCACCGCGGAGGCCGGCGTCGACCGCCCGCTCGACGCAATCCTGGCCGAGGGCATGCTGCCGCTCGCGGTCACCGGCAACCGGCCCAAGGCCTTCCTGCGCGCCTACAGCGAGGTCTACCTGCAGCAGGAGGTGCAGGACGAGGCCCTGGTGCGCCAGATCGGCTCCTTCCACCGCTTCCTCGAGGTCGCGGCGCGCGTGAACGGCCAGACGGTCAACGTCGCGGGCATCGCGCGCGACGCGGGCATCGCCCGGCAGACCGCCAGCGAGTTCTTCCAGATCCTCGTCGACACGCTGCTCGGCACCTGGCTGCCGGCGTGGAAGCTGAAGCGCGCGGTGAAGCAGGTCGCGCATGCGAAGTTCTTCCTGTTCGACACCGGCGTCGCGCGCCAACTGGCCGGGACCGCGCACCTGCAGGTGCATCCGGAGGAACGCGGTGCGCTGCTCGAGACCTTCCTGCTGCACGAACTGCGCGCCCGGCTCCACTACGGTGACCTCGACTACCCGATCGCCTACTGGCAGGCCCACGGCGGCAACGAGGTCGACTTCGTGATCGAGACCGCGTCCGGCCTCGTCGCCATCGAGGTGAAGGCCGGCAACCGCTGGGATGCGCGGTTCGGCGCGGGCATCCGGGCACTGCGCGAGCGCTGGCCGGGAGCACTCCGTGCCTTCGGCGTCTACACGGGGCCGCGCGCCCTGGTCGTCGACGACGTGCGCGTGCTGCCGTGGCAGGAGTTCCTCGGCGCCTTGTGGGCTGGCCGGATCCTCGACGCCTGACCGCGCCCCGCCTGCGCCCGCTCCACCTCAGGGCAGCCGCACCGTCTCCCCGTCGCGCACGCCGCGCCCTGCTTCCAGCAGCCGCACGAGCCCGCGCTGCATCACGCCGCGCACGACCGAGCCGAGCCGCGTGATGCCGAAGCAGCGCGCCGCCTCGCGCGCGAGGTCGTCGGCCGGCAGCGCGTGGTGCTGGCGCAACAGCCAGGCCATCGCGTTGCCGACCTCCACCATCGGCAGCTCCTCGGCGGGCCGCTCCGCCTCGCCGCCTTCGGCCGGCACGCGGAAGCCCACGAACGCGGCCACGTCGGCGCCCGCCGCCCACAGTGCCCCGTCGACCTCCACCGCGCCCGCCGGCAGGGCGCCGCGCACGCGTTCGCGCACGCGCTCGGTGAGCCGCGGCACGGCCCACGCGGCCGCGATCGTGCGCGCGAGCCGATCGAACACGACCGGGGCCTCGGCAGCCAGCACGGCGAGGGCCTGCTCGCGCAGCTTCGCTGTGGCGGCGGCGGCGGCGAACGCTTCGGGCGTGCCCGCCTTCGGCAGCGCCGCCGCCGTGAACGGGTGCGGGCCCGTCGGATCCCGCGCCGCCGCGGGTGCCGGTTCGGGCGCAGCCGGTGCGGCCGGCGCGACGGCGGGAGCGGGGGTCGCGGGCGCCGGCGCCGGTTCCGCCACGGCCGCCATCCGCGGCGGCTCGCCCGCCGCCGCCACCGCCGCGGCGATCGCCGCCTCGATCCGCGCCACTTCGCCGGCCGGATCCTGCCAGAAGTCCGTCGACCACACGCGATGCAGCCGCCAGCCGAGCCCGCGCAGCACCGCAGCGCGCAGCCGGTCGCGGTCGCGCGCGGTCGCCGCCGCGTGGTAGGTCGCCCCGTCGCACTCGATGCCGAGCAGGTAGCGCCCCGGTGCCTCCGGGTCGACGACCGCGAGGTCGATGCGGTAGCCCGAGCAGCCGACCTGCGGGTGCACCTCGTGGCCGCGCTGCACCAGCGCAGCGCACACCGCCGCCTCGAACGGCGACTCGACCTCGCCGCGCGGATCGGCCGCCGCCGCCGCGAGCAACGCCACCTCGCCGCGCTGCGCGTAGTCGAGGAACGTGCGCAGGTGGCGCGCGCCCAACGCCGCGCTGCGCGCAGCGACCTGGTCGGCGCGCAGCGACGTGAACACCACGAGCTCGCGCCGCGCGCGCGTGACCGCGACGTTGAGCCGCCGCTCGCCGCCCTGCAGGTTCAGCGGCCCGTAGTTCTCGTAGACCTTGCCCGCGGCGTCGGGGCCGTAGCAGATCGAGAACAGGATCGCGTCGCGTTCGTCGCCCTGCACGTTCTCGAGGTTCTTGACGAACACCGGCTCGGGCACGGTGGTGAAGAACGGCTCGAGCTCGGCGTGCTGCGCGCGCGCGGCGTCGAGCAGGTCCTCGACGAGCACCTGCTGGCCCTGGCTGAAGAAAACGATGCCGATCGAGTGCCGGTTGCGCGCCGGATCCCGCAGCCGCGCCACGACCTCGGCGACCAGCGCCTCGGCCTCGAGGCGGTTCGTGCGCGAACCGGCCCGGTCGTAGACGCCCGCGACCAGCACGCTGCGCACGCCGAGCCCCGGCGTCTCCCGCTCGGGCGCGGGGAACGTCAGCAGCCGGTTCTGGTAGTAGTGCCGGTTGCTGAACGCGATCAGCGATTCGTGGCGGCTCCGGTAGTGCCAGTCGAGGTGCAAACGCGGCAGGCCCGCGGCGCCGCACTCGTCGAGCACGCTCTCGAGGTCCTCGGGCACGTCGTCCGGCGGCGGTTCGTCGCCCTGCTCGAGCCGCTGGAAGAACGACGTCGGCGGCAGCTGGCGGCTGTCGCCGACCACGACCAGCGAGCGGCCGCGGCCGATCGCGCCGACCGCGTCCCACATCGGGATCTGCGACGCCTCGTCGAACACGACGAGGTCGAAGTGGCTGCCGCCGCGGCCCAGGAACTGCGCGATCGAGCGCGGGCTCATCAGCACGCACGGCGCCAGCACCGACAACAGCCCCGGGATCTCGGCGAACAGCTTGCGCACGGGCTTGTGCCGGCGCTGCTTCTTGAGTTCGCGCTCGAGCACGCCGAGTTCGCTGCTCGCGACCGCGGTGTCGCGCAGCTGCGGCAGTTTCGCCGCGAGGCGCGCGACGACGACCTCGGCGGCGAGCCGGATCGCCTGCCGGTCGAGCTCGGCGAAGCGCGCGATCGCGCGTTCGTGGTCGAGGCCGCGGAACGCGCCGAGCTTCGGCTCGGCCCGGTGCACGGTATCGAGCCAGCTCTCGAGGAACGTGCGCAGGAAGCTCGGCGCCAGCTGCTCGGTCGACAGTGCCCCGCGCGCGTGCGCCGCCACCAGCGGGCCGGCCCCGGCGGCCGCCGCGCGCGCCGCCGCGGCTGCGTAGGCACAGTGGTCGCGCAGCGCCGGCAAGGCCGCGCGCCAGGCCGCGGCGCGCCGCCCCACGGCCGCGAGGTGGCCGGGCGCGTCCGGCGCGCCGAACGCCTGCTGCGCGTCGAGCGCGAGCGGTGCTGCCACCGCGCGCAGCGAAGCACCGTGCTCGTCGGCCGCGAGGCGCAGCGCGCCGAGCAGCCGGCCCAGGTCGGCCGCCCCCGCGTGCAGACCGTCCAGCCGGGCGGCGATCGCTTCGACCACCGCGGGCTCCGGCCGCAGCGAGCCCGGCACGAGCTCGAGGCACAGCCGCCGCGCGTCGCGCACCCACGAGAGCCAGCCGTCGAGCTGCGCCCAGTCGGCCAGTCCCGCGCGCCACGCGGGCCCGAACGCGGCCGCGGCGGTCGTCGCCGCCAGCAGCGCCCGTTCCTCGGCGCGCACCCGCAGCGCCTGCTCGAGGTCGCCGAGCACCTCGCGCACGGTGCCGAGACCGCCGCCCGCCGCGGCCGGCAGCAGTTCGGCGCGCGGCCCGCGCAGCCGCCACCACCGCAGCAGCACGAACGACTCCGCCGCCCGGCGCCACGCCGGCAGCAGCCGGTCGAGGTCGAGGCCGAGCAGCTCGCGCCGCCAGCGGCCTGCGAGCGGCGCCCACAGCAGATCGCGCTTCTTGCCGGTCGCGAGCAGCTGCGCCAGGGCCGCGTCGCCCGCACCGCCGTCGGCCGCGCGCAGCAGGCTCGCCGGCGGCGGCGACGGCGCGGTGAACAGTGCCGCGAGTTCGCCGAGCTTCTCGATCTGCGTGCGGCTCGGGCCCGGGCCGAACGCGCCCGCGAGCCCGAAGGCGGCGCCGGCCGCCGCGACCGCGCGCTGCAGCGCGGCCGCCGTCTGCAGCAGCCGTTCGGCCGCCGGCTCCACCGCGCGCAGGAGTGCTGGCGAGTAGTCCCGCGCCCGCACGCCCCACCACGGTGCCTGCTCGGGCACCGGCAGCGGCGCCGCCGCCGCGGCGAGGTCGTCGACCGCCGCGCGCGCCGCCGCGACGCCGGCCGGCCCGTTGCGCAGCAGGTCGGGCATCGGCAGCCGCACCGCCTCCCGCAGTTCGATCAGCTGCGCGATCGCCGAGAACACCGACACCCCGTGCTCGCGCACGCGGTGCAGCGCCGACACGTAGCCGTTGAGCTCACGGCGCTCGTGCTGCAGGTCCGCCGCGACCCTGGCCCAGGCCGCCGGCGCGCGCCGCGCGCCGAGGTCGAGCGGCCGCGCGAGCTGCTCGAGCACGGCCTTCGGCCCGCTCTTGCTCGAGTGCAGCTCGAGGCAGAACGCGCCGAGCCCGACCTCGGTGAGCCGCTTCTGCACGACCTCGAGCGCCGCGCGCTTCTCGGCCACGAACAGCACGGACCGGTCGTTCGCGAGCGCCTGCGCGACCAGGTTGGTGATCGTCTGCGACTTGCCGGTGCCCGGCGGCCCCTCGAGCACGAACGTGCGCCCCGCAGCCCCCGCGAGCACCGCGGCGAGCTGCGAGCTGTCGGTGTCCTTGGGGCAGAACACCTCGGCCGGATCGAGCTCGTCGAGCCGTTCGCGCGCCACCTCGGGCACGTCCTGCGCGAAGGCCGCCCCGGGTTTCTCGACCAAGTGGCGCAGCACGGGGCTCTGCAGCAGCTCGTCGCGCGCGGCGAGGTCGAGCCACATCAGGTACTTCGAGAACGAGAAGAAGCCGATGCACGCGCGGGCCTCGACGCGCCAGCGGGGCAGGCCGACGACCGCCTGGCGGAACGCGTCGAGCACCGCCGCCACGTCGATGCCGTGCTCGTCCTCGGGCACCGTGTCGCCGAGCGGCAGCCGCACGTCGAAGTCGCGCTGCAGCAGTTGCAGCAGCGTCTGGTTGAGCCGCGGCTCGCCGTCGTCGAGCAGGAAGCGGAAGCCTTCCTGCACCGAGATGCGCTCGACGGTTAGCGGCAGCAGCAAGAGCGGCGCGCGGCGCGCCTTGTTCGACTGCATCGTCTCGTACCACTCGAGGAACCCGACCGCGAGGTAGAGCGTGTTCGCGCCGGTCTCCTCGAGCGAGGTGCGCGCGTGGCGGAAGATCTCGACGAGCCGCGCGTCGAGCTCGTCGGCGTCGTGCTCGGCGCGCAGCCGGCCCGCGCGCAGTTCCTCGGCGAGCAGCCCGGCCATCACGTCCTGGCCGGTGCGCTGCTGCTGCAGCGCGAGGTCGCGCGGGTCGCCGCTACCCTGCCCCACCGCGGGCCGCGCATGGATGCGCAGCCGCGCACCCTGCTGCAGCCGGTTCTCGAGCGCGGCGAGGTCGTGCGCGCAGAGCCGCACGGTCTTCTTCGTCTCCACGAAGTGCAGCAGCCGGTTCCACAGCGTGAGGTCGAGCAGCTTGCCCTTCCAGTGCTCGAGCCGGTCCTTCGGCGGCTCGGGGGCGCGGGGTGCCGGTTCCGGTGCGGGGGCGGGTGCAGGCGCCGTGCCGGCGGCGGCGGCCGGCGCACTGGCGGTCGCGGGCACGCCGGCCGGGGGCTCGGGCATCGCCGCATACACGGACGTGCGGCCCGGCAGCGGCATCATGCCCGCGCGGCGCGCGGCGGCGACGTCGAGCGCGCCGGCGAACGCGGCCTCGTCCTGCAGCCGCCGCAGCGCCGCGGCGCTCGCGAGCGCGAACGGCTGGCTCGCGGCCCCGCACGCGAGCGTGCACTCACAGAACGCGAGCGCGCCGAGTTCGGCGCGCTTCTGCAGCTCGACGCCGAGGCCGAGCCAGGGTTCGGGGGTGCTGCCCGGCACGAGCCAGGCGCCGACGAACGCGTGGTCCTTCTGCAGCACGACCAGCGGGTGCAGCCCGGCGTGCTCCAGCACCGCGGCGTAGACCAGTGCCAGGTCGAGGCAGGTGCCGAGCCGGTCGCCGAGCACCTGCTCCGGCGTGCGCACCTTCTGGCCCCGCTTCTCGAAGCTCGGCGGCGGGTTCACGTAGGTGCAACGCAGCGCGCGCAGCGACTCGTGCACGGCCGCGAAGATCGCCAGCGCCCGCTGCGGATCCTGCGCCTGGTAGCCGTCGAGCGCGCTGTTGCCGGTCGTCTGCTGCAGCCGTTCGCCGACGGCGCGCAGCAGGCCCGCGAGCACGGGGTGGTTGGGCAGCACGAACGCCGCCAGCAGGCTCGGCGCCACGCCGAGGCCCGGCCACTCGTTCCAGGCCAGCACGTCGAGGTCGCTCGAGGCGGTCGCGAGCCCCTGCTCGCCCCGGGTCACCGTGACGCGCAGCTCCGCGCGCTGCCGTTCGAACAGGTTCGCCAGCGCCTGCACGTCGAGCCGCGGGTCGAGCCGGCCGAGTTCGAAGGTGCCGCCGGCGGGGATCGCCGCGAGCAGTTCGTCGTGGGCCGCCAGCGGGCCGGGCAGCAGTTCGACCCGCAGATGCAGGTCGGCGAGCGGGGCCGCGGTGGTGTTCGTCAGCGTGATGCCGAAGAGCCAGGGCACCGCACTCTGCTGCATCGCGTAACACAGCTGCGGCGCGTGGCGGACGGCGATCTCGAGGGCGGGGCGCGTCACGCGCGCAGGGTAGGGAACGGGGCGGGCGGGCTCCAGGGTCGGGGTGGGGGCGCCGGGCGAGAGCCCGGCCTGGTCCCCAGCCACGGGTCAAGTGCCTGCACTTCCACGGCACCGAGGTGCAGAAGCCCATCCCTTCGTACCAGATCTACAAGGGCACCGTTTTCGAACTCGTCGACCAGGCCGTCGACTTCGTCCTGTCGAAGATCGCGCGCCGCGTCGGCACGCGCGCCGAGGGGCCGCGTGCACCCGTCGACTACGAACTGCCGCGCGAGGTCATCGCCGAAGCGATCGTCAACGCGGTCACCCACCGGGACTACGCCAGCAACGCGAGCGTGCAGGTGATGCTGTTCTCGGATCGGTTGGAGGTCTGGAATCCTGGCGAGTTGCCGCCTTCGCTGACGTTCGCGGACCTGACGGCACCGCACGCGTCGATCCCCCGCAACCCGCTGATCGCCGAACCGATGTTCCTCGCGGCCTACGCCGAGAAGGCGGGCACCGGCATCCTCGACATGATCGCGCGGTGCCAGCGGGCGGGGCTCGGGTCGCCGACGTTCCGCATGAGCGGCGGGCAGTTCGTGCAGACCGTCCCCCGGCCGGTGCAGGCGGCCACCCCGGAAGTCACCCCGGAAGTCACCCCGGAAGTCACCGCGCAAGTCACCGAGCAAGTCACCGCGCAAGTCACCGGGGAAGTTGCCCCGGAGGTCCGGCTGGTACGGGCGATGGACAGGCCCATGACCCGGCAGGAGATCCAGCACGCGCTCGGCCTGAAGCACCGCGAGCACTTCCGGAAGACCTTCCTCCAACCGGCCCTGAGCGCTGGGTTGATCGAGCCGACGATCCCCGACAAGCCGCGCAGCGGAAAGCAGCGTTACCGGCTCACCGCGAAAGGGCAGCAACTGCGAAGCGGGCAACCGTGACCGCTGCGACCGGTCACTCGAGGAACCGCCCGGTCTGCGTCGGCAACCAGCACGGCAACACCCTCGCCAGCGCCCTGTCGACGCACCTCGATCGCTGCGGACCGCTGGGGCAGGCAGGGGCCCGACGGAGCCCTGCGTCGCCGGCGCGTGGCTCGATCCGCCCGCGTTCGGGACGCATCACGGACGCAAGACAGGAAACGGAGCGGGCGAACTCCGGCACCTGAGCAGGTGACCTCGCCGGCTGCCGGGGCTAAACAAGCTCTGCCATGTCGATCCACTCGCACGGGAAGGCGTCGTTCGTGGTTCTTGCTGTCGCGATGGCCAGCACCTCGGGGCTGGCGCAGTGCGCCCCGACCTGGCAGGCCACTGGCGCAGTCCCGGCACCCGGCAGGGGTGAGATCCAGACGGCGATCCTCTGGGACCACGACGGCAACCCCGCGAGCGCCCGGCTGCTCGCGATCGGCGGGACCTTCACGATCACTGGCGTCGGCGCCGTCAACGTGGCGACCCTCGATCTCGCGACCGGCCGCTGGGCGGCGCTGGGCAGCGGCACGAACGGGATCGTCTGCTCGCTCGTCGCCGGTCCGACCGGAGACCTCTTCGCCGGCGGCTGGTTCGCCGCCGCGGGGACCGCGCCAGCGAACAACGTGGCCCGCTGGGACGGCGCGGCGTGGCAACCGCTGGGCGCGGGCGTCACGGGGACCTACCAGGCCCAGGTGCGCGCGCTGGTGTGCCTGCCGAGCGGCGACCTGATCGCGGGCGGTCTCTTCACGCACGCCGGCGGTCTGCCCTGTCTCAACGTGGCCCGCTGGGATGGCGCGCAGTGGCAGCCGTTGGGCGCAGGCTACGCGGACGGCGCGATCGCCATGCTGCTGCACCCGAACGGCGATCTGTTCGTGCACGGTGGCGGTTGGCCGGGGTCGGTCGGCCGCTGGGACGGGAACACCTGGACCAACCTGATCAGCGTCGCATGCCTGGCCCGCGGTGACCTTGCGGTCGCCGCCAACGGCAACCTCCTCGTCACCGGCGTCTTCGCCACACCGAGCGGCCCGACCAACAACATCGCCCGCTGGAACGGAACGACGTGGGCCCCCATGGCTCCCGGCACGGACTGGATGGTGAACGCCCTGGAGGTGCTGCCGAACGGCGACGTGGTCGCCGCCGGGGACTTCACGGCGCCGGGGACGAACTGCCAACGATGGGACGGAACCCAGTGGCTCCCGCTCGCGAACGGGACCGGGGGCACGATCCACACGCTGCTGCGATTGCCCGATGGCAGGCTGCTGGCCGCCGGCGCAGAGGGCGGCACCGGCCCATGGGTGGGGTCCCTGAAGGCCTTCGACGGGTCGGCGTGGCAAGTCCTCGGCACCGGCTTCAACGACCGCGTGCGATGCCTCGCCGTGTTGCCTTCGGGAGCCGTGGTCGCGGGCGGGGACTTCACGCACGCCGGCGGGGACGCCCGGCGCTTCGTCGCCACGATGGACGGCCTCGCTGCACAGGCGATGCCCATGCTCCAGGCACCGGCAACGGCACTGTGCACGCTCGCGAACGGGAGGGTGCTGGCGACCGGCTATGCGGGTGGCCGCCTGGCCTACTGGACCGGCACGACGTGGAACCCGGTCGGCACGGGCTTCTCCTCCGCCGAGGCCAACGCGCTGGTCGAGCTGCGGGATGGCACCATCGTCGTCGCCCTCCCCTGGGAAACCGCCATGCGCCACCTGCTGGCCTGGAACGGCACGACCTGGTCCTGGCTCGGCGGTCTCCAACCCAACCATGCCGTCGAGGCGCTGCTCGTGAGCAGCAACGGCGACCTCGTGGCGGGCGGGGCCTTCACCGCCATGGGGACCCTGCCGATCGAGCGTATCGGCGTGTGGGACGGCAGCACGTGGTCGGCCCTGCCGGGCATCGCCGACGGCCGGGTCCACAGTCTCGCGGAACTGCCGGACGGCGACCTCGTGGCGGGCGGTGACTTCACCGTCGCGAGCGGCCAGGCCGTGCACGGCATCGCCCGCTGGACGGGCTCGACTTGGCTTCCCCTGGGCCAGGGTTTCGGACACCAGACCGGCAATGCCCGCGTCGAGGCACTGCTCACGCTGCCGAACGGCGACCTGATCGCCGGTGGCAGCTTCACCACCGCCGGCGGAGTCCCTGCCGCCGGCATCGCCCGCTGGGACGGCACCGGCTGGAGCCCGGTCGGCCAGGGCGTCGACGGCGTGGTCCTCGCTCTGGCGCTCACCCCCGATGGCACGATCGTGGTCGGGGGCGAGTTCACCTCGGCCGGCGGTCGCAACTCGGCCTACTTCGCGCGCCTCGTGACGCCGTGCCCGGCGTCGGCGCAGTCGACGCCATCGGGGTGTCCGGCCAATCTCGATCCGCCGCGATTGCGCGCACTGACGTTCCCGTGGCTGGGCGCTGACTACGTGGCCGAATGCGACCTGCGGAGCACCGCCGTGTTCGCCGTCGAGGCGATGGGCTTCACGATGCCCGGCCTGCCGATGAACCTGTTGCATCCTGGCTCGTCGCCGGAGTGTCTGCTGCTCTCCAGCGGAGAGCTGATTGCGGTGGCCGCCCACGCCGCCGGCGTCGCGACCACCCGCGTGCACCTGCCTCGCCACAGCGCCCTGGTCGGCGTGCGACTGCACCAGCAGTTCGTGCGTGTCCGGTTCGACGCGACGGGTGCCCTTCTGCCACTGGTCGGGTCCAACGCGCTCACCCTCGTCGCCGGCGCGTTGGATTGACGGGCGCGGCCCAGAGCCGGGCTCCGTGAGCCGCGCCGGCCGTGCGCCGCACCGCGCATGGCAGGTTGCCGACGGCCGAACTGCGTAGCCGCGCGCCGACGAGTCCCCGTTCGCGCGTTCGTGGCCCGCGGCCCGTGCGCTGCCGCCGCGAACGGTCTTCGAGGGTGCGGCGACCCTGCCAGTGGCGCTGCGGAGCAAGGTCGACGACCACTGCAACACGCAGTGCGCGTGGGACCTGATCCCCTCGATCCTCCCGAACACACCCGCCAGTGCCAGTTCACGCCGCCGTCGTGCGGTCCGTACTTCGGCCCGCCCACGGGCCTCGCCGTCGATCGGGGGCGGCGCATCCTCCATGCGACCGACGGCAACAACACCATGGCGATGGACTACGTGCCAGCACTCGGCTGCGTGCTCGGCCCCAACGTGGTCACGGGCCCCGGCAACTGCAATGGCTCGACCCGCTTCGGCTTCCCGCTGCCGGGGAACGCCACCCTCGCCGGCTGGACGATGAGTTCGCAGTGCATCGCGGTCTGCAGCGCCGCCGCCGGGATCGGCACCGCGGTCAGCAACTGCATCAGCTGGACGCTGCAGGGGAACTGATCCCACCGCTCGCCGGTGCAGCACAGCCGTGCCGGCAGCGACAGGGAACGGCCTGGGAACGCCAGCGCACGCGCCGGAGCAGCCGGCGCGCGCGTCTGTGCGCGGCGATCGCGAACGCGGAACCGCCAGACGGCGCGACATCGTGGCGCAATCTCGGGACAGCGTGCGGCACTTGCAGGGAAGAGCCGCGAGGCGTTGTCGTCCCACGCATGGCATGTTCCTGCGGCTGGCGTCTGCGGCACTGCTCCCCTTGGTCTCTCGCTGTGCAGTGGTGAAGGACGCCAAGGAGCTGCCGGCACCGCTCCCGAGGCCGTTCGACTGCAGCACCCGCGGACCGATCGAGGATCTCCGTCAGCCATGGTAATGCGCCCGAACCCCGTCATCCTGCCGGCCTACGCCGCGCCGGAGAACTGGGCCCTCGCACTGATCGCGATGTGGGCGGAGATCAGGACGACCCTCGCCCTGCTGCGGAGCATGGACAGGGCCACAGGCACGGTGCGACCGCTGTTCCTTCTCAACCTGATGACCTGGCTCGCGTTCCTGCTCGCCATGGATTGGTGCGACAGCCTGGGCTTGCTCCACCGCTGGTTCGTCTGGGTCGTCGCCGCGCTCGAAGCGATCGTCGTGACCATCGAGGCGAACCTGATCTGGGCGATGCTCGCGCGACCGACCGGCTCACCCTCGGCACGGCCGCTCCCGTTCGTCCAGGCCCTCCGGCTGTCCCTGCTCGGCAACCTGGTGTCGATCACGGTCGGCATCGCCTTGCCGGCGGCGGTCTTCTGGTTGCTGGGCCTCGGCACACGGTAGGCGTCGAGTCGCCACCGCTCGGGGGGCGAGGACTCGCGCGACCGCCGCCCGTCCCGCGGCGCCGGACCGCCCCCGCGGAAACCTCGCCCCTCCCGCTTGCACCCCCTCCGGCCCGACTCCACACTCTGCGCCCCCACGGGCCGCCGCGCCGCCTCGCCGCACGCATGACCGACTTCCACCGCCACCCGAGCACCTACCACCACTGGCAGCTGCAGATCGACGGCGACGTCGCGCAACTGCGCATGAACGTCGACCCGAACCACCCGTTCCGGCCGGGCTACGAGCTCAAGCTCAACAGCTACGACCTCGGCGTCGACATGGAGCTCGCCGACGCGATCCAGCGGCTGCGCTTCGAGCATCCGGCGGTCAAGGTCGTCGTGATCGGCAGTGCCCAGGAGCGCGCGTTCTGCGCCGGCGCCAACATCTGGATGCTGGCCGAGAGCACGCACCCCTTCAAAGTCAACTTCTGCAAGTACACCAACGAGACCCGGCTGTCGCTCGAGGACGCGAGCCGGCACAGCGGGCTCCGGTCGCTCTGCGCGATCCACGCCGCCTGCGCCGGCGGCGGCTACGAGCTCGCGCTCGCGTGCGACGAGATCCACCTCGTCGACGACAGCAACTCCGCGGTGTCGCTGCCCGAGGTGCCGCTGCTCGGCGTGCTGCCCGGCACCGGCGGCCTCACGCGCCTCGTCGACAAGCGCAAGGTGCGCCGCGACCGGGCCGACGTGTTCTGCACCATGGCCGAGGGCATGCGCGGCAGGAAGGCCGCCGCGTGGGGCCTCGTCGACGCGATCTGGAAGAAGTCGCAGTTCGCCGAGAAGGTGCAGGCGCGCGCGCGCGAGCTGGCCGCCGCGCTGCCGCCGAAGGCGGCGAAGGGCATCGAGCTCGCCCCGGTCCGTGCCGCGGTCGACGGCACGACCTACCGCTACGCGCACGTGCAGCTCGCGGTCGATCCCGCAGCTCGCCGCGCGACCTTGACCGTGCGCGGCCCGCAGGGCAGCCAGCCCCGGAACGGCGCCGAGTACGAGGCCGCCGGCAGCTCGGCCTGGGCGCTGCAGTGCTACCGCGAACTCGACGACGCGCTGCTGCAGCTGCGCTTCGACCACGAGCAGGTCGGCCTCCTGGTGCTGCAGACGCGCGGTGACCGGCAAGCGCTGCTGCAGGTCGAGAAGGACCTGCTCGCGCACCGTTCCCACTGGCTCTGCAGCGAGATCCTGCTGCAGATGGCGCGCACGCTGCGGCGCTTCGACCTGATGTCGCGCTCGATGTACGCGCTGGTCGACGAGGAGTCGTGCTGCGCCGGGGCGTTCCTCGAACTGGCACTCGCCTGTGACCGCATCTACGCGCTCGACGACGACGCGGTCGCCTTCGCGGTCGGCCCGCTGAGCCAGGGCGCGCTGCCGATGAGCCACGGCCAGACGCGCCTGCTGAACCGCTTCCTCGCCCGGCCCGAGCACGCCAGCAAGCTCGCGGCGGAGATGCCGGCCCTGGCGGCCGCCGAAGCCGACGAACAGGGCCTCTGCACCTACCTGCTCGACCCGGTGGACTGGGCCGACGACGTGCGCATCGCGCTCGAGGAGCGCGCCTCGCTGTCGCCCGACGCGCTGACCGGCATGGAGGCCTCGCTGCGCTTCTGCGGCGCCGAGAACTGCGACAGCAAGATCTTCGGCCGCCTCAGCGCCTGGCAGAACTGGATCTTCACGCGCCCCAACGCCACCGGCGACGAGGGCGCCCTCACCCGCTACGGCGCACCCGAGAGCGCCAAGTTCGACTGGAGAAGGACCTGAGCCAATGACCACCGTCGACCTGCAAGCCAAGATCCCCAACAACGTCGGCCTGCGCGACAACAAGCGCCTGATGATGGCGCTCGAGAAGTGGCAGCCGAAGTTCCTCGAGTGGTGGAACAACCTCGGCCCGACCGACTTCAACAAGGACCAGGTCTACCTGCGCACGGCGATCGGCGTGGGCCAGGGCGGCTGGGCGCACTTCGACTACGTGAAGATGCCCGACTACCGCTGGGGCATCTTCCTCGCCGACGGCCCCGCCGACCGCAAGATCCACTTCGGCGACCAGCTCGGCGCCCCGGCGTGGAACGAGGTGCCCGGCGAATTCCGCAATCGCCTGCGCCGCCTGATCGTGACCCAGGGCGACACCGAGCCCGCGTCGGTCGAGCAGCAGCGTCTGCTCGGCCACTGCTGCCCGTCGCTCTACGACCTGCGCTCGCTGTTCCAGGTCAACGTCGAGGAGGGCCGCCACCTCTGGGCGATGGTCTACCTGCTGCAGACGCACTTCGGTGCCGACGGCCGCGACGAGGCCGAGGCGATGCTCGAGCGCCACAGCGGCGACAAGGACAACCCGCGCATCCTGCAGGCGTTCAACTATCCCGTGACCAACTGGCTGGACTTCTTCTGCTTCACGGCCTTCATGGACCGCGACGGCAAGTACCAGCTCGCGTCGCTGGCCGAGTCGAGCTTCGACCCGCTCGCGCGCAGCACGCAGTTCATGCTCGCC
>VGXW01000026.1 GCA_016873195.1 Planctomycetota bacterium | reverse complement strand
GTGCAAGGCATCGGCAAATCGAACGCGGCGATCGACCGGGTCGCCGAGGCGGTTGCAGCGCAGGGTCGCGAACTGGCGCAGGGTCCGCTGGTGCAAGGCATCGGCAAATCGAACGCGGCGATCGACCGGGTCGCCGAGGCGGTCGCAGCGCAGGGTCGCGAACTGGCGCAGGGTCCGCTGGCGAAGGGCCTCGGCAGGGCGAACGAGGCGCTCGAACGGCTCCGGGAAGCCGTCGCACAGGTCGAGGGCGCTCCGGCCCTGCGCGAGAAGCTCGAGCGGATGCGGTTGGAGATGGAAGCGCTCGGCGAGCAGGGTCTGCGCATGGTCGACCTCCTGAACAAGACCCAGGCCGAACTGGAAGCGGTCAAGACCAGGCGGCAGAGTCGCAAGAAGGACGCGTAGGCGATCCGGTGCCGGGTTCCGCCTGCCTCGGGACCAGGGCCGTGCCGTGCGGGGCCAACGACCGCCGAGCGACGACCCCAGCCAAACGCTGACGGCTTCGTCGGCACGGCGCGCGACATGCTCGATGCGGGCGTGACGTCGGACGCGGTGCGCTGCAACGCTGGCCCGGTCGCCGGTTCCAGCGCGGCATCGCGCAGCGAACTCGCCTCACCCTCGACCGCCGGACGCCTTCTGCTGCACCGAGAGCGTGCGCAACTGCTCGCGCGTGTATGCCAGCACGTCGAGCAGGTGCGCGGCCTGCGCCTCCAGGTCGGCGCGGGCCCGGTCGCTGCACTCGAGGCGCCCGCGCAGTTCCTCGTTCTCGGCCGCCAGCCGATCGAGGCGCTGCCGCACGGCGGTCAGCTCGTTGGCGATGCGGGCAAGGGCGTCGGCGTCGGCGGACGAGCACACGACCGGCACTATACCCGCGGCAGCGTCGACTCGATCGGTCCGATCACTGCGTCCAGGGCCGCGGGATTCCACCGAGCGTTCGACACCGGAAGTCTCGTCGCACGGCTTCGGCGTAGACCGCCTCGAACTCGTCCACCGCCGCAGCCAGGGTCTTCGGCGGGCGCACGGCCGCGCGGTAGGCCGCGAGCCGCTCTGGCTGGTCGACCAGGCGCTGCAGCCTCGCGGTGAGTTCGGCGACGTCGCCCGCCGCGAACAGGTCACCGTCGACCTCGTCGCGCACGACCTCGGCGAGGCCGCCGAACCGGCTGGCAAGCACCGGCAAGCCGGCCGCGCGGGCTTCGAGCACGACGAACGGGGCGTTCTCGTGCCAGGTGCTCGGCACGACCAGCGCGTCGATCGCGCCCAACGCCGCAGGCAGGCCGGCGCGGTCGTAGGGCCCGTCGACCGCGACGCGCGGATCCGCCGCGCTGGCCGCGAGCAGTTCGCGCGAGTAGTCGGCGAAGTCGCTGGTGCGGCCGCGCAGCAGCAGGCGGCAGTCGCCCTGCACTGCCCGGAACGCCGCGACGAGCAGGTGCGGGCCCTTGTACGGCGCGAACGTGCCGAAGTAGCCGAACGTCAGCGGCCGTTCGCCGGGCCTGGCCCGTGCCTCGGCCGCGCCTCGGGCGAGGCCCGCCGTGTCGATGCCGTAGGCGCGGTGCACGATCCGGTCGGCGGGGATGCCGTTCCGCACGAAGACGGCGCGCAGGTACTCGGTCGGCGCGACGATGGCCGCGACCGCGAGCAGGCGCTGGCGCAGGTAGGGCCAGCGCTCGAGGTGCGAGGCGACGCGGGGGAAGAGGCTGGGGCCCGGCTGCGTGCGGCCCGCGGTCGCCGCCTGCAGCGCGCGCACTTCGTCCCCGACGCCGCTCGCCGCCAGTTCGCGCACGAGCTCGGGGGCGTGGCAGGGCAGGCAACCCCGGCCGCCGTCGGGCGGGCCGTCGCACGGTGTGCCGTCGCTGCGCATCAGGATGATCCGCGGGCAGAGGAACCAGAAGTCGGTCAGCGACACGCAGACGGGCCGGTCCTGCTCGCGCGCTCGGTCGAGCAGGTCGGCACCGACGTGGCGCAGGTGGAAGCTGTGCACCAGGTCGGGGTTCCGCTCCCGCAGGTGGCCGGCGAAGACCTCGGCCAGGTAGGGGTGGCGGTACTCCAGGCGCGCCTGGTCGCGGGCGACGTACATCCAGTAGTTGACGCGCCGCACCGGCAAGCCGCCGACGGTCTCGCGAACCTCGCGCCAGGGCCCATCTTCCTCCCGGAAGGCCGGGTCGAGCGTAAACACGTCGACGTCGTGGCCGCGGCGCTGGAGTTCCTGGCCGACGGCAAGCGCATACTGCTCGGTGCCCGTGAAGTAGCGCGGCGGGAACTGGTGGACGACGAGCGTGATCCGCAAGGTGGCGGCAGCCTAATCGATCGCCGTGCCTCGATCCTGTCCGTCGTCGCGCCGGCGCAGGCGAAGCCGAGCCGGTCCGCTCCGCGCGGCGACGAGCGCGGTGGCCGCCCGCAGGGTACGATTCCGCACCGGAGTCCAGACATGCAACGACTCGGTACCGCCCTCCTGGCTGCGTTGTCCGTGCCCGCCGTGGCGCAGGTCGCGACCGGCCGCACGATGCAGTTGCTCGCACCGGCCGTGATCGGGCAGACGGTGAGCTTCCGCATCGCGTCGCCGGCGACGGCGGCGGGCAACTTCTACGTGGTCCTCTGGTGCGCGCCCCCGTTCGCGGGCACGGCCGCGCTCAGCGTGCCGGGATTCACGCTGCTGGGCGCCGTCCTCGTCGACCCGCCGCGCTCGGTGTCCGCCGTCGCGGGGCATCTCGGCGCGACGGGCTCCGCGACGCACGGCGTGACGATCCCGAACGACCTGTCGTTCGTCGGCTACGCCTGGGACCTGCAGTCGGCGGACTTCGATGCGAGCACACCGACTCTGTGGTTCTCGGACGACGAACTCACCCTGGTCGTCGCGAACACGCCGGCGCCGAACATGGTGTGGATCCCGGCGGGGACGTTCCCGATGGGGTCGAACGCGGGACCACCCGACGGCGTGCCGCCCTACAACCCGGGGGCGAACGAACGCCCGGTTCACCAGGTGACGATCAGCCGCCCGTTCTGGATCGGCAGGCACGAGGTGACGCAGGCGGAGTACCAGGCGCTGATGGGAACCAACCCGTCGTTCCACCAGGGCCCAGCCTGGCCGAACAGCGGCAACCAGCCAGTGGAGATGGTGGCACACAACGCGGCGATGGCCTACTGCGCGGCGTTGACGGCGCAACAGGCGGCGATCGGCCGGGTGCCGACTGGCTACCAGTATCGCCTGCCGACCGAAGCGGAGTGGGAGTACTGCTGCCGCGCGGGCACGACGACGGAGTTCCACTGCGGACCGACGCTCGTCTGCGGGCAGGCGAACTTCTACTACAGCATGCACACGGGCAGCAGCTGCAACAGCCTCGGCACGGCGGTCGTCGGCAGCTACGCGGCGAACGCCTGGGGGCTCCACGACATGCACGGCAACGTCTGGGAGTGGTGCCTCGACGCGTGGGACGGCTCGGCGAACTACCCGTCCGGGCCGGTGGTCGACCCCTTTGTGCAGAGCGGGCCGTGGCAGGTCTACCGGGGCGGCAGCTGGATGGGCAACTCCTACTACTGCCGGTCCGCGTGCCGCAGCGGCGGCTACATGCCGGGCCGCCATCTCGGGTTCCGGGTCGTGCTCGCTCCTGTTCTCCCGTAGCCGGGCAACGGAATCGGCCTCCGCCGGTGCGGGCACGCCAGGGCACCGGCCGGCGGCACCGGTGACGCCTACTCCTCGTCCACCTTCGCCTTGACCGTGCGCCGGTCGAGATGGAGCCGCTGCGCCGCGCGGCTGAGGCTGCCACACTCGCGATGGACCTGCCTGCAGTAGCGGCGCAGCACCTGCTCGGCCGAGAGTCCACCGCCGCGCATTTCGTCGGCGAGCGCGAGCCACGGGTCGTCGCCTCGCGCCGCCGCCGGATCGCCCTTGTCCCCGGCGTCATTGCCTCCGCCGTGCCGGCGCACCGCCGCTGGGTGATACTCGCCGCGGATCATCACGTTGCGCATGCACTGTTCGAGTTCGCGCACGTTGCCCGGCCAGCGGTAGTCGCGGCCGAGCGCGCTGTCGATCCAGCGCTCGACCTCGGCGACGAGCGACTGCGCCGCCGGGCCGGCCTCGCCCACGAGCCGCCGCGCGAGGAAGGCCAGCAGCACGTGCCGTTCGCGTTCGTCGTCGACGATGCGTTCGTGCAGCGACGGCGTGCGGATGGTGTCGGCGCAGAGGCGGTAGTAGAGGTCCTCGCGGAAGCGCCCGTGCCGCATCTCGCGCGCGAGGTCGCGGTTGGTGGCGGCGACGAGCTTGCCGGCGAACGCGCGTTCCTTGCTCTCGCCGACGCGGCTGAAGCGGCGCTTCTCGAGCACGCGCAGCAGCTTGACCTGGATCGCGGGGTCGGTCTCGCCGATCTCGTCGAGGAACACGCAGCCGTGCGGCGGACAGGCCTCGAGCCAGCCCTCGCGATCGCTGACCGCGCCGGTGAACGCGCCGCGGCGATGGCCGAAGAGTTCGGCTTCGATCAGTTGCGGACCGAGCGCGGAGAGATTGAGCGCGAAGAAGCCGTCGACGCCAGCGGCGAAGCGCTTCGCCTTCGGATCGAACGGCAGGAAGCGCGACTGGCCGATGGCGCGCGCGACGAGCTCCTTGCCGGTGCCCGACGGGCCCGTGATCAGCGTCGCGTGGTCGCCCATGCGTTCGAACAGCACGTGCCGATAGCGCCGCATGTCGCGTGTGAAGATCGACTGCCAGACCTGCGCACGCAGGCGGACCGCGGGTTGCGAAGTGCCGATGATGCAGTCGAAGACGCGGTGGAAGGCGGAGCAGAACTGGAAGAAGAAGGCGAAGATGCGCGCCAGTCCCTGCTCGTCGGGTCGCGGTGAGAGCGGCGCGTACCAGTGCCGCGCCCGGTCGACGAAGCGATCCCAGGCCGGCGCGAGTTCGGCGGCGCCGCCGCGGTCGAGTGCGGCGACGGCGCGATCGAGGTCGGGGCGGAGCTGGTAGTAGAGGCCGAGCATGACGACGTCCTCGTAGAGGTCGGCCTCCTCGGGCGTCGGCCGGATGCCCGCGACCATCTCCTGCCGCGCCGCCGCGCCGAGTTCGGCGCTCTTCGCGATCAACCCGTCGATGTTCGGCAGCGGCAGCCGCCAGTCCGGGTGCACGTTCCAGTCCGCCGTCGATTCGTCGAAGCCGGCGCCGAGGATCGCCCGTTCGAACTCGATGCGCTCGCCGAGGAACGGGTTGCAGTAGACGAGGTCCGACATCCGGCGAGCACGGGTCAGGTGCGCAGAGTCGAAGATCGGCATAGGCAGGAAACGTACAGGCTGTACACATGATGTAGCCAGTGCCTCCAGACCGAACGGGTTCCCCAGTCGACGAGGCGTCCCAACAAGCCTGTCGACAATGACTTGCGATTCCGCGCTGCCGCCGGCACGGCCCTTGGATTCCTCGGGCATCCGCAGCCTCCGCTGCCTGACCCGAACCCGAGGAACCCACATGAACCTGCTCCTCCGCCTGCTACCGCTCGCCGCCGGCCTGCTCGCCGCGACTCCCCCGTTCGCTGCCGAACCTCCGCCTCGCCCGACCCCGGGCGGACTGCTGATCGCCGACGGCGGCCTCGGCGGCGTGCTCGAGATCCTGTCCCACGACGTGCGGGTCACGATCAACAACGGCATCGCCGTCACGCGCATCGACCAGGTGTTCCACAACACCGAGGGCCGCACGGTCGAGGCGCTCTACACGTTCCCGGTGCCGAAGAACGCGAGCGTCGCCAACTTCAGCATGTGGATCGGCGGCGTGGAGATGGTCGGCGAGGTCGTCGAGAAGCAGCGCGCGCGCGAGATCTACGACAGCTACAAGCGGGTGAACCGCGACCCGGGGCTGCTCGAGCAGGTCGACTACAAGACCTTCGAGATGCGCATCTTCCCGATCCTGGCCGACGCCGAGCAACGTGTGCGCGTCGAGTACTACCAGGAGCTCGACGTCGACGACGACTGGTGCAGCTACACCTACCCGCTGGCGACGACGACGCGGCCCGGCCTCGACGCCCAGGTCAAGGGACGTTTCCTGCTGACGCTCGAGGCCAGGAGCCAGGTGCCGATGCGCAACATGCAGAGCGTCTCGCACGCCGACGAGTTCGTCATCGCGTCGCACGGCGCGAACTACCACGAGGCGAGCATGGAGCTCAGCGGCGGCGACCTCGCGCGCGACGTCGTGATCGCCTGGCAGCTCGAACGCGCGCGCACCGGGCTCGACATGCTCGCCAGCAAGCAGAAGGGCGAGGACGGCTTCGTGCAGCTGACCTTGACCGCCGGCAAGGAACTCGAGCAGGGCGATGTCGGCATGGACTACGTCTTCGTCAGCGACGTCTCGGGCAGCATGGCGAACGACGGCAAGCTCGCGCTGTCGCAGCACCAGCTGCGGGCCTTCGTCGACGCGCTCGGCGCCAAGGACCGCTTCGACATCGTCGCGTTCAACGTCCAGGCCGAGACGCTGTTCGGCAGGCTCGGCGCGGTCGACGACGCCGCCCGGCAGCGCTCCGCTGACTTCCTCGCCGGCCAGCGCGCCCGCGGCGGCACGCGCCTGCAGCCCGCGCTCGAGCGCGCGTTCCGCTATCTCGACGACGACCGGCCGCTCAACGTCGTGATCCTGTCGGACGGCATGACCGAGGAGAAGGAACATCGGGAACTGCTGCAGCTGATCCGCTCCCGCCCGCGCGGCACGCGCATGTTCTGCATCGGCGTCGGCAACGACGTCAACCGCCCGCTGCTGCGCCAGGTCGCCGAATCGACCGGCGGCCTCGCCGCCTTCCTGAGCCGCGGCGACGACTTCGAGCGGCAGGCCAAGGCCTTCCGCCGCAAGCTGACGCGGCCCGCGATCGCGGACGTCGCGGTCGCGGTCGAAGGTGTGCAGGTCTACGACCTCGAGCCGGCGATGGCGCCGAACCTCTACCACGGCTCGCCGGTGCGCATCTACGCGCGCTACAAGCGCGGCGGCAAGGCTTCGGTCCGCGTGACCGGCACGATCGAGGGTGCACCGTTCGCCGAGATCACCGAGATCGAGCTGCCCGCGGTCGCCGACGGCGACCCGGAGATCGAGCGGATGTGGGCCTGGCGCCGCGTGCAGACGCTGCTCGACACCGAACGCGAGGAGGGTGAGACCGGCCGCAACGTGCCCGAGATCGTGCGCCTCTGCGAGAGCTTCTCGATCCCGAGCGAGTACGCGTCGTTCCTCGTGCTCGAGAACGACCTGGAATACCAGCGCTGGAAGATCGACCGCAAGAACGCGGGGCGCCTCGGGCGCGACCGCGCTGCCCAGCAGCGCCTGCGCCTCGAACTCGACCGCATCCGCGGCGAGGCCGAGCGCCGCGTCGGACCGCAGCAGGACGAGCCGGAGGCTGCGCCGGCGCAGCCGGTCCGGGTGGGCAATCGGCCGGCGACGCCGCAGGACACGCTGCGCAACGGCCCGCAGCCGCCGGCCCCGCAACAGCAGGATTCCGGGCGGCGCCAGAGGACGGGCGGCCGCGGCGGTGGCGGCGGTGCCTTCGATCCGCTGACCGGCAGCCTGCTGCTCGGCGGCGTGCTGGCGGCGGCCATCGCGCGGCGGCGGCGCAAGGCGCAGGCGAACGAGGCGGCCGGGGCGGGCGCCGAGCGGTGATGGACACTGCCGGGACCGTCGCCGCGCCCGCCGCGCAACGCGCCCAGCGGCCGCAGCTGCACTGGTTGCGGCAGCGCTGGCTGACGGCGCTGCTCGCCGTCGCCGCGCTCGCCGCGTTCGCGCTGCCATCGCTGCCGGCGTGGTTCGAGTACGACGCGAGCCACCCCTGGCAGATCTGGCGCTGGCCGCTCGGCCACTTCGCGCACTTCGACGGCGAACACCTGTTCTGGAGCCTCGCCGTGTTCGTGGCACTGCTCGGCTGGCTCGAACCGCTCGGCCGGGGACGCCTCGTGCTGGTGCTCGGCACCGCGGCAACCGCGATCCCCGCGGCACTCGCCGCGTTCGCGCCCGAGCTGCCGAGCTACCGCGGGCTCAGCGGGATCGACTCGGCGCTGTTCGTGCTGCTGATGGCGAGTTGGCTGCGCGAGGCGTGGCGCGAGAACCGGCGCGGCCTGCTCGCACTGACCGCGCTCGCCGGCCTCGGCTTCGTCGCCAAGCTCGGCTACGAGCTGATCGCGGGCGCTGGGGTGTTCGCCGGCTCGGCCGGCTACGTGCCGGTGCCGCTCGCGCACGCGGTAGGTGGCGCCGTCGGCATCGGGTTCGGCTTGCTCGGCGGCCGCGCCCCGCTGCGGGCCGACCGGTGATCCCGGTTTCGAGCCCGGCCGGGCGCTGCGGACGTCCTTTCCCGGGGGCGACCCTGCGGTGGACGGAACCTCAGTTGACGTCGATCGTCAGCAGGAGCCCGTTCGACGTGATCGCGCCGGTGGCGTTGTAGCCCGGCACGAAGGCTGCGCCCTGCGTCTTGATCGCGACGCCGGCGAGCGTCGGCGCGTTGGGGATCGTGAACAGGCTCTGCGCGAGACCACCGCCCGGCAGCACGAACTGCGACACGTCGGCCGACATGTACTGGTAGCAGCCCGGCATGCCGAGGAAGTTGAGGTGGACGCCCGGGTAGATCTGCGTGAGGCCGAAGACCACCGCGGCGAACGGCGCCGCCGGCGGGATCGGGCCGGACACGAGCGGGACCTGATTGCCGGTCACGGGCCGCAGCGTGGCGCGGTGCCACAGCGCGTCCTTGTCGGGCGAAGTGGTGAGCGGGCCGGTCAGCGCCGAGATGTCGATCGAGCCCGGGTCCTTGGCGTCGCGACCGGGGCTCCAGCCGACCAGCACGGGCTGGGTGATGCTCTGGCACGCCTGCAGCCGCATCTCGACGATGCCGTTCGGGAAGATCGCGACCTGGAACGTCTGGCCCGGCGTCACCGCGGGATACTCGGGCACGTTGACGAAGGTCACGGTCGCCGCCGCCGTCGCGGGGTCGATCTCGAAGGTGACCGTGCCGCCGCTGGCCGGGTTGAGGTCGGACCAGTAGGGGCACCAGCGCGCGGGGCCGGCGAGCATGCGGGCCGGGCTGCCGTTGTACCATTCGGCCACTGCCGTCGGCGCGACCATCACGAAGCCGTTGCTGCTGATGTAGAGGTTGGACGTGCTGCCGCCCGGGTAGTTCAGCGTGAAGCCCAGCGCGTGCGGCCCCGAGACCGTCTCGTCGGCGAGCCCGAGGTTGGCCGTGACCGGCGTGTGCCAGTTCGGGACGCCGGGCGTCGTGATCACGACGTAGCCGGTGCCGGTCGGCACGAACTGGAACGTCGTGTTGCCGAGGTCGAACGTGCCGGTCGGGAAGTGCTCGTAGAACGAGGCCGCGGCCTCGTCGATGCAGCCCTGACCGTAGGGGATCGCGGCGGCGAACCCGGGCTGCGGCGGGGTCTGGTAGGCCCAGGTGTCGTTCCTGCTGCTGCCGCCGAACAGCAACACGTGGCCGCGCGCGCGGTCGTAGGCGAGGTACTGGTCGCTGCGCGCCGCCGGCGCGCGGCTCGGGCTCGTCGCGATCCAGTCGACGCCGTCGAACTCCCACGTGTCGCCGAACGCCGTGCTCGTCGTGCCGCCGAACAGTACGACGCGGTTGCGCACGGGGTCGGTCGCCATCGTGTGGTCCCAGCGGCCCGGCGGCACGTTCGCCGTCGTGCGCAGCGCCCAGTTCGTGTTGTCGAAGTACCAGGTGTCCGCCACCGCGCCGGGGTAGCCGCTGAACAGCACGAGGCCGTTGCCGGCCGGGTCGTAGGCCATGTCGGCGGCGTAGCGCAGCGGCGTCGGGTAGTTCGCCGTGACGATCTGCTGCCAGTCGACGCCGTTCCACTCCCACGTGTCGGTCAGCGTGCCCGAGGCCGGGGCGCCGCCGTGCATGACGCAGGTGGCGCGGCCCGGGTGGTAGACCAGCGGGTGCGAACGGCGCGCCGGCGGCACCAGCGCCGGCGTCAGCTGCTGCCAGTTCACGCCGTCCCAGACCCACGTGTCGGCCAGCACGCCGGTGCCGACGCCGATGCCGCCGAACAGCAACACCTTGCCGCGGGGCAGGTCGTAGGCGAGCGGGTGGCCGGCGCGCGGCGGCGGCGAGACGGCCGGCGTCGCCTGGCTCCAGTCGAGGCCGTCGAACAGCCAGGTCTGGTTGGTGCGGCCGCTCGCGCTGCTGCCGCCGAACAGCACGGTGCGATCGTTGATCCCGTCGTAGGCCATGGCGTGGCCGGTCAGGCCGGGCGGCGACGTGCGGGGGAAGAACCGGACCCAGTCCTGGGCCGCAAGGGGGACGGACAGCGCGGCGAGAACAGCGCCGGCGCAGAGGGCAGAACGTTGCATGGGCTGACTCCTGGTTGAGACGGGAGGGTGGATCATGGTAGCGGGCGCCGGGCACGGTCTTCACGGCGCGGCTGTTCGCGGGGAGCACGCAAGCTGCCGCATGAAGCGCATCCTGTTCATCCTGATCCTCGGCGTCGCCGCGTTCTTCGGCGTCCGCGCCGCGCGACGAGATAGCCGGCGGGGAACGGGGCCCCTGGCCTGTGCCGCCGCGTGCGCTACGGTGGGGGAATGCAGAGAGCCTCCGTCGCCGCCTGGCTGGTCGCCGGCACGCTCGCCGCGCAGGAACCGACCCGGCCATCGCCCGCCGTCCGCTTCGGGCTGCGGGAACTGCACACCATCGGCTTCGACGGCGAAGCGCTGCCGGAAGTCACCGTGCACGCCCACGGCAGTTCGCTGGGGCGATTGTGCTTCCCGCGCGACGGCAAGCGGTTGTTCGTCGGCATGCAGGCAGGTCGCGACGGCGCGACGTTCGCCGTCGACGTTGCCACCGGCGCCGTGACGCGGCTGGCCACGGCCGGCACCTGCGTCGGCGCTCTGCAGCACGGGCCGCTGGTGTTCACCGGCGCCGCGTTGGTTGCGCCCGAGGATCCGGGCCGCGAGCCGGTGGCCGTGCCCGACCGCAGCGACGCGTTCGCCTCGCCGTTCGGCGACGTTGCCGTGGTCACGTTTGCCGGCCGCTTCGGGCTGGTCACGCACCGCCTGGACCTGGCCACCGGCGCGAAGGTCGGGCTGCGGCTGTACGGCTGTTTCGCGGCCGGGGTCGCCTGGGCCGCCGACGGCAAGATGGCGATCGCCCGCGGCCAGGCTGCCGCGGGTGGGCGCGTGGCGATCGAGTCGATCCGCGTGTTCGACGCGGCCGGCAAACAGGTCGCCGACGTGAAGGTGACGGGCAGCGATGCCAAGGTGCTGGCCTTCACGCACGACGGCAACGGGCTCGTGTTCGTCGACGATCGACTGCGGATCGTCGACGTCACGACCGGGGTGCCGCGGGCGGTGCTCGCCGAGCGGCCGGCCTGCTGGCAGCCGCTCGGGGCCGCGGGCGTCCTGAGCCACGACGGCGAACGGGTCGTGCTGCGCGACGCCGCGTCGCTCGCCGTGGTCAAGGAGTTCCCGCTCGGCCTGCCGGACCCGGAGGTGGTCGACGGCAAGGCCCGGTCGCCGCGTCTGCTGCAGACGGCCACGTCCCCGGACGGCAGGCTGCTGGCGGTCGCGGGGCCGACGATGCTGAAGCTGTTCCGCATCCTCGGCGGCGAGTAGCACGAGGCCGGCGCCGCGCTACTCGCGGTCGAGCGCCGCCTTCTCCGCCGCCGAGATCAGCCGCCGCTGCAGCGCCGCCTGGCTCCACTGCTGCAGCGCCTTCCGGTAGTCGCCGCCGGCTCCCGCCGCCTGCTTCGCCTTCTGCACCACGCCGCTCAGCGTGTCGGCGCGCAGCTTCAGGAACTGGCTGCCCGAGACGTGCCCGTTGGCCAGCGCGCCGTTGATCAGCTGCAGCGACGCATTCGACCATGCCTCGGTGCCGGGTCCCGGCACGCGCGCGAGCTGATTGACCAGCTCGGCGCACTTGATGCGGCGGAAGCCGGCGCCGGCGGTCTTCTCGACGGCCTCGAGGTAGTCGGCCATGTTCTTGATGACCTTCTCCTTGCTGAGCCCGAGCGCGCCGAGCATCGCCTCGGCCTTGGCCGGCGAGATCTTGCCGGCGCTGACCTGCTTCATGATGCCCATGCTGGTCTGCAGCTTCGCCGGCACCGCCACCTTGGGGTCGAGGCCGTACTGGCGCACGCGGGCGAGGATCAGGTCGTCGTACTGTTTGGTCGCCTGGCGCATGCCCTCGGCAGTGTGCCGCGACGCGAGCGCGGGGTCGCCGCAGTGCGCGGCCTTCTCGAACCAGTGCTCGCTCTTGTGGGCGACCGTCGACTTGACGTCCTCGATGCGCGTCAGCGGCGGCGTCTTGCTCTTGTCGAGGAAGTCGCCGAGCTGCACTTCGCCGGTGTTGTAGGCCTCGAGGTGTTTCTTGCTCGTCACGCACTGATCGAGGTGGTCGGCGTGCGCGCCGACGGCGCCGTGGTCGATGCCGCCGCCGGGTCTGGTCGGCAGGTCGCCCTTGCCCGAGGCCTTCCAGAAGCCCTGTTCGTAGGGCCCCTTCGAGATCGCGTGGTCGATGTCGGACAGCACCTTGCCGTCGGGGCCCTTGACGACGAACGTCACGTCGCGGTCGCGGCCGACCGACACCTGCATGTCGCCGGGCTTCGGCTTGCGCACGTTGGTGATCGTCATCGTGTCGACCTGCAGGTCCTCGATGCAGCAGCCGTGTTTGTCGGCCAGCGCCTGCATGTCGCGCCGGAACTTCTGCGCGTCGGCCGGCGAGATGCCGAGGTCGTCGGCGAGCTTGCCGAGCTTGACGTCGTCGAGCGGCTCCTTGACGAGCCGGCCGATCGACTCGCTGGTCGACTTGTCGGCGGCCTTGTACCAGCCGCCGATCTGGTCGTTGACGTTCTTGCGCACCGCGTCGGGCACGTCGGCGCGGTTGATCAGCGCCTGCGCCGTCTTGTTGGACTGCAGCTCGCGGCACAGCCGCGTCATCTCCTCGGAACCGGGTTCGGCCTTCTTCAGCGTGTTGACGAGGTCGCGCGCCTTCTCGTGGTCCTTCAGCATGCGGTTCGCGTCGGCGATGCCGGCCGGCGTCTTGGCGAACTCCTTGGCCGCGCGCGCCGCGGCGTCGTCGGCCGACTCGCCGAGCAGGCGCCGTTCCTTGGTCAGGAAGTCGACGAACGCGTCGAGTCCCTTGTCGACCGCCTTCGGGTCCATCTTCAGCGCGCGAGCCAGCATGTCCTTGCCGCTCTTGCCCATCGACTGCGCCATCTCGCCGAGCCCTTCGGCGATCAGTTGCGCGGTCGGCGAACGCTTCAGCAGCTGCTCGAGGCCGAGCGGCCCGAGCACGCTGGCGGCGCGCAGCGCGCGCTCGAGCGCGCCGAGCCGGTCGCCCGACAAAGCCGCCTCGCCGGTCGCCGCCGCGTAGAGGTCGAGCACGTCGCCGACCACCGGCAGCGTCTCGACGCAGTCCTCGATCAGCTTCTGGTGGGCGTGGATCTGTTCGATCGCGGCCTCGGCGTGCTCCTTCATCGTCTGGTCGAACTGGCCGATCGCGTCGGCGCGGGCCTTCAATCCCGCGGCAATCAGCGCCGGATCGCCGCTGCTGAGCAGGCGCAGGTACCAGGCGTCGGCCGCCTGCTGCATGCGCTCGCGCCACGCGGCGAGTTCCCTGGGGTCGGAGGGTTTCGGGCCGACGAGCCCGATCGACTCGAGCCAGCCGGGCAGCTCGCCGGGCTGGTCCATGCGGCCGATGCGCTTCTTCAGCAGCTGCTGGAACTGCTCGAGCCGGCTGGTGTCGATGCCCCGGCGCTTCATGTCGTCGAGGAACTTCTTGACCATGCGCTCGTACTCGGCCTTGTTCGCGTAGTTCAGGTTCTTGCGGCGCAGCCAATCGGGCAGGCGGAACTTGACCCCGATGTCGGGGCGGTTCGTGCAGTAGGAGTCCGACGTGCGCGACTGGGCTGCGACGAATGCGCCCGGCGGGCGGGCGCCACCGGATGCGGCGGCCAGTGCCGGGGCGGGGGCGGCCGGGGCCTGCGCCGCGGGGTTCGCAGGCTCGGCCGGCTGCGGCTCCGGATCGGGCAGCACCGGCGGCAGCGCCTCGGGCTGCAGGTCGGTCGCCGGCGCCGAGCCCGGTTCGAGACCGGACTCGCCTGGTGATTCGCTCGCGGACTCGCCGGTCGCGGGTGCGGAACCCTCGCCGGCCTCGCTGGCCGGAGCCGAGCCGCGACCGCGGCCGGCGGGCCCCGCACCGCTCGCACTACCCGCAGCACCCGGTGCCGTCGGGCCGACCTTCGGCTGCAGCACGGCGTTGCCGGGACCCGTCGGGTCGTGGGGCAGACCGTCGATCTGCATGCCGCCGGGCGCGGTCGTTCCACCGGCGGGAGCCGTCGCGGGACCAGCGCCAGCGCCGGGCCCCGCGCCGGGCCCAGGCCCCGCACCCGCAGGAGCACCAGCACCCGGCTCGTTCGGCTTCGGTTCCTCGGGCTGCGCCGCACAGTCGACCGTGACCTTCGCGGTGCCGCGCGCGCCGCGTGGATCGGTGGCCATCACCTCGATCTCCTGGCGGCCGAACGGCACGTCGACGTCGCCGTGCGCGGTGCCGCCGGCGATCCGGAGCTGGCGCCACGGCCCGTTGCCGGCGCGCGCGGCGACGTATGCCGCGTCGTCCGGCACCTGCGCCTTCACCACGGCGCGCGCATCGTGCAGCACGAGCCCCTGGGTCGGAGCCAGGATCTGCACCGCGGGAGCCTTCGCCTCGACGCGCATCGCCACGCTCGCGGTCGCCGTGCGGCCGCCGCTGTCCGTCGCGCGCGCTTCCAGCGTGTGCGTGCCGGGCTGCAGCAGGCAGCGGCTGCCGAACCGGCCCGGCGGGCCCGCGTCGAGTTCGGACCAGAGGCCGCCGTCGATGCGCAGTTCGACGCGCGCGATCGCGCTGTCGTCGCTGGCGTCGAGCGCCACCTCGACGACGGTGTCGGCGGCTACCGCGTCGGCCACCGGCGACACGAACTGCACCGCCGGCGGCGCGTCCTCGCCCGGGATCTCGAGCGACAGCACGGCCGTGTTGTTCGCGGCGTTGGCGTCGCCACAGTCGCCGTCGGGATCGACGACGAGGTGCAGCAGGTGCCGGCCGGCGGCCGCCGCCCAGACGATGCGCGCCTCGGCGCTGCCGCTGAGCGGCACGTCCTCGAGGTAGGTGCGGGCCAGTTCGACGCCCCCGCCCGCGGCCTGCCGCAGCGCGACGGCCACGCCGCGCGTGCGCCCGGCGCCGACGTTGCGCACCGGCAGCACGAACTGCAGCGGCGCACCGATCCGGCGGTCGCCGTCGACGCGCAGCTCGGCCGACGAGACCGAGTAGTCCGGCGCTTCGAGCACGAGGTCGGGCGTGCTGCGCACGAGCGTCTCGGCCTCGGCCTGCGAAGCCGCGGCGACGTAGGCCTGGGTCGCGGTCATGCGCGCCTTGACGCGGAAGTCGCTCGACACGACGTAGTGGCCGCCGCGCAGGTGCCGCGTGCGCAGTTCGATCGCGCCGCCGGCCGCCGCGCCGGTGCCGTCGAACGGCAGCGCCGACGGCGGCAGGCGGAAGGTGTAGTTGCCCTCGGGCACGGTGTCGCGCAGCTGGCCGATCACCTTGCCGCCGAGCACGACGTCGACGTCGTGCGGGTGGTAGGTGTCGCGCCCCCACGGCAACGAGAAACCCATCTCGAGGTGCGCGTCGACGAGGTTGGTCGGCTCGTAGCCGCCGTCCTTGCCGCGGAACGCCGAGTAGTCGAACTGGCCGTCGCTGCCGACGTCGGCGTGCACGAAGTCGATCTCGCCGTCGCCGTCGCTGTCGTCGCCGATCCAGAGAACGCCCTCGAGGCGGTCGTCGACGGTCCAGCGGTCGGGCCGGCCGTCGCCGTCCTGGTCCTGCGGCGACTGCTTCTTCGACCAGTCGACGTAGGCCGGGTTCAGGAACGCGCCGCTGAGCGCGCGCGCCGTCATCACGTCCTGCTGGGTCAGCGCGCTGCCCGCGGCGATCGGTTGGCCGGCGCCGCCGCCGGCGACCAGCGAGACGGCGAAGATGCTCTTGCCCTCGGGCAGCGCGAGCTTCAGTTCGTGCCTTTGCACCGTGCTCAGCGCGCGCGCGTCGACCTTCGCGGTCAGCGACTGGAACCCGGGCCACAGGCGCGGTCGCGCCTCGAAGTCGAGCACCGAGCCGGGCGGCAGCAGACCGTGGTCGACGGTGGGGCTGAGCCCCAGATCGCCGTCCGACCAGACGCGCACGTCGGTCAGACCGTCGCCGTCGTTGTGCAGGCGCAGGCGGCGGCCGATGCCGTCTTCCAGCGGGCCGGCATCCTGCCAGCGCAGCGCGACCCTCGGCAGGGCGATGGCGACCACCGCCTCGGCTTCGTCGCACTGGCCGCTGCCGCCGACGATGCGCAGCGGGATGCGCACTTCGGGCTGCAGCGCGTCCTGCGCCGACAGCACGAGCAGGAACTCGCGTTCCTCACCGCTCGCCAGCGGCAGCGGCCGGTCCTCGCTGCCGTCGCCGACGAACGAGACGAGCACGCCGCTGTCCGCCGGTGGCTTGCCGCACTCGAGCCGCACCGGCAGCGGCTGTTCGCCGAGGTTCCTGACCGCGATGCCGAGGCGCTGGTCGTAGTCGCGGCGGATGTTGGCGGCGAAGCGGCGCTGCGTGAAGGCGAGCCCCTTGATCCGGGTCACGGTCACGATCGGACCAGGCTCGGCGCCGCCGAGCGGCTGCAGTTCGTAGGGGCGGTTGGCCTCGAGATCGGGAACGAGCACCGCGCGGTCCCGCGCGCTCTGGCCGCGCACCTCCTGCCAGGCCTCGCTGCCGGCGGGCCTACAACGCACCGCGGCGGGGCCGAAGCCGCGCCCGTTCCAGCTCACGCGCACGGCGTCGCCCGACAGCGTGGCACCGTCGCGTGGCTGCAGGTCGAGGTAGTCGCCGACCGTGAAGCGGCGCAGCACCTTGGCCTCGGCGCCGCGCTCGTCGCGCGCCGTGACGGCGAGCTCGTGCACGCCGCCGCCCAGCGTCGCGAGCGGCAGCTCGAGCTGCCACGGCGAGCGGTAGAGTGCTGGCAGCGGCCGGCCGTCGAGCCGCGCCTCGACGCTCGCGATGCGCGCGCCGGACCAGCTGATCGCGCTGATGCGCGCCGGTTCGCTGCGTTCGACCTGCATGCCCTCGCCGGGGTGGTTGACCACGAGCTGCACGCCAACGCGCTCGCTCGGGCCGACGGCGTCGACCCAGCAGAGGCTCTCGCTGCGCCCGCCGTCCGGGTAGCTCAGCGCCGCGCGGGCGCGGAACAGGCCCTCGGCGGCGTAGCGGAACGCGCGCCGTTCGCCGGCCGGCAGCTCGAAGTCGGCGCGCCCGTCGCCGTCCGCGTCGACCTCGCAGCGGGCCGCCAGCGGCAGGCTGCCGAGCGCAGCGCGTTCGAACGTGACCGACGTCGGCTCCTCCGGCACCAACGTCGCCAGCAGCCGTTCGCCGGCCATCCCCACGCTGTCGCGGAACAGGCCGACGTAGCCGGGTTCGGGGCTGGCGGCATCTCCCCAGCAGAACTGCTCGATGCGGTAGCGCGCGGGCCCCGGCGCGTCGATGACGACCGGATTGTCGGTGCGCGGGTTGCCGAGGTGCTCGCCGAGGAAGGCGCCCGTGCGGTCGTCGTAGAGCCGTGTCCGCGGGTGCACGGCGAGGTTGCGCCGCAGCACGTAGCGGCCCTTCTCGGTCACGTCGACGACGAAGCGGTCGGCGTCGCCGCTGTGTTCGATCGCGCAGGCGCCCGCTTCGTCGAGGCGCAGCGGCCGCACCGGGCTCGCCGCGAGCGGCACCGTCTCGCGCGGGTCGGCGCGTTCGAGCCAGACGTCGAACGCGTAGGGCTGGAACGCGTGCGCACCGTCGCCCCAGTGTCGCACCTGCACGAGGTAGTCGCCGGGCAGCACCGGCAGCACCATGTCGACGATCTGGCCGGGGTTGGCGAGCGCTTCGTGCAGCAACTTGCCGCGGGCGTCGAGCAGGCGCACCATCGGGTGGATCTGCGCCATGCTGCCGCGCACGCGCAGGTGGCCCGGATGGTCGACCTCGAGCCGCGCGTGGTCGATGTCGCCCGCCGGCACGATCGTGCCGCGCAAGGTGTCGCCGGGCCGCAGCGGCCGCGCGTCGGCCGGCTGCTCGTCGCGCACGGCGGCATCGACCTCGTCGGCCGGCTCGAAGAAGGTGCCGAGCACGTAGGGACTGTTGTCAGAGACGCCGTTGCCCCAGTGGCCCACCTCGAGCACGACCTGCTGCGGTGCCGTGAAGGCGACCTGGAAGCCGATCGCCTGCCGTGGATTGCCGACCACCTCACGGAGCAGGCGACCGCGCGCATCGCAGAGCCGCGCCTGCGGATGGAACGGTGCCCGCGCGCGCACGGACAGCACGCCGGCCGAGGGAATCGTCACCGCGTAGCGGTCGACGTCGCCGGCGGGCAGCGTGGTATTGCCGACCGTCTCGTCGACCGCCAGCGTGCGCACCGCGCGCAGGTTGCCCGGCTGCGGGGCCGGGTCGTCGATGCCGTCGTCGTCGAGCACTTCGAAGCGGAACGAGTAGGGTTCGATCGAACTGACGCCGTTGCCCCAACGGCCGAACCGCACGGCGTAGCGCCCGGGTGGGAGCTGCTGGCGCACCTCGATCGCCTGCCCCGGATTGCCGACGGTTTCGGCGCGCACTCCGCCCTGCTCGTCGACCAGCGCGACGTGCGGATGCAGCGCGTATGGCGCCACCACGCAGCGCACCAGCGCGGCGCGCTGCAGCTCGAAGCGGTGGAAGTCGAGATCGTTCGGCGGATGCACGTAGCCGCGCACCTCCTGGCCGGGCTGGATCGAGCGACCGGTGAGCGGTCCGTCGTTCGGTTCGCACGGGTCCGCCGCGTAGGCCGCGCGCACGGTCAGGTTCGCCGCCTCGGTGCTGGCCGCGTTGTTGCCCCAGTGGCCCGCGCAGACGAGGTAGGTGCCGGCACCGAGCGCGGCGTCGAGCTGCAGGCGCTGGCCTGGGTTGCAGACCCGTTCGTGCATCGCCCGGCCCTGCGCGTCGCAGAGCCGCGCGAGCAGGTGGATCGGCGCCTTGTCGGCGACCTCGATCACCACGTCGGCGGGATGCACGAGCCGGAACCGGAACCAGTCGAGGTCGCCGGCCCGGTCGACCTTCCAGCGCACCGGCGCGTCGAGGCGGACCTCCAGTGCGGCCCCGGGCTGGTCGTTCGGCTCGTTCGCTTCGATCGCCGTGGTCGGCGTCGGTTCGACGCGCAGCGGCGCACCGCCCGACAGCGTGCCGATCTCGTAGCGCGTGTGGTGGCCTGCGGCCTCGATCCGCACGTGCACCTGGTCGCGGGACAGGCTGCAGGTCCGGTCCTCGGCCATCCAGTCGATGCGCCCGCGCCGGAGCCGCAGTTCGCCGCGGCCGTCGGCCCCGGTCGTGGTGGTGCCGAGCACTGCGAACGGCCAGGCCTCGGCGGCGACGAGCCGCGCGCCGGGCAGCGGCCGGCCGCCCTCGCCGCGCACCTCGACGCGCAGCAGCACGTCCTCGCCGGTGGGCTGCAGCGCCACCTCGAGCGGCGGTTGCTGCGCGCCGACGACGAACTCGCGCCGTTCGGGGGCGAAGCCTGCGTACTCGACGCGGCAGTCGTAGCGGCCCACGGGCACGTCGAGGATCGTGAAGCGGCCGTCGTAGCCGCTGCGCAGGTCGAAGCTCGCGGGCAGCGCCGCGGCGACCTCGATCGGCCGCAGCGACACGTGGGCCGAAGCCACCGGCTTGCCGCCCGGCGCCGCGGTGATCGAACCCGGCAGGTCGACGAGGGCCACCGGTAGAAGGCGCAGCGGCACCGCTTCGCGCGCACCGGGTCGGACGACGAGCGTCTGGCGCAGAACGTCGAAACCCTCCCGGCGCACGGAGACCTCGGCCTGGCCAGCGGGCACGCCGTCGAACACGGCTACGCCCTTGGCGTCGCTGGTCGCGGAACGGCCGCCGAGCCGCAGCAGCACGCCCGGCAGCGGCTTGTCGTCGGCTTGGTTGCGCAGCTCGAACCGGAGCGGGCCGGGCGGCACGCGCTGCGGCGCCTGCGCGAGCGTCGGGGCGGCGAGCAGCAGCGCAGCGAGCGACAGTTGGCGCGCGGCGAGAGCGGGCTTCTGGTCCGGGCGGGAGCGAGGCGGAGGCTGTGTGGACATGCAGTATCCGGGGGAACGTTCCGTCGCAGACGGTACGTGGCTATCGGCAGCCTGGCAGTTCGCACTCGCGCCACCGCCCCGGCCGATCTGTGCCACCGCCGCGGCTGCGTGCGACGAACCCCATCGCCGGCGGCGCCCCGGGATTGTCCGCCGTGGCGCACGGGAGGAGACTCCCCAGTCCCTGTCTCGCTCACCAAGAGGTCACATGCTCTCGCACACCTTCGCGCTCCCCGCCCTCCTCTCCGGCGTGCTCGCCGCCCAGAATCTCGTGCCCGATGGCGAGTTCCACCAAGGCGGCAGCGGCTGGACGAGGATCTCGTTCAACGACCCGCTCGGCTCGACGGGCTTCGCCGCTGCCCGCGTCGCCAACCAGGGCCCGTCGATGGCCCTGTTCGCCGACTTCCAGACGCTGACGTCGGTGATGACGGCGACCTGGCAGAGCCCTTCCGTCGTCCTGCCCGCCGGTCCGCTGCCGGTCGGGTACCGCGTGATGTGGGAGAAGCAGGTGACGATGCCGATCCCGTCGCCGACCTCCAACCGCGTCGAGTTGCGCATCTACGACTCGACCACCAACACCCTGGTCTACACCGGCACGCAGCCGTCACCGAACCAGACGGGTTTCCTCGAGCGCGCGCAGTTCAGCGCCCTCCCGACGATCCCGGCCACCGGCGCGCATCACTTCCAGGTCTTCATGCGGCACAGCAACGTCGCCGTCTTCCCGTTCAAGTGCTGGGTCGACGACGTCTACGTCGGCGGCCTCGTGACCGAGGTCTACGGCCAGGGCTGCGCGGGTTCGGGCGGGTTCGTGCCGGTGATCGGCAGCAGCAACGCGCCGCTGCTCAACTCGAGCAACTTCACGCTCGAACTCAACGACGCCTTCGCGCCGGGCCTCGCCGTCGTGGTGGCCGATCTCCAGAACGCCGTCTGGGCCGGCGGCCCCCTGCCGTGGCAACTCGGCGGTGGCTGCGCCTTGCTGACCGGCCCCGCGGCCTCGGTGTTCGTGCTGATGCCGTCGGGCGGCGCCGGCACCGGCGTCGCTGCCGTGCCGTTCGCGATCGGCAACAATCCCGGCTTCGCGGGCCTCGACTTCTACGCGCAATGGGGCGTCAGCGATCCGGCGGCGCCCAACCCGTACGGCTTCACGACCACGGCGGGCTACCGCTTCACGATCCAGTGAGGTTCCCACCGCCGCCACGCGGCGACCTGCAACCGGCGAGACCACGCACTCGGGCGCCGCTGCGGCGGTTGCCATCGACCCGCGGCCGCGCGCTCACTTCAGCGGATTCTGCTTCAGCCACTCCTTCGCTTCGGCAGCCGTGCCGAACCGCTGGCCCGTGATCGCGAACAGCGCGTCCTTGACCTTGCCGCGCCAGACGGCCCACGCCTTCCAGCGCGCCTCCCAGTAGGCTGCGGGCGGGTTGTCGGGCGCGTCGACGTCGACCGGCGCCGGCTCGTCGAGGTTGCGCAGCAAGAGCGGTAGGGCCTGCTTCTCCTTGTGCGTCTCGATCAGCTGCAGCAGGGCTTCCTGCAGCAGCACGCGGTCGGCGCCGTATTCACGCTCGAACAGGTTGTCGATCTCGGCCCAGTGCTGCTTCTGGTAGCCGCAGCGCGACAGCGCCCGCACGAGCTCGGCCTGCACCGAGGGCTGCGAGGCCTTCGGGCTCTTGAGCAGCCTGCGGATCACCGGGTTCGCGTCGGCCGCGGGCTGGTTGCCCAGCAGTTCCGCGGCGCGCTTGCGGATCAGCACCGCCTTGTCGTTCTCGATCACCTGCACGAGCGGCTTCAGCAGCAGCTTGTGCGAACCGCTCTCGAGCCCCTCGAGCGCCTTGCTGCGGTCGCGGATCGACGGCGAGCCCTTCATCGCCTTGTTGAACTCGTCGACGGCCGCCTTCGCCTGGCGGTCGTCCCAGGCCAGGACCGGTCTCTTCGGCTCGGCCGGGACGGCGGGTTCCTTCTGCGGTGCGGGAGGCGCGGGTGGTGCCGGCGGCGTCGGGTCCTGCCCGAGCAGCAGGCTCGTGAGCAGTGCGAGGAGCATGGGAACGGGATGATACCGGGGCCGCGCCAGCCAGGGCCTCAGCCAAGGTGCGACTGTGCGGCTTCCCAGGCGAGGAAGGCCGCGTAGCCGAGCAGGAACAACCAGCCCACGGGGCGCGACACGCCGCAGCGCACGCGCAGCACGAACACGAGCAGCAGCGCGGAGGCCAGCGTGGCGACCATCAGGCGCCCGAGCGCGACACGATCGACCGGGAACGGCGCCAGCAGGCCCGCGATCCCGAGCACGCAGCCGACGTTGAAGATGTTGCTGCCGACGATGTTGCCGACGGAGATCTCCGGCTGGCCGCGCCATGCCGCCACCGCCGAGGTCGCGAGTTCGGGCAGGCTCGTGCCGACCGCGACGATCGTCATGCCGATCAGGGCCTCGGTCAGGCCGAACCAGCGGGCGACCTGCACGGAGCCGGCGACGAGCCACTCGGCGCCGAACGCGAGGGCCGAGAGCCCGAGGAGCACGCAGAGGATCCTGCCGGCCCAGCCGCGCAGCGTGCGGCGCGGCCGTTGCTCGGCGTGCACGGGGCCGCGCCGTCGCTCGCGCTGCAGCAGCTGCGCGCAGAACACCACCAGCATCGCCACCATGACGCCCGCCAGCGGTCGGGAGAGCTGCCCGCCGAGCACGAACGGCAACCCCGCGAGCAGCGTCGCCAGCAGCATGTAGCCGAGTTCGAGCCAGTTCACCTCGATCCGGATCGCGCGGATCGCGGCGGCGACGCCGACGATCAGCAGCACGTTCGCCGTGTTGCTGCCGATCACGTTGGCCATCGCGATCGCCTCGTGGCCGGTGCGCGCGGCCGTGAAGCTGACGAGCAGTTCGGGCATCGAGGTGCCCATGGCGACCAGGGTCAGGCCCACCGTCATGCGGCTCAGGCCGAGCGCGAGCGCGATCCAGACCGCGCCGCGCACCAGCAGGTCGGCTCCGGCGACGAGCAGGACGAGGCCGGCGACGATCGCGGGCAGCGGGTAGTCCGCGGCCCACCCGAGCGTTTCGGTCGACGCAACCACGGACGGATGCTACGCCGCGCGATGCCCGGCTCCAGCCCGGCCATGGGAACGGCCGATCCGAGCGCCATGACCCCCCCGCGCGCCCTCGGGCTGCTGCTGCTGCTCGCGCTGCCGGCCTGCCTCGAGATCGACCAGACGATCGTGCTCGGCGCCGACGGCAGCGGCCGCCAGACCGTCCGGATGTCGCTGCGCGAGTCGACCATCGCCGAACTGCAGAAGGCCAGCGCCGCGGCCCAGCTGGGGGCGGCAGCCGACCCGACGGCGGTGTTCGACCAGAAGCTCGTCGAGCCCGAACTGCGCGCCGCTGGCCTCACGCTCGTGTCGCACCAGACGAAGCGCACGCCCGGCAGGCGCACCGTGGACCTGGAGGCGACCTTCCCCGACTTCGCCACGCTGCAGAAGAGCCCTCTGTGCGGCAGCACGGCCGAATGGGAGCTCGCCAAGGGGCCCAAGGAGGGCACGGCGAGGCTGACGTTCTACCCGCAGGGCAAGGCGGCATGGACCGAGGCGCGCGCCAAGGCCGAGCAGATGCAGGGCGCGGCCGACGCGGTCGCGACCAGCTTCTTCCAGAAGCGCCAGCAGCAGCTCGCGGGCCTGTCGATCCAGGTGCGCCTGCAGGTGCCGGGCGACGTGCTGGTCTGGACGAAGAACATGGTCAAGACCGGCGACCGCGAGGTCACCGCGACGATCACGGCCGAGCAGATCCAGACCCCGGAGGACCTGGTGCGGCGGCTCGCGCCGCGCTTCGAAGTGATCTTCGCCGCCGCGGGCACGAAGCTGCCGCTCCAGTGACGTTCCCACCGCCGCTGCGGCGGTTGCCGTGAGGCCGCCGGTCGGGCCTCCTGTGGCCGAATCGGAACAGGTGGGGAACCGAAGCCGTCCGAGCTACGTTGCGGCTCCCCTCGGCACGCCGTCTGCAAGGGCGCGCCGTCCGCAGGTGACCCGATGATCCAACGCGCGCTCGCCGTCCCGTTCGTTCTCTCGCTGCCTCTTCTGGCCCAGGGCCTGCTGATCACGCCGCAGCCCGCACCGCCGCCCGGCCACGTGATCGTGGAGCCGCCGCCGCGGCACCTCGGCCCCCCGATCGTGCGCGTGACCCGCACCGCGATCCGCGCCGAGATCGTCGACGGGGTGGCGAGCACCCTGATCGAGCAGACGTTCCGCAACGACGGCGGCCGCGACGCGGAGGGCACGTGGTTCCTGCCGCTGCCGCTCGGCGCGGTGGCCGACGGCTTCAAGATGATCGTGGGGGGGAAGGAGATCGCCGGCGAAGTGCTCGACTCCGGGCAGGCGCGCGGCATCTACGAGCAGATCGTGCGGCAGCGCCGCGACCCGGGCCTGCTCGAGTACGCGGGCGAAGGGCTCTTGCGCGCGCGCATCTTCCCGATCCCGGCGCAGGGCGAGGTCGGCGTCACGGTGCGGCTGCGCCAGGTGCTGCAGCCGACCGGCGGGCTCTACGAGTGGCGGTGGCCGCTGCGCGCGCAGCAGTTCGGCGACACGGGCCAGGGGCCGATGGTGCTCGAGGTCAAGATCGAGTCGCAGACGCCGCTCGCCACCGTGCTCGCACCCTACACGACCGCGGAGATCCGGCGCCTGGGCGACAAGAAGGCGATCGTGTCGATGGAGGGCAAGGAGCTCGCGACCGACGACCTGAAGGTCCTCTACGGCCTCACCGAGCAGGAGTTCGGCCTGCACCTGCTGCCGTGGCGCGACGCCGGCAACCCGGGCTACTTCGCGATGCTGCTGTCGCCGCCGCGCGACCTCGGCAAGGGCAAAGCCCCGCGGCGCTGCGTGCAGATCGTGATCGACACGTCGGGCTCGATGCAGGGCGACAAGATCGAACAGGCCAAGGCGGCGGTGCGCGCGTTCCTGAACAGCCTGCGGCCCGAGGACGTGTTCCAGGTGGTGACGTTCGCGTCCTCCGTACAGGCCTTCTTCGACACGCCGCAGCGCGCGACGCCCGAGATCCTCGACGCGGCGCAGAAGCGCGTCGGCCAGCTGCAGGCGCTCGGTGGCACGAACATCGCCGAGGCGCTGCAGAAGGCGCTCGAGGCGCCGGTGCCGCCGGCCGACGGCGACGGCGCGTGGCTGCCGCAGATCGTGTTCGTGACCGACGGCCAGCCGACCGTCGGCGTGGTCGCACCGCAGCAGATCCTCGAACTGACGAGGCTCGCCGATCGGCAGGCGATGCGCGTTTTCGCGCTCGGCGTCGGCGACGAGATCGACGTGCGGCTGATCGACGACCTCGGGG